>JBKEAH010000282.1:0-4542 GCA_047972065.1 Desertimonas sp.
AGCATGATCAACATGGACGGACCGCCGCACTCGTTCCGCCGTGGGATCGTCAAGAACGGGTTCACCGTTCGCCGGGTCGTCGACTACGAGCCCTATCTACGGACCAAGGTCGGCGAGCTGCTCGACGCCGCCGCCGACCACGGCGAATGTGATCTCGTCGCCGACATCGCCACCCCGCTGCCGATGTACATGATCGGCAACCTGATGGGGCTGCCGGAGACCGATCATGCCCGGCTGCTGCATTGGTCGGATCTGTTCGCCGCCGGTGACGCCGAGCTGGTCGACCAGATCGAGCGAGCGATCCTGGAGTGGAACGACTACATCCTCGGGCATGCCGCGCAGGTTCGCGGCCGCGGCAACCACGACCTGATCAGCCTGATGTGTGACGCCGAGCGCGACGGGCAGCGGCTCAACGATGTCGACCTGATGTTCGAGTCGATGCTGGTGCTGGTCGGCGGCGACGAGACGACCCGTCATGTCATCTCGGCGGGCGCCGATGTGTTGCTGCGTCACCCCGATCAACTCGCCCGTCTGCGTGACGATCCCGGACTGATCCCGGCGGCGGTCGAGGAGATGCTGCGGTGGGCAACCCCGGTCAAGAACATGAACCGGACGGCGACCCGCGATGTCGAGCTGTGCGGCCAATCGATCCGCGAGGGCGACCGGATGTTGTTGCTGTACCCGTCCGCCAACCGTGACGAAGCGGTGTTCGAGGACCCCTACCGCTTCGACGTCACCCGCGACCCCAACCCCCACGTGGCGTTTGGCGCCTATGGGCGTCACCACTGCCTCGGGGCACCGTTGGCGCGCCTCGAGCTCAAGGTGCTGTTCGAAGAGCTGCTCGATCGCTTCGACGAGATCGAGCTGACCGAACCCGACCGGCCCGCCCGGTTGCGCCGCGGCAACTTCGTGGTCGGCCCCGAGCGGGTGCCGGTTCGGCTCCGGCGGCGAGCCGCCTGAGCCCGGTCAATCGGGTTGGCTGATCGCCGGTCGAGTGCCCACGGCGCGGCGGGGGAGTCCCGGATGATCGGCCGGGTAGGGCAGCATCGCGGCGTCGAGGGCGGCCAGCGACGCCCGCAGTTCGTCGACGATCTCGGGGTTGCGGTCGCGCAACTCGGCGGCCTCGCGGCCGTCGACGGTCACGTCGTAGAGGTGCTCGAAGGGGGTGTGGTGCATCAGCGGCCAGTTCCCGGAGAACGCCTCGGGCCGTTGGCTGACCAGCAACTTGTGGTCGCCCCGTCGGATCGCCGACTGCGAGGAGATTCGCCAGTACAGATCGTGGGCCGGGTACGCGGCCCCGTCGACCAGCCATGACAACAGGCTCGGGCCGTCAAGCGGGTGGTCGGGATGCGGTCCGGTGCCGGCGGCGTCGAGGATCGTCGCCGTCCAGTCGAGCATCAGATGCGGCTCGGCGCAGACCTGACGCGGGTCGACGGCCGCCGGCCAGCGGAGGATGAACGGCACGCGGATGCCACCTTCGGTGAGGTCCCCCTTCTCGCCGATGAACGGCCAGTTGCGCGACCAGCGCTCGCCGCCGTTGTCGGAGGCGAAACACACGACGGTGTTGTCGGTCCGCCCCGCTCGGTCGAGGGCATCGAGCACGACACCGATGCCTTCGTCCATCGTCTCGACCAACTGGCGGTACTTGTCGAGCGAACCGCCGTCATGATGGAACAACGGCAGGGCATTGGGTGCCGCTTGGGCCTCGTAGTCGGCGCGGATGCGGGCGCCGACGGCGGCGTCGTCGCGTCCCTCCCAGGGCCAGTGTGGCGCCGTGTAGTTGAGCTGGAGGTAGAAGGGGGCGTCGCGCTCGGCGGCGACGTACTCGGCGGCGCGTGCCGAGATCATGTCGGTGAAGTAGCCGGTCTCGACGACCGGTGTCTCCCCATCCCACAGGTCGGGTTCACCGAGGGTGCCGATGTGCTCGTGGTAGTCGATGGCGCCGTCGATGCAGCCGTAGAACCGCTGATAGCCCGACCGCATCGGGCTGTACCAGGGCATGAACCCGCAGTGCCACTTGCCGAACATCGCCGTCTCGTAGCCGGCGTCGACCAGCAGCGATGCCAGTGTCGGGTGGTCGTGGGGGATGCCCATCCCATCGGTACGGGTCTGCAGCGGCTCCTCCAACCCGGCGGGAAGGCGCCCGGGGTATCGGCCGGTGTAGAGCGCGATGCGCGTCGGTGAACACCACGGCGACGAGGCGTAGGCGTGGGTGAACCGCACGCCTTGCGCCGCCAGGCGGTCGAGGTTCGGGGTCGTGATCTCGTCGGATCCGTAGCAGCCGAGATCGGCCCAGCCGAGGTCGTCGGCGAGGATGAACACCACGTTCGGGCGTCGTGCCGGCCGGCCCGCAGCGCGGCTGGCGAACCAGCGCTCGTCACCGACCGGACCCTGGTGCGCGGTCACGACATCACTCGATGCCGAGCGACTGGTCCCAGGTCACCTCGCCCCATTTGTCGGCGGCGGCAGCCAGACCTTCGACGGTCCATCGCCCCTCGGTGCTGATCGTGTCGACCATCGTCCACGGCTGGAAGAGGCGGACCTCGTTGGCCCACACGAAGAACACCTTCCCGGCGATCGGACACCCGGCGGTGGACAGGTAGGCGACGAACGGGGCGATGTTGGCCGGGTCGCTCTTGTCGAACTCGGAGCCGGCGGCGTGCTGCTGACGTTCGCGCTCCTCGTAGCGCTCCTCGGCACCGGGCACCGTCATCGTCAGCCGGGTGCGGGCGGCCGGGGCGATGGCGTTGGACCGCACGCCGTAGCGGCCGAGTTCCTTCTGGCAGATCTCGGTGAAGGTGGCGATGCCGGACTTGGCGGCGCCGGAGTTGGTCTGCCCGGGGTTGGAGAGCAGACCGGATGTCGAGGTGGTGTTGACCACCGAGGCGTTGACGGCCTGGCCCGCCTTGGCCTGGTCGCGCCAGTGACGGGCCGCCGCCCGGGTGGGCAGGAAGTGTCCCCGCAGGTGGACGCGCACGACGTCGTCCCACTCGGCATCCGACATGCCAAAGACCATGCGGTCGCGCAGGATGCCGGCGTTGTTGACGAGCGCGTGCACGTCGCCGAAGGTGTCGATCGCCAGCCGGATCATCGCCTCGGCCTGTTCGGCGTCGGCGACGTCGTGGTGGCTGGCGACGGCCTCACCACCGGCGGCGGCGATCTCGGCGACGACCTCCTGCGCGGCGGTGGCATCGGATCCGCTGCCGTCGGTGCCGCCGCCCAGGTCGTTGACGACGACCTTGGCGCCCTCGGCGGCGAACAGCAGCGCGTGCTCGCGCCCGACGCCGCGACCGGCGCCGGTGATCACGGCGACCCTTCCTTGCAACGAACCCATTGACGACCTCCAAGATGATGTGGGGTCGAGCATCGCGTCCGCCGGTCGCCGACGACGGATCGGCCGACCGCAACCGACGATTGCGACCCTCGGCGCCTCGGTGGGCTGGGTCAGGCGGCGAGGCGGTCGATACCGTCGTGGTCCACCACTCTGCACCCCCCGAGGAGCCGACATGACCGACGCCCTGATCATCGATGCCTGCCGGACGCCGCGCGGCGTCGGCAAGACCGGCAAGGGGGCGCTGACCGAGATCCACCCCCAGCAGCTCGGTGCCACCGTGCTGGCGGCGATCCGTGACCGCAACGATCTCGACACCACGGCGGTCGACGACGTGATCTTCGGCACCTCGATGCAGGTTGGCCCCCAGGGCGGCGACCTCGCCCGGATGGCCGCGCTCGACGCCGGCTACGACGTGCAGGCATCGGGTGTCACCCTGGACCGCTTCTGTGGCTCGGGGATCACCACGACCAACTTCGCGGCCGGCATGATCATGGGCGGCCTGGAAGACGTCATCGTGGCCGGAGGCTGCGAGATGATGTCGCTGCACCCCTCGCTCGGTGAGCTCCAGCTCTCGGCCCGGGGCCCGCTGATGGACGCCGGCAATGCCCGCCTGCGAGCCCGGCACCCCCAGACCCACCAGGGCGTCGCCGCCGACGCCATCGCCTCACTGGAGGGCATCGAGCGCGAGGCGCTCGACGCCCTCGCGTTCGAGTCCCAGCAGCGCGCGGCGCGGGCCATCGCGGAGGGCCGCTTCGACCGCAGCCTCGTGCCGGTGCACCACGAGGACGGCAGCCTCGCCCTCGATCACGAGGAGTTCCCGCGGCCCCAGACCACGCTCGAAGGGCTCGCCAAGCTGGCTCCGTCGTTCGCGTCGATGGCCGACGTCCCGCTCGACGGTGAGGGCACGACGCTGCGCTCGATGGTTCTGGCGCGCTACCCCGACCTCGACATCACCCACGTCCACCACGCCGGCAACAGCTCGGGCGTCGTCGATGGTGCCGCCGCCATCCTGCTCGCCAGCCCCGACGCCGCCAAGGCCAACGGCTGGACGCCACGGGCGCGCATCGTCGCGATGGCCAACATCGGCGACGACCCGACCTTGATGCTCAACGCCCCGGTCCCCGCCGCGAAGAAGGTGCTGGCCAAGGCCGGGCTGTCGATCGACGACATCGACCTGTTCGAGATCAACGAGGCGTTCTCGGTGGTCG
>JBKEAH010000306.1:0-3986 GCA_047972065.1 Desertimonas sp.
ACCGGGCCGACTGGTCGATCCTCGAGGGCTACCTGTACCTGCCGTCGGACCCCAGCGGCACGATCAGCTTCCAGGCCACCAACCTCGACAGCAGCGGTGTCGCCCGCCAGCAGTACCAGGCCTTCATGGTCTCCGACGACGACGACCTCAACAACCTCCACTTCACCGGCGAAGGCTCCCCCGAGTTCGGCGTGGTCACCAACCAGACGTTCACCCTCGACGTTCCCGTCGGCAACGCCAACGTCTGCGAGGGCGAGGTGCGGGCGTTCCGGATGTTCCTGATGGACCCCCACGCCGGATCCACCGTCGAGCTGAAGTGGAGCGTGAACGGCGGACCGTTCGTGCGCATCCCGCGCACCAACTTCGGGACCAACGCCGACGGCCTGGACTGCGGCGCCATGAGCAAGTCGCTCACCCAACCCGCCGAGCGCACCGCCGCCGACACCGTCAGCTTCGGCTACCGCCTCTCGCTGTTCAACAACGGCCGCGAACCGCTGAGCGACATCCAGCTGACCGACGACGTGCTCGCCGCCCCGTCGACGTTCCCGGCCGGTTCGACCGTGGTCGATGCCCAGCTCACCCACGTGGCCGGCAGCGCCTGCGACGGCGCCGTCCTCAACCCGGCCTTCGACGCCAGCGCCAACCCCGAGGTGTTCGCCGGGGGCTCGGCCACCGGCATCACCGTGCCGGCGCGCACCGTCCAGGGCGATGGCAACCTCGACGCCGCCGCCGGCTGCCAGGTCGACGTCACGCTGGCGGTCCAGCTTCCGGGCGCGCAGAGCTTCACCGACCCCGCCACCTACCTCAACAGCGCGGTGTCGAGCTGGCAGCCATCCAGTGGTGCCCGCGACAGCGACCGCTCGCAGAACGTCGCCGACCCCAACGACCCGGCCCTCACCGACCCCAACGACAACGGCAACCCGTCCGAATCGGGTGAGAACACCCCGACCCCGGTCGAGATCCCGCCGGTGCCCACGCTCGGGGTGGCCAAAGCGGTCGCCGTCGGCTCGCCGGTGCTCGATCTCGACGGCACCTACGGTCTGACGCTCGACATCGTCGTCACCGCCGGCGCCGCCGACGTCACCGCGGTGCAGGCCCGCGACGATCTCGCCGCCACCTTCGGCCCCACCATCTGGAGTCTCGACAGCGCCACGGTGGTCAGCGACGGCGGCACCGGCAACACCGTCAACGGGGCCTTCGACGGCGCCGCCGACACCGCGCTGCTGGCCGGTACCGGTGCCCTCCCCGCGGGCCAGTCGGTGACGATCCGCCTCGAGATCCGCCTCGACACCCTGGGTCAAGCAGCGACGTTCTCCAACCAGGCGACGGCGAGCGCCACCAGCCCCGGAGGCATGGCGTTGACCGACGCCTCCCAGTCAGGCACCGACCCCGACCCCGACGCCGACCACGATCCGACCAACAACGACGAGGCGACACCGATCACCCTGATCGCCAACAACCCCGTCGTGTCGCTGACGAAGACGGCGTCGCCCACCGCCCACGACGAACTGCCGCCCGGAACGGTGGTCACCTACTCGTTCGAGGTCGACAACATCGGCAACGTCACCCTCACCGACCTCGTCGTCACCGACCTTGGAACCGATGGGACCGGAACCCTCTCGCCCGTCGTGTGCCCGGGTGGCAGCGCAGCCATCGCCCGCCTCGATCCCGACGATGCGCCGGTCGTGTGCACCGCCACGTACCTGCTCAGCGTCACCGACGTCGACGATGGCACCATCGTCAACAACGCTCGGGTCGAAGCGACCGCGCCCTACGGGCCAAGCATCCTCGACACCTCGTCGGTCACCCTGCTCCCCGACCGCATCCCGGCGTTGAGCATCGTCAAGTCCACCGAGGACTTCTACGAGGAAGCCGGCGACACGCTCACCTACCTGTTTGTCGTCGAGAACACCGGCACCGTCGACCTCACCGCGGTCACCGTCACCGACACCGACTTCAGCGGCACCGGTACCGCGCCGACGGTGACGTGTCCGGTCGACGACGGTGACCACGTCATCGACCTGATGGCGCCGGACCAGATCGTCACATGCACCGCGACCTACGTCGTCACCCAGGCTGACGTCGACGCCGGTTCGATCACCAACGGCGCCCACGCCACCGGGACACCACCCGCCGGTGTGGTCCCGACGCCGGATGTCACCTCGCCGCCCACCGAAGCGGCCGGACCGCTCCCGGCGCCGGCGCTGCGGCTGACGAAACAGACCGCTCCCACCGACGCCACCTTCACCTCCGACGGCGTCACGCTCCAGTTCGTGTTCGCGGTCGAGAACACCGGCAACGTCACCGTCGCATCGGTGTCGATCACCGATGTGCTGCTGACCGAGCCACCGCGGTGCGCCGACACCGACGTCGCCCCCGGCGAGACGATCACGTGCACCGGGAGCTACGTCACGACCGAGACCGATGTCGCCAACGCGCAGGTGATCAACTCGGCCACCGCGTCGGGGTTCACGACCGCCGGGCCGACACCGGTGACCTCGCCATCGGCGTCGATCGCGGTGAGCTGGCGGGCGCCGACAGCGCCCGTCGCGGTCGATGACGTCGCCGTTGCCCGCTTCGGCCAGCCGGTCATCGTCGACGTGCTCGGCAACGACCTCGCCGGGGAGGCGACGCTCGACGTCACCACGTTGCGGCTCGTCGGACCCGGCGGTGAGCTGGTCACCGAGTTGGTCGTCGAGGGAGTCGGGCGGTATCTGATCAACCCCGACGGCACCGTGACGTTCACCCCAGCCGGCGGATTCCACGGCACGACACCGCCGGTCGTGTATCGCATCAGCGATCTCGACGCCAACGAGGTGAGCGCCTCGATGGTCTTCGAGGTGTGGCCCGAATGCCTCGCGCCCGGCGAGACGATGCCGCCCGCGCCGACCATCGCGACCACGACCACCATCGATCCGGGCAGCGCCACCAGCGGGCCGGCGGCCACGGACGCGACGTCCACGACACCGACGACGACGTCCACGACACCGACGTCCACGACGACGACCACGGTGGCGGCGACCACGACATCATCCACCACGACCAGCACCACCACGACCCTCCCTGGCTTCCGATCACCGCCGCGACCGGTCCGATCACGGCTCGCCGCCCCGACGACGGTCGGTCCCACCTCGACGCTCCCACCCTGCCCGGCTCCACCGACGACCGCTCCCCCAACCACGCGACACATCGATCCGGGTGGTGGTGGTGGTGGCGGCAGCAGCGGTGGCGCGTCGGCGACGGCGGCAGCCACGACCACCACCACGCTGCCCGCTGTCGGCGGTGCGGGTGCGGTGCCGATGGCGGCGATCGCCGTCGCGCTGGTCGGGCTGGGCGTGTTGCTCGCCGGGATCACCCGACGCCGGGTCGACCCGAACCCACCCTGACCGGCCAGCCGGCCGGCTGCTTGGCCCTCGGTCGCTAGGCGCCGATGGTCTCGAGCACGCCGATCAACTCATCGACCGGGCGAAACGTGAGTCCGGCCATGGCGCGGTGGGCGTAGCGGACGATCCCGTCACCATCGACGATGAACACGCTGCGCCGCGGAAAGCCGATCGGCCCCAGCGTGCCGTACGCCGCGGCCACACCCTTGTCGGTGTCAGCCAGCAGCGGAAAGGCGAAACCGTGCTTGGTCGCGAACCGGTCGTGGCTGGCGACGTCCTGGGCCGAGATCGCCAGCACCTGTGCACCGAGGCCCTCGAACCGGTCGAGGCCGTCGTTGTAGGCGTTGAGCTGCTTGGTGCACACCGGCGTGTCGTCACCGGGGTAGAACACCAGCACCACCGGCCGGCCGGCGTAGTCGGCCAGCGAGTGCTCGCCGCCCGTGCCCGCCAGGGTGAACTCCGGCGCCCGATCCCCGACACGGACGCTCACGCCGACTCCATGACCTCGTCCATCACCTCGTCGGCGATGTCGAAGTTGGCGTACACGTCTTGGACGTCATCGTTGTCCTCGATCGCCTCGACGATCCGCAACACCTTCTTGGC
>JBKEAH010000026.1:0-4082 GCA_047972065.1 Desertimonas sp.
TGACCGCCGGCGATGTTCGCCAGATGGCCGTCGATGTAACTGGCGTAGGCCTCCGCCTCGTCGCCGGTGTTGACCTGCTCGTCGGCGTGGCTCACGAGGTCGTCACGGCCTTCCTCGCGCAGCTCCTCCTCCGAGGGGAAGTACACGTTCTGCGAGCCGAGCTCCCGGTCGACGTAGTCCGCCGAGAAGCTCGATCCCCAGAACAGCAGCGCGCCGGCGACGATGAACACGAGCGTCAGCACGCCGCCGGTGGCACTGAGCACGGTGTCGATCGAGCGGCGTCGCAGCACCACTTGATCGTCGGCACGGGGGGTGTCGGTCAGGGTCACGGGTATCGACCTTCCTGGTGTCGTGGCTCCGACCGGTTCGGGCCGGAGGCCCGGATCTCACCCTTCCGGGCACCGTCGACGCTATGGAGCGCCGGCCGCCACCAGATGCGGTCGAAGGTCCCGATCGACCGCGCCCCCGGGCCCGTCAGGGCGCGGGGCGCTGGGCGGCGAAGCGACGCCCCGTCAGCTCGTCGGGGGTCACCCGCACGAAGCGGTGCTTGGGGCTGTCGTGCCACGGGAACAGCGGCAGCTCCAACGCATCGAACACGTCGTGCATCGCTTCGATCTCGACGGCGCGCCCCTTGAGCACGACGCTCCACGCCTCACCCGACGCGGCGTCGTAGCCGTCCGTCTCGAAGGCCACGGAGGCACCGAGCACGGCCCCGGCCAACTTGGTGCCCTCGGCGGTGCGGAACACCACCGAACCGTGGTCGACGACGAAGTTGATCGGGAAGATGTCGGGGTGACCGGCCAGCGAGACGGCCAGCCGACCGACCTCCTCGGCTCGCAGCAGATCCCAGCACTCGTGATGGTCGAGGACGGTCATGCCGAAACGGTCGAGTTCCATCGTTGCCTCCTCGGCACCCGGGATGACGGTCGGTGCCGCTGCCACCCAGGCTTTCCCACCCCGCCGATCCCGCGGACGGGCCAAAGGTCCCAAATCGCCGCCGCCGCGGCTCCACGACGAGACTGGCGGGTATGGAGAACTGGTCCACGATCCAGTGGGAGGTCGCCGACGGGGTCGGCCGGCTCACCCTCAACCGTCCCGAGCAGCTCAACGGGATGACCAACCTGATGGCCCACGAGACGGTCACGCTGTTGCGCTCGGTCGCCGAGGACGACGACGTCGCCGTCGTCGTGGTCACCGGCGCCGGACGAGCCTTCTGTCCCGGCGCCGACCTCAAGCCCTCCACCTCGCCGACCGCCGAGCCCGTCCGGGCGATCACGGCCGACGACTTCGACGTCCCGGTGCTGCTGCACACCATGCCGCAGGTGACGATCGCCGCCATCAACGGCGCGTGTGCCGGTGCCGGGCTCGGCTGGGCGTGCGCCTGCGACCTGCGGTACGCGTACGCCGACGCCAAGCTGAACACCGCGTTCCTCGACGTGGCGGTGGCCGGCGACATGGGGTTGCCCTGGTCGCTCCCCCGTCTCGTCGGGGCCGGCCGGGCGCGTGAGCTGTCGCTGCTGCCACGCAAGCTGACCGGGACCGAAGCGGCCGCGATCGGTCTGGTCAACGGAGCGTTCGCCGACGTCGCCGGGCTCCACGCCGCCGTCGCCGAGCGAGCGTCCCGTCTCGCCGGCTCGGCACCGCTGGCCCGACGGGCGATGAAGGCCCACTACGTCGCCGCCGAGACCATGAGCTTCGCCGACCTCGTCGCCGTCGAGACCGAGGCGCATCTGCGGATCACCCAGACCGACGACTGCAAGGAGGCGTTCCAGGCCTTCGTGCAGAAGCGCCAGCCCGTGTTCCAGGGGCACTGACGTGTCCGATGCACCCACCCCCACCACCAGCACCGGCGGCGGTTGGCTCCGGCTCCGCCCGGTGGCCCTCGTGGCCCGCGACCTCGACCCGGTCCTCGACGACCTGCGCGCCGTGTTCGGCCTCGAGGTCGGCTTCCGCGATCCGCACATCGGGTCGCTCGGGCTGCACAACATCGTCGGCCCGGTCGGCGGACAGTTCCTCGAGGTCGTCAGCCCGATCGTCGAGGGCACGACGGCCGAGCGCTATCTCAATCGGCGCGGCGGCGACGGCGGGTACATGGTGATCACCCAGACCGAGCGTCACGCGCCACGCCGGGCCCACGTCGACCGGCTCGGCATTCGCATCGTCGGCCAGTTCGACGCCGACGGCTTCACGAACATGCAGCTGCACCCGGCCGACACCGGCGGGTCGTTCCTCGAGATCGACCAGCAGGCCGGCGGCGAGTCGCTCGACGGGCCCTGGAGCCCCGCCGGCCCGGACTGGCAGGATGCCCGCCGGACCGGGATCGTCGACGCCATCACCGCCGTCGAACTGCAGTGCGACGACCCTGCTCGCACCGCCGCCCGCTGGTCGGAGATCATCGAGCTTCCCGTCGCCGCGGCAGCGAGCGGGCCGACGATCGGACTGGACAACGCGACCGTGCGCTTCATGCCGGTGGCCGACGGCCGCGGCGAGGGCCTCGGCGCGATCGACGTGCACGTCGTCGACGCGGCCCGGGCGCGGACCGCAGCGACCGAGCGCGGCCTCGTCGCCGACGACGGCAGCCACGTGCTGATCGGTGGGATGCGCTTCCACCTGCGTTGACCACATGGAGGGTTGGGCGCGCCACTGTGGTGCGCCCAACCCTCGTCTGCGTGCCAACCCTCGATGGGGCGACATCGACGGCGTGGACCGGTCGGCCAGACTGCCGGCATGGTGGACTCCCGACTCGCGTTCGGCGTGCTGACGCTCGCCGTCCTCAACATCCCGACCTCCAGCGACACGACCGACGCGTCGACCCCGGCCTCACCCGAGGACACAACGGCGGCCAGCACGCTGGTCGTCGACGGCCTCGCCCAGCTCCCAGCGAGCGAGCTCAGCGACAACCCCCTGATCACGATCGCCGACCTCGACGCGGCGACCGACGCCAACGGTCTGCAACGACCGACCGGCCCGGACGACCCCGATGGCGTGCAGTGGATGATGGGGCTGACCGGCGTGGGCCCGAGCGGCGAACCGGCACCACCGGTGTTCGTCCCCGTCCCGCGGCGATTCTCCCAGACCTTCGACCCGGCCGGCTTCGCCGACATCGCCGGCTGGTCGATCCTCGACGTGGACACCATCGCCGCCGTCGACGCACCCCCGCACGAGTTCATCGTCGTCGGTGACGACTTCACCGCCGACGATCTGTCATCGGGGCTGATCGAGCTCGCCGATGGCGTCGTCACCGACCGAGACGGCGACGACGGGATGCAGGACCTCCGTGAACGCGGGCCCGTCGACGATCTCGGCCGGCCCGTGAGGTTCGCCACCACCGACGGCCACATCGCGCTCAGCCTGTCGACCCCAGCCATCGAGTCCTGGCTGGCAGGGAGCGCCGACACCCTCGCCGACGACCCCGCGCTGTTGGCGGTCGGCACCGCGCTCGACGACGCCGGGGTGATGTCGGCGTCGCTGACCACCCGGGCGATGATCGGACCGGGCCCCGAGGTGCTGCTCGACCCGGCCGCCACACCCGACGAGATCGAGGAGACGATCGACGCGCTGTCGGGGATCGCCCTCAACCAGCTCTACGACGCACTCGGCATCGGGTGGAGCGTCGATGACAGCGGCGCACCACTGATCACGCTCGCCTACCACTTCGCCACCGCCGACGCCGCCACCGAATCCGCCGAACGCCTCACGGCGATCTTCGCCGACGGCAGCTCGGCGCGCACCGGCGCGGCGTTGAGCGAGTCGTTCGAGATGCTCGACGCCTCCACCGCCGACCACGTGGCGGTCATCACGCTCGGGACCGTCGATGACACACCCCCGGCCATCATCTTGTCGATGTTGATGTCGCGCGACCTCCCGTTCATGGTGATCCCGACGTGACCATCGAGGGGTGAGCGCACCAGCGTGGTGCGGTCACCCCTCGTCTGCGGTTCAACCCTCGATCGGGTCATCTGCGGCGGGTGCCGGGTTGGCGGGGGCGGTCGCTGAACTGGCGGCCCTCGAAATAGCCCGGTCTGGTGTCGGGGCGGCCACGGCGACTGGTCCAGCGCCACGTCAACGAGATGCGCTCCCGG
>JBKEAH010000051.1:0-3063 GCA_047972065.1 Desertimonas sp.
TCTCGAACCCCACGGGCTGATCATCCAACGCCATGGTCGGCGGATCGTCGAGGGCTACTGGGCGCCGCACCTCGCCGGCGACATCCGGCTCGTCTACTCGCTGAGCAAGACGTTCACCGGCACGGCGTTGGGTCTGGCGGTCGGGGAGGGTCGGCTGTCGCTCGACGACCTCGTCGCCGACCACCTGCCCGACGAGATGGCCGGTGCGGCCGACATCACCCGGCGGATGCGCATCCGCCACATCGCATCGATGGCCACCGGACACGACCGCGAGATGCTGCCCGAGGCGCTGGTCGCCGATCCGCACGACCCGGTGCGCGGCTTCTTCACCATCGCCCCCGACGCCGAGCCCGGCAGCCTCTTCGCCTACAACCAACCGCCCGTGCTGGCGCTGGCGACGATCCTCCAGCGCCTCACCGGCGAGCGGCTGGTCGACTATCTGCGGCCACGTGTGTTCGACCCGATCGGCATCGGCGATCTCCGGTGGGCCCGACCGATCGAGGACATCGACCTCGGGTTCTCGGGGGTTCACACCACGCTCGACGCGATCGCTCGGCTCGGTCAGCTCTACCTCGACGACGGCGTGTGGGACGGCCAGCGACGGCTGCCCGAGGGGTGGGTGGCGCAGGCATCGAGCGTCCAGAGCGACAACTGGATGCGAGAAGAGCCCGACTGGCAGCAGGGCTACGGGTTCCAGCTGTGGATGAGCAAGCACGGGTTTCGTGGCGACGGGGCCTTCGGCCAGTACATGGTGGTCCTCCCCCAACACGACGTCGTCGTGGCGATGTTCTCGTGCGTCGAGAACATGCAAACGGTGATGGACCTGATGTGGGAGCACCTCCTGCCCGCCTTCGGCACCGCCCCCGCCGCGCCCGGACC
The DNA here is from genome assembly GCA_047972065.1 of Desertimonas sp. Taxonomy (GTDB): domain Bacteria; phylum Actinomycetota; class Acidimicrobiia; order Acidimicrobiales; family Ilumatobacteraceae; genus JALZMG01. Next base: position 880 of record JBKEAH010000051.1, read on the forward strand.
CGGCGACGCCGCGCTGGCCGAACGATTGGCGACACTCACCCAACCGACGGCCGGGCACCGCCTCGGTGGGGGCCCACCGAGGCCGCCGTCGGGCGGGTACACCAAGAAGCGTCTGGCCCGGTCGCACTCGACGATCACCGCTGTCGAGGTTGCCGACGACGTCGTCGTCATCCGGGAGGACGACTGGTCCGTGCGCCTTCCGTTGTCCCTCGAGTGGTCGTCGGCGTCGCCGCAGATCGCGACCAGCGCCACCACCACCGACGACGGTCGGACCATCGTCGACGTCGCCTTCCTCGCCACCCCGCACCGCTTGGAACTCAACCTCGAGCCGCGCCGACGGACCTTTGTCGCCCGGTGGCCGCTGGTTCCGCTGTTCGGAGCGGGGATCGATCGTCGACTCTCGTCGATGGTCCCCCCTGACTGACTGGGTCGGCGAGCCGCCGTCTTGCGATCATGGCGGGATGCGATTGCGTGTCGATGATGCCGGGGCGGTCACCCTCGAGGACGCCGAGGACTGCGGCGCCTTCTCGATCGTCGGGATCGCACCGGGCTCGCCGTCGATCGTCGCCTCGCTGCGCACGGCCGGCGTCCACCTGACCGAGGATCACGCCCATGGCTTCGTCGAGCCGGCGGCGGTGATCGAGCGGGCTGCCGGGGTGGCCGATGCCGGGTGGCGGGAGCGGTTCGACGGCATGGTGGGCTACGCCCAGACCAAGGGCTGGACCGATGCCGATGGCCGTATCCGCGCCCACACCGACTGGGACCGCTGACGCCGTCGGATCTCAGGTCGTCGCGCCGGTGCCGGCCGCCTGCTCCTCCATCGCGTCGGACAACCCGGCCCGCTGTCGCAGCGGTCGTTCGGGCATCAACACGCTGGCGATGAACCCGATCACCATCACCCCGGCGCACACGAGGTAGATCCGCCCCACCCCCAGCGCCACGGCGTCGATCACCGCGTCGCGACTGCCGGCCGGCAAGGCCTGGATGTCGGCCGGCTCGCGGATCAGGTCGCTGGCCTGATCCGCGCTCACATCGAGCCGAGCGGGGATCTCGGCGCGGATCGTGGCGTTGAGGATCGTGCCGAACGCCGCCAGCCCGAAGGCGCCACCCAAGGAACGGAAGAACATGATCGTCGCCGTGGCGATGCCGAGGTCGGAGAACTCGACGGCGTTCTGGGTGGCGATCGATGTGGTCGTAAACACCGCGGCCATGCCGAAGCCCATCGCGATCATCGGCGCCAGCAGCCACGCGTAGGACGTCTCGCCGGTGATGTGGCCGACCGCGAACAGCCCACCGGCGGCGAGGGCAGTCCCCACCACCGGGAACGGCTTGTAGCGGCCCGTCCACAGCACCAGGCGGCCGATACCGAAGGTGCCGAGCGTGACCCCGATCATCTGCGGCAGCATCCGCAGCCCCGACTCGGTCGGCGACACGAACAGCGAGTCCTGGAAGTACAGGGGGAGGAACTGGCCGGCTCCGAAGGCGATCGTGCCGGCACACATCCCCGCGATCGTGCACGTCAGCACCACCGGGTTGGCGAACAACCGCAGCGGGATCATCGGTTCCTCGGCGCGCTGTTCGACCAGCACGAAGGCCACGACCCCCACCGCCGCCCCGCCGAGCAGGGCCACCACGATCGGGCGGCCCCATCCGTGCACCCCACCTTCTTCGAGCCCGATCATCAGGGCGCCGATGGTCAGCGACAGCAACACGGCACCGGCGACGTCGATGCGCGCCTTGCGTCGGGGGAACGGCAGCCGTAGCGCCCGCCAGGCCACCACGCTGGCGATCGCGGCCAGCGGGATGTTGATGAAGAAGATCCACGGCCACGACCAGTGGTCGATGATGAAGCCGCCGAGCAGCGGGCCGAGGAGGGCGGCGCCAACGAACGCCAGCGTGAAGTACCCGATGTAGCGACCACGCTCACGCGGCGGGAGGATGTCACCGAGGATGGCGAAGGCGAGCGCCTGGATGGCGCCGCCGCCGAGGCCTTGCAGGGCGCGGGCGGCGATCAGCTGGCTCATCGTCTGGGAGATGCCGCAGAGGAACGAGCCGACGATGAACAGGGCCATCGTCGCCTGAAAGACCAGCCGTCGGCCGTAGAGGTCCGACAGCTTGCCGAGCAGTGGGGTGCCGATCGCCGCCGTCGCCACATAGGCGGTGCCGACCCAGGCGTAGCTCTCG
>JBKEAH010000095.1:0-50493 GCA_047972065.1 Desertimonas sp.
CGGGCGTGGCGCGGCCATCGGCCACCGCCCACACCGCCATCTCCAGTTCGAACGTCGCGTTGCTCACGTCTGTCGAGGCGCTCCCTGCGCCGTCGGCGACCGGTCGTGCCGCCGATTGTCCAGGGCATCATCGGAACGCCACTGTCGTGAACTTCCACCACCGCCCGGTCGGGCGGGACACCCGGCGGTCACGATACCGCATCCAGGTCAATGGGCGTCGGACCAACGCGAAACGATGCTCGTCTCGGTGACGAAGCGCACATCGGTGCCGACGGGGAGCCAACGCGCCACCGCCTCGGCGAGGGCGTCGTCGACGACGGCGGCGACATCGGCGGCGTCGGCCGCCGGGGTGTGCACCAGCAGTTCGTCGTGCAGGCACAGCACGATGGCGGCGCCCGATGACCACAACCGGGCTCGAACCGTCGCCGCCCACGCCTTGAACAGTTCGGCGGCGGCCCCTTGGACCATCGCGTTGCGAACGAACCGCCCCCGACCGGCGCGGGCCCGGCGCTCGGCGTCGGGGGTCAGGTCGGCCAGGGTGTCGTCGTCGCCGCTGCGGATCAGACGTCCGCCGTCGGTCCGGACGTCGTTGCCCAGTTGGCCCTGGCGCTCGGCCTCGTCGAGATAGGCCATGGCGATGGGATAGGCCCGTTGCATCCCGGCCAGCGCCTGCCCGGCCGTGCCCGATCGTTGTCCGTACATGGCGGCCAAGACGGCCACCTTGGCGACGTCGCGCGCGACCCCGAGCCGGCGGGCGACGGGTGCGTAGAGGTCGGCGGTCGCCGCCGCGGCCGCGAAGGCCGCATCGCCCGACACGGCGGCGAGCACCCGCGGCTCGACCTGGCCAAGGTCGGCCCGAACGAATCTGTGGCCCGGCGCGGCCACGACGGCACGACGAAGCTCGCCCGGCAGGCTGTGCAGCCCGGCGCCCGCCGTCATCCGGCCGGCCCCGCCGTCGGACCCGGTCCAGCGCCCTCGCAGGCGGCCATCGGGGCCGACGTGGTGGTCAACCCAGTCGTAGCCGTAGGTCGTCGCCATCCGCTCGACCTTGCGCCAGTGGAGCAAGGCAGCGACGAACGGGTTGGCGTCGCGCTGCGCTTCGAGACGCCAGGCGCGCGTATCGGCGACATCGATGCCGACGCGGCGCAACAACGAGCGGACGTGAGCCGGGTTGCGCAGGTCGCGTTCACCCCCGAGCGGCGCGTGGACGAGCACCGCGTCGTCGCGCTCGCGCCGACGCGCCTCGGCCTCGGCGGAGTCGGCGGGCCGGGGGCCGATCGCGGCGGCGAGGAGCCCGCCGAGCACGCCAAGGTCGAGGGGGAGGCCCTCGGCGCTCAGCTCGGCGGCCAACGTCTCGGCGGTGGACTCCGAGCGGGCGGTCGCGACGGCTCGCTCACCGGCCAGGTCCCGCAAGCGCGCCTGTTGCCAGTGGTTGGCGTCCAAGGCGGTGGCCGCCCACCCGGCGAGATGGTCGCTGGTCGCCCATCCGCCGGCCACCCACTCCGGGCGGAGATGGCCATCGGGTCGAACCGGCTGGTGGCGGTCACCGCCGTCATCGCCGATCGGGTCGAGCAGGCCCAGTTGGCCCATTGCCGGGATGGTCGACAGCGGGCGGTCGTTCACCGTGGCCCAGATCCGTGCCGGCTCGGCGCTCCAACCGCCGACCAGCAGTCGATGGGCGGCGGCGAGATCCCAGGCCCGGGCGATGCGGATGCCGTGGCCGAGAAGGGCGGCCGCGGTCTCGTTGTTCCAGGTCACCCAGCGGGGTCGCAGCGCCGATTCGATGCGCGCCAGCGCGGCGGGAGCGACGTCGGGCGGAGCGTGGATCGCCATCGTGGAGTGCGCGAAGCCGGCCCCCGCCTCGTCAGACCAGGCCAGCCCGATCGCCGGGTGACGTGTTGACGTGCCGTTGCGCGCTGCGGCGACCAGTTCGTCGACGACGTCACCGCACATGGTCGCCATCGTGGCCGATCGGTGACAGGCTGCAGCGCGTGAGCGTGCTCGAGGTCGGGTTCCCCTCGGCCGACTTTCCCGGGCCCACCCCGTTCTCGCTGCGCATCCCGTTGGCGTGGCGGGGGTTTGCGGTCCCCGACGCCCAGCTGGCGGTGGGGGCCGCCGATCCGGTGGCCCGATTCCGTCCCAACGTGGTCGTCAACACGCATCGCATCCGTCGCACGGCGTCCCCCGAGTTGGACGTCGAGATGCTGGTGGCCGGGGACGATTCGCTGCCCGGCGTCGAGGTCGTCGCCGACGACGTCGATCCCGGTCCACCGTTGGCCCGGCGGCGACGACTCCGTCACGACGGGCCCGAGAACGTGCCGCTGTTGGCCATCCGGCTGCTGGTGCTGGTACCGGTCGGTGACCAGCTCGGCGATGTGGTGTCGGTGGTCGGAACCGCCGCCTACGACAGCCCACCGGCGGTGCACCGCGAGCTCGAGGCGGTCGTCGATTCGCTGACGGTGGCGACGCGGTCGTCGGACTGAGGGCGGGGCGCGAGGCGGCCGGCGTGGGGAGTGGTCCCCCTGGGCATGACCCGGGGTCCTCCCTACCGTGAGGGCATCAGACGCCGGGCCGAGGCGTCGTCCCTGAACGTGAGGAGGAGCCATGGCGCGCCTGGGAGCCGATGTCGAACAGCTCGAGGCCCTGGCCCGCACGATCGACGCGCAGGCCGAGTCGCTCGATGGGACCAGCCGATCGCTGGGTGGTGCTGTGCGCACCGCCGTCTGGGTGGGTCCCGATGCGGAGCGATTTCGCGGTGACTGGGACGCGAACTACGACGCCCAGATCCGGCGGATCGCTCGCGAGCTGACCAGCCAGGCACGGCTGGTCCGCCGCCAGGCTGTCGAGCAGCGCCGGGCGAGCGATGCCGACGGGGGGGTCGGCCCGATCGCGCTGCCGTTCGGGCCCGGTGCCGGTGGTGGCGGGGGCGGTGGCGGCGGGGGGAGCTGGTCGCCGGTACTCGGCGACGACGCCTACCTGGGCCTGTACACCGATGGCGCCGTGTCGTTCGAAGGCGGACCGCTGTACGCCAAGGGCACGGCCGAGGGTGAGGTTGCCGTCGGTGTCGGGGTCGTCGGGAGCGGCACGTTGGCCGGCCCCGGCGCCACGGTCGATGCCGAGTGGTACGCGCAGGCAGGGGCCGGTGCCGAAGGCGAGGCCACCTTCGAGGTCGGTCCCGGAGGGGTCAAGGGCACGGCCGAGGGCGAGGCCTGGATCGGAGCACGCGCCGGGATCGAAAGCGAGACCGAACTGCTGGGCGGCGCCGTCACCAGCACGACCGATGCCAGCGTGCAGGTCGGCGCCGGGGCCAGCGGTTCGGCCAGCTTCGAAGCCGGACTGGGCGGCGCCAGCGGGTCGGCCGAGGGCGAGGCGTGGTTTGGCGCGCGAGCCGACGGGCACCACGAAACCGAGGTCCTGGGCGGGCTCCTCAGCACCGAGACCGATGTCGGCGTGCTCGCCGGGGGCCGGGTCACGGGCGAAGGCGCGTTCGATGTCGGGCTCGGCGGGCTCAACGCGTCGGGCAGCGTCGAGGCCTTCGCCGGGGCCGAGGCCAACCTCGAACATCGCACGGAGGCGTTGTGGGGTCTCGTCGGCAACGACATCGAGGCGAGCGCGCAGGCCGGTGCGGGGGCGAGCGCGGAGGGGTCGGTGTCGGTCGGACCGTTCGGCGTGGGTGCCGGCGGTCACGCCGAGGCCTGGGCCGGTGCCCGGGCTGGGGTCGAGTCGCACACGACGCTGTTTGGAGACAACGTGAGTGCTGGTGGCGGGATCGGGGTGCGCGCCGGAGTCGGTGCCGAGATCGGCGGAGACCTGTCGTTCACGGCTGACCGCGTCGGGGTCAAGGCCGACATCGGCGCCGCCTTGGGGGTCGGGTTCGACGTCAGCGTCGACGCCTCCTTCTCCCCGAGCGGCCTGGTCAACGACGGATTGGAGCTTGGCCGCAGCACGATCAACGAGACCAGCAAGTGGGTCGGCGGCTGGTTCGACTGATCTCGCTTCCCCGCCGTCGAGGGGAAGCGAGGGCGGGGGTTGATCGTGCCCGATGGTGCGATCGACCCTCGTCGTTCGTCGTCACCGGGCGATGAAGTACTTGGCTTGGGGGTGGTGGCAGATCAACGCCGCGGTGGTCTGCTCGGGATGGAACTGCCAGCCGGTGTCTTCGCTGACCTCGATGCCCAGCCGGTCGGCGCCGAGCAGGGCCGCCGCGGTGGCGTTGTCGGCGAGGTCCGGGCACGCCGGATAGCCCCATGAGTAGCGGCCGCCGCGGTACTGCTGGCGGAAGAGCCCGCCGATGGTCGGGCCGTCCTCGGCGACGAAGCCCCACTCGGTGCGGATGCGGTGATGCCAGTACTCGGCCAGGGCCTCGGCCATCTCGACGCCGAGCCCGTGCAACAGCAGGTACTGCTGGTATTCGTTGGCGGCGAACAACCGGGCGGTCTCCTCGCTGACCGCCGGGCCCATCGACACCAGGTGCAACGCGACGTAGTCGGTCTCGCCGGAGCCGATGGGTCGGAAGAAGTCGGCGATGCACAGGTACGGCTCGGTCTGCTGGCGGGGGTAGCGCATCCGTGCCGCCTCGGTGGTGCGCGACTCGTCGGTCCAGATGACCAGGTCGTCGCCGTCGGCGTTGGCCGCGAAGTAGCCGTAGACGACCTGCGGGATGAGGACCCCCGCCGCCTTGGCCGACGCGAGTTGCTGACGGAACGTCGCGCGAACCCGCGCCTTGAACTCGTCGTCGTTCTCGGGGCGTCCGGCGGTGGTCGGCTCGGGCCGGAACTGCCACTGGTTGCGGTACAGCGCCGTCTCGTTGACGTACTCGGCGATCTCGTCGAGCGAGATCCCTTTGACGACACGGGTGCCGAGGAACGGTGGGGTGAAGATCTCGTTGTCGATCGTCACCTCGGGTGACCGGGTCGGAAGGTCGGGGGCGGGGCCGCTCGGCGCCGAGCGTTCGGGCAGCTCGCGGCCGGTGGGAACCGTGCCGAACTCGGGGTCCCACTCCCCGCTGCGCTTCATCTGCATCAGCGAGTCGAGCGTGCTGAGTCCCTCGAACGCGTCCTTGCCGTAGAACAGGCGACCGTCATACACCTCGCGTAGGTCGCGCTCGACGTAGCGGCGGGTCAGCGCGGCGCCACCGAGTAGCACCGGCACCTCGGCCAGCCCCAGGGAGTTGAGCTCTTCGAGGTTGTCGCGCATGATCAGCGTCGACTTGACCAGCAGGCCGCTCATGCCGATCGCGTCGGCCTCGACCTCCTTGACCTTGGCGACCATCTCGCTGATCGGCACCTTGATGCCGAGGTTGTGAACCTCGTAGCCGTTGTTGGTGCAGATGATGTCGACGAGGTTCTTGCCGATGTCATGGACGTCGCCCTTGACGGTGGCCAACACGAGGCGTCCCTTGGACGAGGAGCCGCCGACGCGCTCCATGTGGGGTTCGAGATAGGCAACGGCGGCCTTCATCGTCTCCGCCGACTGGAGCACGAACGGGAGCTGCATCTGACCCGAACCGAACAGCTCGCCGACCACCTTCATCCCGCCGAGCAACACGTCGTTGACGATGTCGAGGGCCGAAAGCCCGCCGGACAGCGCCTCGGCGAGGTCCTCGGTCAGTCCCTCGCGGTCGCCATCGATGATGCGGTGATGCAGCCGTTCGGCGACGGGCTGACCGGACCGGTCGACCTTTTCGGTCTTGGTCGACTTGACATCGGCGAACACCTCGAGCAGCCGTTGCAGGGGGTCGTAGGTCACGGTGTCGCCGTCGAAGGTGCGGCGGTCGTAGATCAGGTCGAGGCAGACCTCGCGCTGGTCGTCGGGCAGCTTGGCGAGCGGCATGATCTTGCCGGCGTGGACGATCGCCGAGTCGAGGCCGGCCGACACCGCCTCGTGGAGGAAGACGCTGTTGAGCGCGTGCCGGGCGGCCGGGCTGAGCCCGAAGCTGACGTTCGAGACGCCAAGGGTCGTGTGGGCACCGGGGATCTCGGTCTTGATCCGCTTGATCGCCTCGATCGAGTAGATCGCGTCCTTGCGTAGGTCCTCGTCGCCGGTCGACAAGGGGAACGTCAGCGTGTCGAAGATGAGGTCCTCGGCCCGCAGCCCATATCGCTCGACGGCGATCTCGTGGATGCGGTGGGCGATCTCCATCTTCCACTCGACGTCGCGCGCCTGGCCACGCTCGTCGATCAACAGGCAGATCACCGCGGCTCCGTAGTCACGGGCGAGCGACATCACCCGGTCGAATCGCGAATCGGGCAGCTCGCCGTCCTCGAGATTGGCCGAGTTGAGGATCGGGCGGCCACCGATGTGCTGGAGCCCGGTCTCGATCACGGGTGTCTCGGTCGAGTCCAACACCAGTGGCACACTGGCTTGGGTGGCGAACCGGCGGGCCACCTCGTCCATGTCGACGGAGCCGTCGCGCCCGACGTAGTCGACGCACACATCGAGGACGTGGGCGCCCTCGCGGATCTGGTCGTTGGCCATCTTGACGGTCGCATCCCAGTCGCCGGCCAGCATCGCCTCACGGAACGCCTTGGAGCCGTTGGCGTTGGTGCGCTCGCCGATGATCAGGAAGCTGAGGTCTTGCTCGATCGCCACCGGGCTGTAGATCGAGCTGATGCTCGACTCGAGCATCGGCGTGCGCACGGCGGGGGTGAGGTCGCGGACGGCGTCGACGACGGCGGCGAGGTGGTCGGGCGTCGTACCGCAGCATCCGCCGACCACCGTGACGCCCAGCTCGCGGACGTGGCGGGCGTGGAACTCGGCGAGCTGCGCCGGCGAGAGGTCGTAGTGGGTGTGGCCATCGACGATCGAGGGGAGCCCGGCGTTGGGCAACACGCTGATCGGCACCGGCGAGTGCTGGCTCAGATAGCGCAGGTGCTCTTGCATCTCGGCCGGGCCGGTGGCGCAGTTGATGCCCAGCACGTCGGGGCGCATCGCGTTCAGGGCCACCGTTGCCGCGCCGATCTCGGAGCCGACCAGCATCCGTCCGGTGGTCTCGATCGTGACCTGGATCTGGAGGGGGACCTGGCGGCCGATCGATCGCATCGCTCGCCGGCAAGCGATCATCGCCGCCTTGACCTGGAGCAGGTCCATGCACGTCTCGATGAGGAAGAGGTCGACCCCGCCTTCGAGCAGCCCGTGGGCCTGTTCCTCGTAGGCATCGCGCAGCTCGGCGAAGCCGATGTGTCCGAGGCTGGGGAGCTTGGTGCCCGGCCCGATCGACCCGGCGACGTACCGTGGTCGCCCGTCGGTCGCATAGCCATCGGCGACCTGGCGGGCGATGCGGGCGGCGGCCACGTTGAGCTCGTGGGACTTGTCGGCGATGTCGTACTCGGTGAGGACCGTCGAGAAGCTGCCGAAGCTGGCCGTCTCGATGGCGTCGACGCCGACATCGAAGAAGGCCGAGTGCATGTCGGCGATGATGTCCGGCCGGGTGAGGCAGAGCATCTCGTTGCAGCCTTCGAGACTGGCGCCACCGAAGTCGTCGGGGCCGAGATCGAGCCCCTGGACGAACGTGCCGAAAGCGCCGTCGAACACGACGACGCGCTCGCGGATCGCCTCGGTGAACGGCTGGGCAGACATCGCCACGAGGCTAACGGCGCGCCGTGGGCGTGGTCCGTTGAGAAACGGCGATCAGATGTGCGTTCTCGCGGTCGATCACCATGGTCGCGGCCCGTTCGGCGCGCCGCGACCATCGTCGGGTGTTCGCCCGTCGGATGCCCGGGGTGCCTGGTAGCGCGGGGAGCGGGCAGACTGACGGGATCATGACGACTCCCGCCAGCTTCAATCCTGTGCCGTCGCTCGATCGGGCGGCCGCGACCACCGTCGCCGTGGCCCGCTCGGTTCCCGCCGAGGTCGCCGCTGTCGGCGTGCCCGTTGGGCCGCGTGGCGCCGTGCCCAAGATGCTCGGTGTCGATCGGGCCACCCTGGCCACGCTCGGTTTCGAGGGCAAGGCCGGCCAAGCCGCCGTCGTGCCCGGTGAGGGCGCCGCGACGTTGGTCGCGGTGGGCACCGGCGCCGTCGACGAAGTGAATCCGGCAACGCTGCGCGTCGCCGCTGCCGCGTTCGCCAAGGTCGCCGGTAAGGCGGACACGCTGGCCACCTCGCTCGCCGACGTCAAAGGCGTCGATCCGGCGGCCGCGGCGACGGCCGTCGTCGAGGGTGTCCTGCTCGGCCGATACCGCTACGGGGTGCTCAAGGCCGAGTCCCCGCTGGTCCCGGTGAACGCGCTCACGTTGGTCGCCAGTGCGGCCAAGGCCAAGGCGGTCGAGGCGGGGGCCCGTCGCGGCGAGGCGCTGGCCAACGCCGCGCAGCTCGCTCGCGACCTCGCCAACACCCCGCCGAGCCATCTCACCGCCAACCGGATCGCCGAGGTCGCCATCGAGGTCGGCGCCGCCCGCGGGCTCGAGGTCGAGGTCTTCGACGAGGACGCCCTGCGCGAGATGGGTTGTGGCGGGATCCTCGGGGTCAACGCCGGCAGCGTCGAACCGCCACGCATGATCAAGCTCACGTACCGGCCGAGCGGCAAACCCACCGGCCACCTGGCGCTGGTCGGCAAGGGCGTGATGTACGACTCGGGCGGCATCAGTCTCAAGCCCAGCGACGCGATGCACGCGGCGATGAAGATGGACATGTCGGGCTCGGCCGCGGTGCTGTCGGCGATGTCGGCACTGCCCGCACTCGGCGGCAGCGCGACGGTGACCGGGTTCATGATGTGCACCGACAACATGCCGTCGGGTTCGGCGATGAAGCTCGGCGACGTGTTGCACATCCATGGCGGCACCACGGTCGAGATCCACAACACCGACGCCGAGGGCCGGCTGGTGCTGGCCGATGGTCTCGTGTTGGCGACCGAGGAGCGTCCGGATGCGATCGTCGACATCGCCACCTTGACGGGTGCCTGCGTCGTGGCGCTCGGTCAGGGCTATGCCGGGGTGCTCGGCACCTCGCAGCCCTTGATCGATCGCATCGGCGAGGTCGCGACCGACGTCGACGAGCCGGTGTGGCAGCTGCCGTTGGACAAGGTCCGCTACCGCAAGCTGCTCGACTCCGATGTCGCCGACATCAAGAACATCGGCGGCCCCTATGGCGGCTCGATCACGGCGGCGATCTTCTTGTCCGAGTTCGCCGGTGACGTGCCCTGGGCGCACATCGACATGGCCGGCACGATGAAGGTCGACGCCGACGACGCCTGGAAGCCCAAGGGCGCCACCGGGTACGGCGCCCGCCTGCTCGCCGTGCTGGCCGCCGGCTTCCGCCCACCCCGCTGACCTGGCTCCCCGACCCCCGCCACGCCCAACCGAGTATCTGGCGCACGCGGTCGCTTGTGTCGCGCCAGCGGGCGCGATTCGGTCCGCTGGCGCGACGTAGGCGAAGGTTGGCGCCATGACGCGCGCCATTTGGGTCAACAAGAACGACGACGGTCAGGCGGCGGAGCTCCGCGACGGTGACGCACCCGGTGGTCAGGATGGCGACGAGGCACCGGTCGAGATCGATGTCGAGTGGTCGACGCTCAACTACAAGGACGCCCTCGCCGTCACCGGTCGGGGCAAGGTGCTGCGGACCTTCCCGATGGTCCCCGGCATCGACCTCGCCGGCACCGTGCGCACCAGCGCGTCGAGCGACTACGCACCCGGCGACCGGGTGCTGGTCACCGGGTACGGCCTCGGGGAGGCTCGCAACGGCGGTCTCGCCGAGTCGGCCGTCGTGCCGGCGGCGTTCGTCGTGCCGGTCCCCGAGGCGCTGAGCACCCGCCAGGCGATGGCGCTGGGGACCGCCGGGTTCACCGCCATGTTGTGCGTCGAAGCCCTCGCCCACCACGGCGTCGGTCCCGACGCCGGCGAGATCGTCGTCACCGGGGCCGCCGGTGGTGTCGGCTCGATCGCCGTCGCCGCGCTGGCCCAGCGTGGCTATCACGTCGTCGCCTCCACGGGTCGTCCCGAGCAGGAGCCCTACCTCCGCTCACTGGGCGCGTCGGACCTCATCGAGCGGTCGGTGCTGGCGGCCCCGGCCCGACCCCTCGACAAGGAGCGCTGGGCGGGCGCCGTCGACACCGTCGGCAGCCAGACGCTGGCGTCGATCTGCGCCACGACGAGGTACTACGGCGTCGTCACCGCCTGCGGCCTGGCGGGGGGCATGGACTTCCCGGCGACGGTGGCGCCGTTCATCCTGCGTGGTGTGACGCTGCAGGGGGTGGAGAGTGTGCAGACCCCAACCGGGCCCCGACGGGCCGCATGGGACGCCCTCGCCCGTGACATCGACGCCGACCTGTTGGAGTCGATGACCGAGGAGATCGCCCTCGGCGACGCCATCGCCGCCTGCGACCGCCTCCTGGCCGGTCAGGTGCGCGGCCGACTCGTCGTCGACACGCGACGCTGACGGGCGGCTCAGCGCAGGTCGTCGGACCAGCGGGCGACCTGCCCGATGGCAAGGCGCCGTATCCGCTGATCCGGGTGGTCGAGACGAGCCACGAAGGCCGGCCGGGAGCTGCGGTCGCCGAGCTTGCTGAGTCCGAGCAGCGCGACCAGCTCGAGCGTCGGTTCGTCATGCAGGATCTGGTGCAGCACGGCGTGGGCGTGCTCGCGTCGGCGACGGGCGTTGCCGATCGCGACCACCGCCATCCCACGCGACATGCCGAGCTGACGGTCGTGAACGATCGCGATCACGTCGTCGAGCGTGTCGTCGTCGGCGACCCGCTCGAGGGTGGTGCAGATTGCGGCCCGCACCCGGTGCGCGGCCTCGCCGGGCTCGTCGCGGATCGTGGCGAGCTCGGCGATGACGGCGGGTGCCGCCTCGGGCCGCGCCCACTGCGCACCGAGGGCAAAGACGACGTCGATCTTGAGCGGCGCAAACGAGACGTGCGGCAGCCAACGCAACAGCACCGGCTTGGCGGCCGCGCCGTCGACGCCACGCCGCCTCAGGTCGCGCAGCCGGTCGACGGCGACGCCGACGGCCTCGAGGTCACGGACGAGCCCGGCCGCTTGTCGCCCGTATTCGGCCCGCAGCGATTCGGTCGCTTCGGCGGGCGATGCGTCCGGGACCGCCGTCATCGGTCCGCGGTGATCATGTCGACCATCGCGTAGGACCAGGCCACCGGATCGTGGGCCTGACCGATGCGGTCGTCATGCGCCAGCTGCTCCTGCCACTTCGAGCGCAGCCATTGGTCGTAGTCGTCGTCGAACTCCATCTGGGCGCGAACGATCTCCCGCCAGGTCGCTCCCGGCTGGTTGAAGACCTGTTGGAACTTGGGGGTCATCGCCAGCAACCGCTCATCGGTCTGCTCGTCGAGAGCGCCCAACAGGTCGAGCACGTAGCTATCCACGACCTTCGTCCATGCCCGGCCGGCGTAGCGATCAGACATTGGGATCCTCCCACGGCCACGCGTCGACGGCGGCCCGGCCGCCCCGCACGAAATCGATCAGCAGTTGGGTCTGCTGGTCCCGGGTCAGCACCATCCGCCCGGTCTCGTGATCTTGCTCGGTGTTCTCCCAGACGGCGACGCCCGACGAGGCGACGCTGAGAGCCCATCCGTCGATGTCCTCCAGCGACACGTCGGGGTTCTCTGGATCGGTCTGGTCGAGCTCGGCCACGAGTGCCGGAACCGCGTCGATCGTGACCCACTCCCACGTACGGTCGAGGTGGTACATCCGAATGGTCGGGTTGTCGGCACTCTCTGCGGGCGGTTCGGTCATCACGGCTCCTCGCCGGTCGGGATGGTCAGTTCGGTGTGGCTCCTGCGGGGATGGCCCACTCCGCATAGCCGCCGGCGCCGTTGGGATGGAGCGCATCCTGGAAGATGCTGCCAGGAGCATGCTGCGATCGCGGAACCAGCTGCATCACACCGACGCGGCCCTGAGCAGCCGAGCTCGGGACGTGGTGCCAGGTCCACCCGCTCGGAGTGCTGCGGCCGCCCGCCGGTCGTGCCGCATCACCGATGCCATCGATCAGCTCCTCCATGCTCTGCGCAAAGCGGGTGTCGCTGCTCATTGCGTCGTCGAGCACGGCCAGCGCTCGACGTTCGTGGACCCCTCGGGCGCGGCCCAGGTCGGCGGGATCCAATTGCATCTCGTAGGCGACGGAGTACTGGGCGCCATTGGGTGTGCGGGCCGCCGCCGACAGCGGCGCGCCGGGTTGACGCAGCAGGATGCTGGTTGCGCCCTGGAAGAGCACTCCCTCGCCCGCGCCGATCAGCCAGGTCTGCGGATCCGTGAACGAGTCCACCACTTGTCCCGCGCTGCCACCGTGCGCCCAGGAGTTGGCCGCCTGGTAGGTCGCCGCCGCAAGGCCGCCGCAGTAGCCGGCGGCGCCAAGGCTCACCCCACCGGTCGCCGTGGCGGTACCGATCGCGGTCGAGTAGCACAGGGCGCCAACCGTGACGGACAGCACTGGCGCCAGCAGGTTCTCACGCGCCCATGCGACGGGACCGCGCTCGTACCACTCGATGTCGTCGTCGAGGTCCTCCCACGCCTCGTTCTCGCTGGCGCGCATCATCCACGCCGTCGAGACGATCTCGTCGGTCATCAGGTCCAGTTCGGCGTCGGTCCACTCGACGCCACCGGCGGCCGCGCTCTGCTCCAGCAGCTCGCGCACGCGGGCGGGGTCGCACCCCGCAATCATGTCGTCCATCGAGAAGTTGCCGTCGGCGTCGTCGATGTTGCCCTGTTTGGCCGTGTCCAGGATCAGGAACAACAGGGCCCCGTCCTCGCTCCCGAGGAGGGCCGCGCGGGCGGCGATCGCCTCGCCGGCCGTCCCGGTGGGGTCGACCGCGCCGATATCGAGCTCGGCTTCGACGGTCAGCTGTGACACGAGGCCGAAGTAACTGCCGTCGGTGAGCGCTCGTCGCTCGTCGGTGGTGACCGTGCTCGTCGAAGCGGAGATGAGCGTCGTGATGGCGGCGCTCAACTCGTCGGACTTGGCCAAGCATGTCGATGTCCACTGCTCGCGGATCGTCGTCTTGCGACTCCGTTGCTCCGCCACGGCCGCGGCCCATGCCTCGGGGTCGGGGATGAGGTACTGCGCAGCAAGAGCGCCCTCGGCGCGAGCCATGTCGTCCGAGGCGCTGGTCGCCGCCGTCGACCACGACGACACCGTCTGGCTGGCCGACGACAGCGCTTCGGCGACGGTTGCCTGCGTGTCGAGATAGGCGTGCGCGGTCGTCAGGACTTCGACGGCGCGCGGCCCACCCCAGGTCCCACACAGCGCATCGACGTCCGTGCGGGCGGCGGAGGTGTGTGAGGAGAACCACTCGGCGCGGTCCTGCAAGGCCGTCGCCAGGCTGGACAGGTCGGCGGCACTGGCGCCAAGCGATGCGGCGGTGTCCGTCACGGCGTTCCCGTCAGGCGGTTCACGACGACTGCGGCGACGACGGCCCGTCGGCGATGACGGCATCGAGCGCCCCGAGGGTGGCGAGTCGGGCCAGCAGTTCGAGTTGCACCGCCGTGGCCGACGGGACGGTGGCCGTCAGCGTCGCCAGTGCGGCCAGCGCCTCGTCCGATCCGGCTCGCCCTGTCGTGGCGTTGGCGACGGCCTCGGGGGTCGATGCGACACGACCGCGGAGCGCGGCGATGTGGTCGAACGTCGCCGCTGGGTTGATGAAGAGTTCGTCAGAAGGAGTTCCGCCCGGC
The DNA here is from genome assembly GCA_047972065.1 of Desertimonas sp. GTDB lineage: Bacteria > Actinomycetota > Acidimicrobiia > Acidimicrobiales > Ilumatobacteraceae > JALZMG01. The sequence goes on from JBKEAH010000095.1 coordinate 13,620, forward strand.
ATCGCCTCTCCTCGTGAAGGCAGCCCGAGCATACGTCAGTGGTTGCGTCGATGATGCCGGCGTCGATCGATCGGGCCGTGCTCCGAACCTGGACACGAGGGCCAGCCGGCTGGCCTCCTCGGCGGCGGGTGGCGAGATGCCCACGGCGACGAGCTGCGAGGTCAGCACGCCGGGGTCATCGCCGGCCTGCATCATCGCTGCCGCCAGCAGGTGGGCACGCTCCAGTTCGTCGAGGCGGACCGTGGTGCTGGTCCAGTCGGCGTGGCGGAGCTGCGCAGCCTCGGGCAGGCGTTGGAGGTGTCGGGTTGTGACGGCCGGCATTCGCCGCCGGACCGCCCAGCCGTCGGACTTCGTCAGCGCCATCCCGAAGATCACACAACGCTGGATCGAGCGGCCGAACGGCGACGAGGCGCCCTTGGCCACGCTCAACCCGAGCGTCCGCGCGGCGTCGGCGACGTCCAGCTCATAGCCGTCCGGGTGACGGTCGAAGCCGCTGGCGAACAGGCGCATGGCCCAGACCGCGCTCGGGCCGAGCACGGACAGCCAGAACTGCTCGACGTACGACGATCGCGGGTCGTGGCCGACGGCGTCGACCACCGGATCGGTCCACGGCACGATGTGCGCCCGGTCGGGGAGCGGGGGAGGACCGGTCGACTCGGGTGGCGGAGCGGGGTCGTCGTGGGACGGGCCGAACATGACGTCGTGCAGCGTGGGCACGGAAGCCTCCCGTTGGCGGGTGGGTGGGTGAGATGGGGGGATGTCGGTGCTTGACCAGTGGGCGCGCCGGCGGCGAGGAGGGAAACCGGGTCTTGTCGTCGGCACCTCCGGACATCAGCGAGACTGCGGTGATGGACGAGCGGACCGAGCACGACGTCGCCGTGGCCCGGGAGCTGGTCGCCCGTGCGTCACGGATCGTCGTGCTCACCGGGGCGGGCATCTCGACCGATTCGGGCATCCCGGATTTCCGTGGGCCCCAGGGTGTGTGGACGAAGAACCCGGGCGCCGAGAAGATGGCGACGATCCAGCACTATCTCGCCGACCAAGCGGTGCGCCGCCGGGCCTGGCGGACCCGGCTCGATGCCGAGGCCTGGTCGGCGATGCCCAACGCCGGTCACCGCGCCGTCGTCGAGCTGCAACGCCACGAGCGCCTGCGCGCCGTCGTCACCCAGAACGTCGACGGGTTGCATCAGATGGCCGGGGTTGATCCCGATCGGGTCATCGAGGTGCACGGCACGATCTGGTTCACCCGGTGCTGGGACTGCGGCGACCGCCGCCCGATGGCCGAGACCCTCGACCGGGTACGGGACGGCGAGGATGATCCGCCCTGCCGGCGATGCGGGGGCATCCTCAAGAGTGACACGATCAGCTTCGGGCAGAACCTCGTCCCCGAGGTGATCGACGAGGCGATGTCGGTCAGCAAGGCGAGCCGACCTCCTGTTGGCGGTCGGCTCGACCCTCAGCGTGTACCCCGTCGCCGGCTGTGTGCCGCTGGCCAAACGTGCCGGTGCGCCGGTCGTCATCGTCAACGCCGAACCGACCGAGATGGACGGCATCGCCGACGTGGTGCTGCGCGGCTCGATCTCGGAGATCCTCCCGGCCTTGGTGATGCCGCCGGGCGTGCCATGAGCGAGCTCGACCACACCTTCACGGCGACGTTGACGACCGGCGCGCACAAGGGTGCCTGGACGTGCGTGGTCACCGACTGGAGCGCCGAGCTCTTCGGCACCAAGGGGCGCGTCAAGGTGGCGGGGACGGTCGACGGGCACCCCTTCCGCAGCTCGTTCATGGCGCAGGGCGACGGCACCCATCGCTTGCCGATCAAGGCCGACCTCCGTCGGGCGATCGGCAAGCAGGCCGGCGACGTCGTCACCGTCCATCTGACCCGGCGGCTCATGCCCGGTTGATCGGCCCGTGGCCCGCGGGTCGCGCTTGCCGACAGCGGCTGGAGCGATGAAGCGAATCCCGCCCCCAACGCTCGTGGCTGGCCCGCCGGTCGGGGCCGTCACGGTCGGGCTGCTCGGGCTGCTCGGGCTGCTCGGGCCGATCGCGGCCTTCCCGCCGGATGGGTGGCGTCTGGTCGGGCTCGCACCCCTGATCGTCGGCGCTGCCCTGGCGGCGGGGCGGGCGGCGGTTCGCTGCGGCGTCAGTCTCACCCCGGCATCGCCGAACGGCTGGCCGGACACCGCCGACACCGCCAGGTGCACCTCGACGAAGCACTGCCGGTTCGCCACCGTCGAGCGGGGGTGACCCAATCCCGACCAACCCGGTAGGCTTTTGGAGCATGGCTACGTTCCGCGATCTGCTCCGCGACGCCAAGGCGGAGATCACCGAGGTCGACACCGCGGGTGCCGCCGAGCTCATCGACCAGGGGTGGACCGTCCTCGACGTCCGCGAGCCCGACGAGTACGAGCAGGGTGCGCTGCCCGGGGCGACCCACATCCCGCGTGGGCATCTCGAGGCGCAGGTCGAGAACAAGCTGACCGACAAGGACGCCCCCGTGGTCGTCTACTGCGCCGGCGGCGTCCGTTCGGCCTTCGCCGCCCGCACGTTGCAGGACCTCGGCTACCGCGAGGTCGTGTCGATGGACGGCGGCTTCGGGCGCTGGAAGGACGAAGGCCGCGACTGGAAGGCGCCCGTCACCCTCAGCGCCGACCAGAAGCACCGCTACATGCGTCACCTCCTGCTGCCCGAGGTCGGCACCGAGGGGCAGGCCCGGCTGCTCGACTCGAAGGTGTTGCTGCTCGGCGCCGGGGGTCTCGGCTCGCCCGCCGCGCTGTACCTCGCCGCAGCCGGCGTCGGCACGATCGGCATCGTCGACATGGACGAGGTCGACGCCTCGAACCTCCAGCGTCAGATCCTTCACAACCTCGACCGGGTCGGCGACCGCAAGGTCGACTCGGCGAAGAAGACGCTGGTCGGGCTCAACCCCGACGTCAACGTCGTCACCTACGACACTCGCTTGTCGGCCGACAACATCCTCGACATCATCGCCGGCTACGACGTGATCGTCGACGGAGCCGACAACTTTCCGTCGCGCTACCTGCTCAACGACGCCAGCGTGAAGCTCGGGATCCCCGTCGTGCACGGGTCGATCTTCCGCTTCGAGGGAATGGTGTCGGTGTTCCACCCGACCGAGGGCCCGACCTATCGCGACATGGTGCCCGAGCCGCCGCCCGCCGAGCTGGCGCCGTCGTGCGCCGAGGCCGGGGTGCTCGGCGTGCTGCCCGGCATCGTCGGGTCGATCCAGGCGCTGGAGGCGATCAAGCTCCTGCTCGGGTTGGGCGAGCCACTGATCGGGCGGATTCTCACCGTCGACACGACCGAGATGAGCTTCCGGGTGTTCAACCTGCGCCCCGACCCGGCCAACGTCGTCACCTACGACAACCGCGACAAGATCCAGATCCGCGAGCTCGACGGCGCCTGCGCCCCCTGGCTCGACACCCACTGACGACGCTGCTGACCGAGTATCTGCCGCACGCGATCGGCTGTGTCGCGTGAACGGTGCCGAATCCGCCCGCTGACGCGACGCAGGCGAAGCTGAGTTCCCAGGGACCGGCGCCAGCACCCACTGGTGAGGCATGCGGGGAGAACTGGTGCGGGCGGTCACCGAGCTGGCGGCGCTGCAGCATGGCGTCGTGAGCGTGGCGCAGCTGCGCGCCATCGGCGTCGAGCGCCACGTTCAGCGCGCCGCGGTCGGGTCGGGGTGGCTGGCGGTCGCGGCCCCCGCGGTGCTGGTCATGGCGGGTTCGCCCGACACGTGGAGACGACGTCTGCACGTCGGGGCCCTCGCGCTCGGCGACGACGGTTGGGTCAGCCACGAGGCCGCGGCGCGGCTCCATGGCCTCGACCGCTCGATCGAAGCGGTCGAGTTCACGGCTGTTCGGCGTCGTCGGGGTGTTCGGATCGGCGTCACCGTGCACACCACGGACGTGTTGGAGCCGCTCGATGTCGTGCGGGTCGGCGACCTCCCATGCACGTCGGCGACCCGCACCGTCATCGACCTCGCCTACCTGGGCATCCCGACCGTGCGGTTGGACGCGGCGCTCGACAGCGCGGTGCGGCTCGGCCTCTCCGCCCCACAGGTGATCATCGACCGCCTCGCCAGGATGCGTGGTCCGGGCCGCCATGGCGCCCGAGCGCTCGATCGCGTGCTGATCGACGCCGGTGGTGAGACCCGACTCGAGCGGCTGTTCCTCCGGCTGATGCGCCTCGCCGGGTTGCCGCGACCGGTCAACCAGCGGGTCCTCCGGCACGGAAGCCGGCACGTCGCCCGTGTCGACTTCTTGTTCGAGGCCCAGCGAATCGTCGTGGAGGTCACCGGTCGCGTCGGCCACTCATCGCCAGCCGACCGGGCGCGCGACGCCCAGCGGCGCAACGAACTGATCGACCTCGGCTACCGCGTGTTCGAGTACACGTGGAACGACGTCCGCCACCGCGGCGATCGCGTCATCGCCACGCTTCGGCAACGTCTCGCTTGTGTCGCGTGAGCGATGAGGAAACGTCCCGTTCACGCGACACAAACGGTGGCGGCCGGCGTTGGGTTGTCCGCCGCCACGACGGTGCCGCAGTGGCACCGCACGTAGAGGGTGCCGCCGCGCTCCCAGTTGCCGGCCACGAGGCGACCGAACCCGAGGAGCTGGCGGGTGGTGCACGTGGGGCAGTAGGGCGCGAACATGAGGCCATCGTGGCGGATGTGGCCTGGAGCGTCACGGTCCAATTCGCTACCTTTGGCTTGTGGATCAACAGGCCAAGTCCAAGCCAATCGCGCAGGTCCTCGCCGGGTGGTCCGAGCGTGGGCACGGCAACCTGGCCCAGCGCCTCGCCCACGCGCTGCGTGAGCAGGTCCTCGCCGGTCTGATCACCCCCGGGACACGCCTGCCGCCCGAGCGCCAGCTCGCCGCGACCCTCGCCGTGAGCCGGTCGACGGTGACCGCGGCACTCGACGAGTTGCGTGGTGAGGGCCTCGTCGAGTCCCGCCGTGGCGCCGGCACGGTCGTCGTCGGCGTCTCGGCAAACGCCGACGGAAGCGGGCAGCGGATGGTCGGCTATCTCACGGCCAACAGCGGCGGCGTCGACCTTGCCGTCGGGAACCCGTTCGACGTCACGCATCTACCGCCGCAATCGTTGGACGTCGCCGACCTGATGGCCTCCGGAGCCGGTGATGGGTTCCATCCGCTCGGCCTCCCGGCGCTGCGCCGCGCGCTCGCCGAGCGTCACACCAGCCGTGGGTTGCTCACCCAACCCGAGGAGATTCACGTGACGGGTGGCGCGCACCAGGCGATCTCGATGCTTGCCGCCGCGTTCGTTCGTCGCGGCGGCACCGTGGCCACGGCCGTGCCCGGCTACCCCGGCTTCTTCGACATCACCGACGCTCGGGCGTTGCGCGTCGTGCCGATCGATACCGACCGCGGTGGGCTGCTCCCCGACTCGCTCGACCGCGTGCTCAACGAGTCCCGGCCGCAGCTCGTCTACGTGCAGCATGGACCCCACAACCCAACCGGGATCGTCTCCAGCGTCACTCGGCGCCGCTCGTTGGCCAAGGTGCTCGACGATCATGACGGCGTGCTCGTCGTCGAGGACTCCACGTTGGCGCCGCTCACCTTCGCCGGCGATCCCGATCCCGACTTAGCCCAGCTGTGTCGGCGGGCCACGGTCGTGTCGGTGTGCTCGGTGTCCAAGGTGCTGTGGGCCGGCCTGCGGGTCGGGTGGCTGCGCGCCCCGCTCCCGGTGATCGAACGGACGCTCCGCCGTCAGCTGGAGACCGACCTCGGAACCTCGATCCCCTCGCAGCTGCTGTGTCTCGGCTGGCTCGCCCGCTTCGACGAGATCGCCACCGGCCGGCGGGGGTTTCTTGGAGACCAGGTGGCCCGGGCATCGGCGCAGCTCGCCGAGCTGATTCCCGAGTGGTCCTTCGACGAACCGGCCGGATCCTCGGCGATCTGGGTCGATACCGGGTTGGTCGACGCTGCGCCCCTCGTGCACCTGGCCCGACGCTTCGGGGTGCACATCGTCTCCGGGGTGATCTCCACGCCCGGGGCCCAGGCCAGTGGTCACCTGCGGCTCTGCGTCGATCGCCCCTGGCCGATCGTCGAGGCTGGTCTCGACCGGCTGGCGGCGGCCTGGCAGGACCACCAGCGTCGTCCGCTCCCTACCGCCGGCTAGCGCGGCCTGCTTGTGTCGCGTCGGTTCAGCGAAATCCGCCCGCTGACGCGACACAAGAGAACGCGGGCGCCAGATACTCGGGTGGAACCCGTGGGGCGCCGGTGAGCTGACTGCCGATTCGGGCGAGTGGTCGCTCGGCGGCACCGTGCTGACGATGCCCCAGGACGCCGGGATGGCCAACCCGAACGACACCATCCGCGACCTCCTGCTGTCGGTCGCCCCGCCGGCGCTGGCGGCGGCCGGACGGCGGCTGGTGACGGCGGAAGCCGCGCTCGCCGAGGGCGCCGACGGCATCGCCTACGCCGAGGCGCTGACCAACTGGGGTGACCTCGGCGGCTACGACCTCGAAGCCCGGTGGGCCGCCGCGGCGCGCCGGTCGATCAAGTCACCGGTCGACGACGTGGCCACGCGGCGCATCGGGCAGCTGTCGGGCGGTGAACGCAAACGACTGCTGCTCGACGTGCTGGTGGCATCCGACGCCGAGGTCCTGTTGCTCGACGAGCCCGACAACAACCTCGACATCCCGACGCGGGCGTGGCTCGAGGAGCAGCTCGCGGCGAGCAAGGCGACGATCCTGTTGGTCAGCCACGACCGGACGCTGCTCGAACGCTCCGCCACGAAGGTCGTCTCCGTCGAGGGCAGCGGAGCGTGGGTCCACGGGGGTTCGTATGCCACCTACCCCGAGGCCCGCCGGCGGAGGCAGGAACAGCTCGGTGACGCACTCACCCGCTGGCGGGCCGAGGAGCGACGGTTGTTCCGACACATGAAGATCATGAAGCAGCGAGCGGCCGTGAACTTCAAGACCGCATCGAAGGCCGATGCTGCCGAGCCGACCGACAACTTGGACATCGACTCGTCCGAAGCGCTGGAGTGGGCACTCGATCGCTTTCAGGGGACGGTGCTGGCGGTCAGTCATGACCGCACGTTCTTGTCGACCCTCGACCGCTTCTGGCTGCTCGCCGACGATCTCGAGGTGTGGGAGCTCCCCGATGCCGACCACGCCTTGCGTGCGCTCACAGAACCCGGTGCGCTCGACGGGATGCGGCTGGCGAGACGCCTGACAACGGTCTGAGCGACCCGACGGCAACCGCGGCGCGATGATGTGTCCGTGAGCACCCTCGATCGCTACACCTGTGAGACCTTCACCGATCGCGGTCGGACTCGGGACGTCTTCCGCCGCGGCGAGGGTCCGGCGGTGATCGTGTTGGCGGAGATGCCGGGGATCACCCCCAAGGTCATCGAGTTCGCCGACCGGGTCGTCGATCTCGGCTGCACCGCGGTGCTGCCTCACCTCTTCGGCACGCCGGGCCGGGACCCGAACGAGGGCGGACGGTTCGCCGGCGCGGTGGCGATGGTGGGCTCTTTGGCGCCGGCGTGCATCAGCAGGGAGTTCACCGTGCTGACGGTCGGCGCGACGTCTCCCGTGGTCGAGTGGTTGCGGGCGCTGGCGGCCAACGAGCACGCACGATGCGGTGGGCCCGGCGTCGGGGCAGTCGGGATGTGCTTCACCGGCGGGTTCGCCCTGGCGATGGCGGTCGACGACCGACTGGTCGCACCGGTGATGAGCCAGCCGGCCCTGCCCCTGGCCGTGACGCGGCGACGTGGGCGATCGATCGACCTGTCGCCGGAGGATCTCGCCACGGTTGGCGGCCGATGCGCCGCCGGTGATCTGCGCGTGATGGGACTCCGGTTCGAGGGCGACCCGCTCGTGCCGGCCGACCGTTTCGCCTTCCTGCGCGAGCAGCTGGGTGACGCCTTCGTCGGGATCGAGCTGCCCGCGTCCGCCGCCAACAGCGATTCGGCGCTGCCCCCGCATTCCGTGCTCACCGAACATCTCGTGGACGAGCCGGGTGCTCCCACCCGCGACGCGCTCGACGAGGTGCTCGACTTCCTCGGGCGACGACTGATGGTGACCTGACCGCTGCGGGTCGGGCGACGCTCCTAGCCTACCGTCAGGTGGCATGTTCGCGTTGCGCGCGGATCGGGTCTTCGACGGCCTCGGCTGGGTCGAACGTCCGCTGGTGCTCGTCGACGAGGGTCGGATCGTCGACGTGGGCGTGTCGGCGCCCGCCGATGTCGAGGTGGTCGACCTCGGCGCCGACTGCACGCTGTTGCCCGGGCTGGTCGACACCCACCAGCACCTCTGCTTCTGCGGCGAGGGCACCTTGGAGGAGCAGGTGACGCCGCTGGATGACGACGCGCTGGCCGAACGGGCGGTGACCAACGCTCGTCGGGCGCTGGGTGGCGGCGTGACCACGGTGCGCGATCTCGGTGATCGGGGTTGGGTGACGTTGGGCCTTCGTGATCGCGTCGACGCCCCGACCATCGTCGCCGCCGGCCCGCCGATCACCCGCTCGGACGGTCACTGCTGGTACCTCGGTGGTGGAGCCGACGACGAAGCGGCGCTGCGTGCCGCCGTCGCTGAGCGGGTCGATCGGGGTGTCGATGTCGTCAAGGTGATGGTGACCGGTGGCGTGCTGACCGCGGGCCGCTATCCGGTGTCGTCGACCCAGTTCTCCCTCGACGAGCTGCGCCTCCTGGTCGACGACGCGCACGCCGCCGGTCTGCCGGTGGCCGCCCACTGCCACGGCGTCGCCGGCATCGAAGCCGCGCTGACCGCCGGGGTCGACTCGATCGAGCACTGCTCGTTCCTCGATGGTGACCTGATCGCTCGGCCCGACCCCGGGCTCCTCGAGCGACTGGCGGCATCCGGGATCGCGTTGTCGATCACGATCGGGCGCCGACCCGAGTTGCCGATGCCCGAGATCCTGCGGGCCAACCGACCGACGATGACCGCGACGTGGGGACGGCTCCACGAGCTCGGGGCGGTGCTTGTCGCCGGGAGCGACGCCGGGATCAACGAATCCAAGCCCCACGACGTGTTGCCATACGCCTTGCGTGACTTCGACGAGTCATCGGTGCCGCTGCTCGACGGGTTGCGGGCAATGACGTCGGTCGCAGCGGGTGTCGCCGGTCTCGCCGATCGGAAGGGTCGGCTCGCTGCCGGCTACGACGCCGACCTGCTGGCGGTGGCAGGCGACCCCGGCACCGATGCGGCGGCGCTGGCCGAGGTTCGCGCCGTGTGGCGGGACGGCATCCCCGTTTCCCGCTGATCGCCATCGTCCACGCCGGTGATCTCAGCCGGGGTCGGGGGCGGCAAGCTCGGCGGCCAGCTCGTCGCGCTCCTGCAGCGCGACACCGGCGAGGACGAGGGCGATGCCGGCCGCGTCGAGCAGCGACGGCCGCTGATCGAGGGCGATCCAGCCGATCGCCACGGCCGTGACCGGCAACATCGCCAGCAGCACCGAGAACCGACGTACCGGGATCCGTCGCAGGACGTGCTGGTCGATGCCGTAGCCGATGGCGTTGGAGAACACCCCGACCACCAGGCAGGCGGCCAGCAAGCCGGGTGCGACCCACACGGCGCCACTGCCGGGCGCGCCGATCGGCGTGAGCACCACGGCACCGATGGCGAGCCCGACGCCCAGCCCCTGTACCCCCTGTTTGTACTGGGCGACGCGCGAGCCGACGACGATGTAGGTCGCCCACATCGCCGATGCGGCCAGCAACCACAACAGACCGGTCGTGTTGCCACCGAGCTCGACGCCACCGAGCGTTGCCACCCCGAACGCCGCGAGGGCGAGAGCCACCGCGTTACGACGGCTGCGGGTCATCACGGCGGCGACCGCGATCGGACCGATGAACTCGATGGCGACGCTCTTGCCCAGATCGGTGCGGGCGATGGCGAGATAGAAGAACAGGTTCATCAGCGCGGTGGCGATACCGAACACCGCCGCGGCGAGGAGCCGCCGTCGAGTCCACCCCGCCCAGAACCGCCCGCTGACGGCGAGCAGTGCAACCGCCGCGCCGACCACGCGCAGCCACGCCACCGTGCGTGGCTCGACCTCGTCGAACAACAACACGGCGATCGTCGCACCGACGTACTGGGCCACCGCCGAAAGTACGAACAGCGCCTCGGGCGCCGCTCGTTGGAGGAAGCGGTCGCCAGGCCGCGACGAACGGCGACTCACGGCCGCGACGATGCCGCGCCGGCGCGAACCCAACGGTCGAAGTCGACGGGATCGACGTTGCTGCCACACAGCACGGTGGCCACCGTCGCGTCACGGAAACGCGCGCGGTCCTCGAGGATCGAAGCGGCCCCAAGCGCGGCGGCCGGCTCGACGACCAGCCCGGCGCACTCGTAGAGCAGGCGCATCGCCTCGATGATGCTGGTCTCGCGGACCAACAACGCGTCGTCGGCGACCGCGAGCAGATCGCCGAGCACCTCTGGAATGACATAGCGCCCGGCGACCCCGTCGGCGATCGTGCTCGGTGGTCCGGCGTCCACGACGTGGCCGGCTCGCCATGACATCGTCATCCCGGCAGCCCGTTCCGGTTGCACGGTCAGCACCTCGACCCCCGGGAGTCGACCGCGGATGGCGACACCGATGCCCGTCGCCATCGCGCCGGCGCCCAACGAGGTGAGGACGATGTCGGGTGTGATCGCACCCTCGGCCAGCTCGAGACCGATCGTGCCCGCCCCGGCACAGGTCTCGAGGTTCTTGCTGTCCTCGATCAGGGTGGCGCGGGTCCGGCGCGCGAACTCCTCGGCGGCCGCGAGCGCTGCCTCGATCGGTCCGTCCACGAGACGCACGTCCGCGCCAAGCGATGTCATCCGTGCAAGCTTGATCGGGTTCGCCGCAGCCGACGCCGTGACCGTGACCGCCAGGCCCCGTCGTCGACCGCAGTACGCCAATGCCTGACCGAGGTTGCCGGCGCTGGCGGCGACGACATGGCGCCGCCGATCATCGTCATCGATGCCGTCGAGCGCGCTCAGCGCGGCATCGACGCCGCGACCCTTGAAGCAACGGATCGTGTTCAGCGTCTCGACCTTCAGGACCACCCGGCACCCGAGCGCCTCGCTGAGGTAGGTGTCGACGTATTGCGGCGTCGACAGGAACTCGGCGCCGATCCGCCGCCGGGCTGCCTCGATCCGCGCGATATCGAGACGCAATGGCGTCGACGTGCCCGGCGGCGGGCAACCGTCACCCGACGCGTCGGTCAGTCGAACAGCTCCGGGTCGGTGCGACAGATCTCTTGCCAGAGCGGCTGGAAGCTGAACCAGCCCGCCAGCGGCGAGCCGGTCTGGCTGAAGGTGTAGCGGGCGTACTCGTCGCGGATCTCGATCGGGTCGCCGGCGGCCATCGCCATGAGCTGGGCCTGGCACGAGCGCTCCATCGTGACGAACCAGAACACCGCTTCGTCGACGGTCTGGCCCACGGTGAACAGCCCGTGGTTCTGGTGGATGGCGGCCTTGCCATCGGGGAACTTCGAGGCCAGTTCCTGGCCGGCTTCGATCTCCAGCACGACCGCGCCACCCTGCTCGGCGATCACGTGGTGGTCGTCGTAGAAGGCGCAGGCATCCTGGGTGAGTGGTGCCAGGGGAATGCCCAGGGACGAGAACGACTTGCCGTAGGGCGAGTGCGAGTGGGCGGCGGCGACGATGTCGGGTCGGGCCTGGTGGACCGCGGCGTGGATCACGAACGCCGCCCGGTTGACCGGTTCCGAGCCGTACACGACGTCGCCGTGGTGGTTGACAAGGATCAGGTCGCTGACACGCATGTGACGGAAGCTGAGTCCGAACGGGTTCACCCAGAAGTGGTCGGGGAACTCGGGATCGCGCACGGTGATATGCCCGGCCACGCCCTCACCGAAGCCGAACCGGCCGAAGATGCGCAGCGCGCCGGCGAGCTTCTGCTTGCGATGGAGGCGTTCGTTCTCGACGCTGTCGAAGGTGGCCGGCGAGGGGATGCGCACCGTCTTGGGGGTCAGCGGTACCCCGTCGATCGTGGGGGTGCCGGCGGGGACCACGTCCTCGACGACACCGATGGGCGGCAACTTGGTGTCGGTCATGGTCGGAGCGTAGTGGTGCACCGTGGCGGCGCTCGCGCCGGACGCCGAGCCGGCGTCCGCACCGTCGGACGGGTCATCGGGCGGCGACGATGGCGACTTCCATTCGCCACGCCGGCTGGGCCAGCGCCGGGACGGTGACGAGGGTCGACGCGGCCCGGTGCTCACCGAGGAAGGCGTCGCGGGCAGCCATGACGGGCCCGAGCGGCTCGCCGGCGACCACGTAGGCGGTGACCGACACGACGTCGGTGGGCTCCATCTCCGCCTCGGTCAGCATCGCGGCCAGGTTGGCCCACACCTGCGCGGCCTGACCGGCGAGGTCTCCGGGCACGCTCCCGTCGGGTGCGGTCGGTACGACGCCGGAGGTGTGCAGCCAGCGGCCCGGCCGCTCGACCAGCACGGCGTGGGCGTAGTGGGCGGCGGGCGGGGCGATGCCGGCAGGCTCGATGCGTCGGTTCACTGGGTCATCGTCGCATCACGGCCGCTTGTGTCGCGTCAGCGGTGCCGATCCCGCCCGCTGGCGCGACACAGGCGTGTGTGCGTCAGACACTCGGGTGGATGACGGTGGGGTGGGTTTGGGTCAGGCGTCGTAGGCGGCGATGATCCGGTCGGCGGCCTCGGGGGCGGTGAGCACGCCGGCCAGGATGGCCTCACGGACCTCGGCGCGCACCGCCTTCACACCCTCGTGGCGGCGCAGGCGCTGGTCCAACTCGTCGCGCACCAGCGCCCACGTGAACTCGAGCTGCTGGCGCGCCCGCTTGTCGACGAGCCCGTCCGGGCCGAGATGCGCCCGGTGCGCCAACACGCGATCCCAGACCGTGTCCACCCCGTCCCCGCTCAGACCCGAGCAGGTCAGCACGGGGGGCACCCACTCGGCCATGCCCCCCGCCACCAGCCGCAACGCGCCGGCCAACTCGGCCGCGGTGACCTCGGCGTCGGTGACCCGCTCGCCGTCGGCCTTGTTGACCGCGATGACATCGGCGATCTCCAGGATCCCCTTCTTGATGCCCTGCAGCTGGTCGCCCGAGCGGGCGAGCGCGAGGAACAGGAACGTGTCGACCATGCCGGCCACCGTGATCTCGGACTGCCCGACCCCGACGGTTTCGACCAGCACGATGTCGAATCCGGCCGCCTCGAGCACCGTCATCGCCTGGCTGGTCGCTCGGGCGACCCCGCCGAGCGTGCCGGCGGTGGGCGATGGGCGGATGAACGCCCGGGGCTCGACCGACAACCGTGGCATGCGGGTCTTGTCGCCGAGCACCGATCCACCGGTACGGACGCTGGAAGGGTCGACGGCGAGCACCCCGACGCGGTGACCCCGCCCGGTCAGCATGGTGCCGAGCGTTTCGATCAGCGTCGACTTGCCGACACCGGGCACCCCGGAGATGCCCACTCGAACGGCGTCGCCGGACTCGGGGGCGAGCAAAGTCAACAGGCGCCGGGCGTCGGCTTGGTGGTCGGCTCGCGAGGACTCGATGAGCGTGATCGAGCGGGAGATCGCCGCCCGCTGTCCGGCCCGGACGTCCTCGGCGAGCTGTTCGACCGCGACCTTCACGGAGCGCCCGGGCTCAGGACTGCAACTGACGCCGGAGCGTGTCGAGCAAGGCCAGCGCGGAGTCGGCGATCACCGTGCCCGGTAGGAAGACCTCGGCCGCGCCCATCTCCTTGAGCGTCGCAACATCGTCGGGGGGGATCACCCCACCCATCACGACCAGGATGTCCGATCGCCCCTGATCCGCCAGCGCCTGCTTGAGCTCGGGGAGCAGCGTGAGGTGACCGGCGGCCAGGCTGGAGATGCCCACGATGTGGACGTCGGCGTCGATCGCTTGCTGGGCGACCTCGGAGGGCGTGGCGAACAGCGGGCCGACATCGACGTCGAAGCCCATGTCGGCGAACGCCGACACGATCACCTTCTGCCCGCGATCATGTCCGTCCTGGCCGAGCTTGGCGACGAGGATCCGCGGTCGGCGACCCTCGGCCGCCTCGAACTCGGCGGTGGCCTCGATGACCCGCTCGACGTTGGGGGCGTTGCCGGCTTCGGAGCGGTACACCCCCGAGATCGTACGGATCGCCGCCTGGTGTCGTCCGTACACCTTCTCCAACGCGTCAGAGATCTCGCCGACGGTGGCCTTGGCCCGGGCGGCGTCGACGGCCAGCGCGAGGAGGTTCCCATCGAGCGACCCGTCGCGGGCCGGACCGCGCTCGGCGCTGACGGTGAGCGCGTCGAGGTGCCGCTGCACCTCGACGTCGTCGCGCTCGGCGCGCAGCCGCTCCAACTTGGACACCTGGGCGGCGTAGACCGCGGCGTTGTCGACCTTGAGCACGTCGAGCCGGTCCTCGTCGGCCAGCCGGTAGGTGTTGACCCCGACCACGACCTGTTGGCCCGAGTCGATGCGCGCCTGGGTACGGGCCGCCGCCTCCTCGACACGCATCTTCGGGATGCCCTGTTCAATCGCCTTGGCCATCCCCCCGGCCGCTTCGACCTCCTCGATGTGGGCCCATGCTCGCGCCGCGATGTCCCGGGTGAGTCGTTCCACGAAGTACGAACCGCCCCACGGATCGATGCTCTTGGTGGTGCCGCTCTCCTGCTGCAGCAGCAGCTGCGTGTTGCGGGCGATGCGGGCGCTGAAGTCGGTCGGCAGGGCGATCGCCTCGTCGAGGGCGTTGGTGTGCAGGCTTTGGGTGTGGCCTTGGGTCGAGGCCATCGCCTCGACGCAGGTGCGCACGACGTTGTTGTAGACGTCCTGCGCGGTGAGGCTCCAGCCCGAGGTCTGGCTGTGGGTGCGCAGCGACAGCGACTTGGCGTTCTGCGGGTTGAATTGCCCGACCAAGCGGGACCACAGCGCTCTCGCCGCCCGCATCTTGGCGATCTCCATGAAGAAGTTCATGCCGATCGCCCAGAAGAAGCTGAGGCGGGGAGCGAACGCGTCGATGTCGAGGCCGACATCGAGCCCGGCGCGGATGTACTCGACACCATCGGCGAGGGTGTACGCGAGCTCGAGATCGTTGGTGGCCCCGGCCTCCTGGATGTGGTAGCCGGAGATCGAGATCGAGTTGAACCGCGGCATTCGCTGCGCCGTGTACGCGAAGATGTCCGAGATGATCCGCATCGACGGCGTGGGCGGATAGATGTAGGTGTTGCGGACCATGAACTCCTTGAGGATGTCGTTCTGGATGGTCCCGGCCAGCTGCTCGGGCTTCACGCCCTGCTCCTCGGCGGCGACGATGTAGAGCGCCAGGATCGGCAGCACGGCGCCGTTCATCGTCATCGACACGCTCATCTCGTCGAGCGGGATGCCCTCGAACAGGGTGCGGGTGTCGTAGATCGAGTCGATCGCCACGCCGGCCATCCCGACGTCGCCCTTCACCCGGGGATGATCGGAGTCGTAGCCGCGGTGGGTGGCCAGATCGAAGGCCACCGACAGGCCTTTCTGGCCGGCGCTGAGGTTGCGTCGGTAGAACGCGTTGGACTCCTCGGCGGTCGAGAAACCGGCGTACTGACGGATCGTCCACGGCTGGGTGGTGTACATCGCCGGGTACGGGCCACGCAGATACGGGGCCTGACCAGGGTAGGTGTCCAGGGCGTCGGCACCGGTGAGGTCGGCCGGGGTGTAGAGCGGCTTGACCTCGATGCCCTCGGGGGCCAGCCACGGACGTGCGTCGAGGGTGGCGCGGGCGTACGCCGCCTCGTCGGGTGTCGGCGGCTGGTCGGGCTCGAGCGGTAGCCCGGCGAAGCTGGCGGGCATCGTCATGTGATCACCTCGTGGTCAGGGCGCGAAGGAAGCGGATGGTGGCGCGTCACGCGCCCAGCTCCTGGCGGGTGGAGCGGAGGAACTCGAGCGCGTCGAGGCCGGCGGCGGCGGTGATGTCGGCACCGACATCGGCCTTGCCGGCGAGGATCACGTGACGGGCACCGGCGTCCCGAAGGGCGGTGACCAGCGCCGCGCCCCACGCGGCGTACAGGTCGTCGGGGCCACAGAGGCACGCGACCGGGGCGCCGTCGTAGGCGGCGATCACGTCGGCGACATCCCCGGTTGCTCCCGCCGTCACGGTGTCGATGCCGCCGGCGGCGAAGAGGTTGGCGGCGAACGTGGCCCGGGCGGTGTGCTGGGCGACCGAACCCATCGTGGCCAGGAAGACCGGCACGGCCGCCCGCTCGTCGCGCATCGTCTCGAACGCCGCCGCGTAGCGGTGCGCCTCGGGTGCGGTGGGGTAGGGGCGCCGCTCGGGGAGCTCTTCATGGAGGTTGGGGAACTCGCTGACGCCGGTGAGCGGCCAGCGTCGCCGGGCGATCAGACGGTTGCGATCGGCGACGATGCGTTCGATGTCGTCGGTGATCGTGCCGGCGGCCAGCGCCCGCTCGGCGCCGCCGGCCGTCTCGATCCGCCCGAACGCGTCCCAGGCGCTACGGGCCAGCTCGTCGCTCAACGACTCGATGAGATGGGACCCACCACCGGGGTCGGTGACGGCGGCGACGTGCGATTCGCTGATCAGCAGGCTCGAGGTGTTGCGTGCGATGCGTCGGCCGAAGGCCTCGGGGAGGCCGAGCGGTTCGTCGAAGGGCAACACGGTGACGCTGGTCGCCCCGCCGACACCGGCGGCGAACGCGGCGACCGAGGTCCGCAGCATGTTCACGTAGGGGTCGTAGGACGACATCATCGGCCGGGAGGTGACCGCGTGCTGCACCATGCCCCGCGCCTGCGTGGCCACCCCGCTGAGCTCGGTGACCCGTGCCCACAGCCGGCGGGCGGCGCGGAACTTGGCGATGGTCGGGAACTGCTCGACGGTCGCGGCGATGCGGAACTCGAGCAACCCGGCGGCGGCGTTGAGGTCGATGCCGGCATCGTGGAGGGCGCGCAGGTAGGTGGTGCCGGCCGCCAGCAGCCACGCCAGTTCCTGGACATCGGATCCACCGGCGTCGTGGACGGCCGTGCCGTCGACGACGAGGGCCTTGACGCCGGCGTCGCGCGCCTGGCGGGCCACGTCGAGGGCGACCGCCATGTCGGTGACCCCGCGGCCGCGCAGCGCGTTGCCGAGTGGGTCGGCGCCAAGGTTGGTGCCCGGGTGGGCGATGGCCGGCTTGCGCGCGATGACGTCGACCAGCGCGCGGGCGGCACCGAGCGGGTCGTGTGGGGCATCCAGCACGACGGGGGCGAGGTCGATGAGCACGGGTTCGAGAACCCCGGCGAGCGCTGCCGGGTCGAGACCATCGGGACCGAGGGTGAACCACAACGAGTTGACGCCGTTGTCCAGATCGGCCATCACGTCGTCGGCTGTGCGTTCCGGGTCGGGGTCGGTGTACCAGGCGCGGATGTCCCAGGCCCCGTGGTCGCGTCTCGGCATCGTCCCGCGCACAAAGGGGGATTGGCCGGGAAGCCCGCCGTCGGGCAGGCCGGCAGTCAGCTCGGGCGTGCCGAGCGGGGTGATGCGCACACCGTCGAGGGTGGTGGTCGTGAGCGCCTCCCACGCGGCCTCGTCGGGAGCGTCGTCGGCGAGCTTCTTGCTCTTGCGCAACACGGCGGCGGTCGCGTGTTGCCAGGCGCCGCGGCTGGGCGTGAGCCCCTCGGCGAGTGGGATCGTCGCGGACGATCGGTCGGCGAGGGTGTCGTCGGGCATGGGGGGCATCGTACGGCGGGGAGCGGGTCGGCCCCGGGGTCGGCGGTGTCGGAGCGATCGCCCAGGGGCGCCCCCACAGACAGAATGTCAAACGAACTGTTTGCGTAAGGAGAACCTAACAACTAGCTTGATCGACATGGCCCGAACGTGCGAACCGGCACTTGTCCGCATGGCCGTGGCACTGGCCCACTCGGTGCCGGGTGCCCGTCTGCACATCACGCTGCGCGACGGGACCAGCGTGCTGGTCGCCGCCGGGTGTCTGGGTGCGCTGACACCGTGCCAGTTCCGGTCCGCCGTGTTGGAGCCGGCGCGGGGTTCGACCCTGCTGGATGCCGTCGCCGGGGTCGAGGTGGTTGGTGGTCTCGTCGACCTCGGCGGCGGACTGTACGCCCGTGGGGACCTCGGCGGGTCCGAGCGTTGGTTCGTCACCACGCTGACCCCCGCCGCGGTCGGCGAGGCGCTGTCGGACAGCCCCGAGGGGGTCCCCGACGATGCCTTCGAGACGCTGCTGCGTCCCGACACCGAGCTGGGCGCCGGCGCCGTCGGCCTGCGGGCGTTGCATCCGGCGTACGCGGGCCGCCTCGATGAGGTTGCCCACTGGGCGCTGACGCGGTGTCTAGTCGCCGAGCTGATCGCCGGGGCCGCCGCCGTCGCCGACCGCCCGAGCTAACCAGCGTCAGGCGGCGCGAGCCGGCCCGCCTCGCGGGCGGCCGACTCGGCGGCGGCGACCTGCTGGTCGATGATCGCCAGCCCACCCTGCCAGAACCCGGGATCGTCCAGGTCGCAGTCGACGATCCTGGCCAGCTCGCTCGGGGGCATCGACCCGCCGGCGCGCAGCAGATCGAGATAACGCGGCACGAAGGCGTCGCCGTGGTCCTCGTACCGGCGATACACGCTGAGCGCGAGCAGCTGGCCATAGGCGTAGGCGTAGACGTAGCCCGGCGTGTGGATGAAGTGGGGGATGTAGCTCCACCACGAGCGGTACTCATCGGTGATCTCGACGGCGTCGCCGAGCATCGCCGATTGGGTCTCGAACCACAGCTCGTTGAAGCGCTCGACCGCCAGTTCGCCCTCCGAGCGTCGGGCGGTGTGAACGGCGTGCTCGAAGCGGTTCATCGCCACCTGCCGGAACACGGTGGCCATCGAGTCGTCGACCGTCTCGGCCAGCAACGTGAGCCGCGCCGGCGCGGTGTCCAGCATGCCGAGCAGCCGGTTCGTGGTGACGGTCTCACCGAACACCGAGGCGGTCTCGGCCAACGTCAGCGGGGTCGACATCTGAAAGATGCCCTGGTCGCGCGCCAGGTAGGCGTGGAGGCCGTGGCCGAGCTCGTGGGCGAGCGTGCTCACGTCGCGCGAGGTGCCGGTCCAGTTGAGCAGCAGATACGGATGATGAGACGGTGCGGTGTAGGCGCAGAACGCGCCGCCCCGCTTGCCGGCGGTGGCCGGTGCGTCGATCCACGGCTCGTGCAGGAACCGCTTAGCGATCCCGGCCAGCTCGGGTGAGAACGAGGCATAGGCGTCGGTGACCACCTCGGTGGCGGCGGACCAGCCGATCGTGCTGGCCGACGTGGCGACCGACGCCATCCGGTCGTAGTCGGCGATCTTCGGGATGCCCAGCAACTCGGCCTTGAGCGCATACCAACGCTGCGGGATGTCATAGCGATCCACGACGGCGTCGACGAGCGCCTGCACGCTCTCGTCGGAGGCCTCGTTGGCCAGGTTGCGCGACGACACCCACGATGGGTAGGACCGCACCCGGTCCTCGATCGATCGATCGTTGAGCAGCGTGTTGAAGACGTAGGCGCGTGTGCGCAGACCCGGCGCCAACCCGGCGGTCACCGCGGCGTGGGCCGCCTGGCGCTGTCGGCGATCGGGGTGGGCGAGATCGGCGAGGGCCCGATCCAGCGACACCGGGCCATCATCGGTCGGGCACTCGATGGCCGAGGTGAGCTCGTCGAACAGCCGGGCCCAGGCTCTCGCGCCAACGGCCGACTTCTCGGCGTCGATTCGTTCCTCGGGCTCGCTCAACAGGTGTGGTCGGCGACGCAATGCCGACCGTAGGTGGTGGCGTACGAGATCGAGCCCCGGCTCGGGGTCCGACAGGATTGCCTCGGCGTGCTCGTCGCTGACCGCAGCCCACTCCAGCGTGATGAAGACCAGCATCGGACTCAGCTGTGTCACCCGGTCGGTGATCTTGGCGACCAGCGAGCCGTTGGCGGGGTCGGACGTGTCGGCCGCGTATCGCAGCTGGGCATAGCTGACGACGCGTGTCTGGCGGTCGAGCAGCTCGGCGTAGTCGGCGAAGAACCCGCCGAGCTCGGCGGGGCCCATCTCGGCGATCCGACCCCGGCCCCGCTCGGCGAGGGCGACGGCGCGGCGGTCGAGGTCGTCGAGGACGTCGAGGACGTCGTCGACGGTCCCGAAGCCGGTGAGCAGCGTGTCGAGGTCCCAGTGGACGCCGGCCGCGGCGAGATCGGCCGTCGCGGCGTCGTCAGGCGCTGACTCGGTGTCGGTTGTCATGCCCCCAGAGTATGGAGTCGTCGCCGAGGGTCGTGGTTGGGTTCGGTAGGTTGCCGGCCCGTGACCGGTGCGCTCGCGGTGATCTGCGCCGCCGTGCTGTTTGGCACCACCGGCACGGCGCAGGCGCTCGGGCCCGACGGCACCACGCCGCTCGGGGTCGGCACGTTGCGGATCGCCGTCGGGGCCGTCGCGTTGTGGGTGATCGCCCGACGGCGACCCCGCCGACCGGTCCGTACCGACGTCGGGTGGCTGGCGCTCGGCGCGGTCGGGGTGGCGGGGTATCAGCCGACGTTCTTCACCGGCACGGATCGCGCGGGGGTTGCGCTTGGCACGATCGTGGCGTTGGGCTCCGGGCCGGCATTCGCCGGTCTGCTCGACGTGGTGCTGTTTCGCCGCCGGCCGGCGCCATCGTGGCTGGCGGCGACCACGGTCGCGCTGAGCGGGGGAGCGCTGCTCGTCGCCGCGCAGGGCGGTGCCGTGCGTCTGGACGCGCTCGGCGTCACCGCCGCCCTCGGCGCGGGGCTGTCGTATGCCGGGTACGCGGTGGCGACCAAGGTGCTGATCGGACGGGGGTGGAACTCGACGACGGCCCTGGCCACGCAGTTCAGCCTCGGTGCGCTGGTGCTGATCCCCTTCCTCGCCGGGCAGCCGCTCGGCTGGGTGGCGACGGGTTCGGGGTTGTTGATGCTCGCCCATCTGGGGGTGGTGACGGTGGGCGTGGCCTACTGGCTCTACGGGATCGGCTTGCGGACGTTGCCGACGTCCACGGCGGTGCTGTTGACGTTGGCCGAGCCGGTGACGGCCGCCGGCGCCGCGGTCGTCGTCCTCGACGAGCACCTCCCCCCGCTCGGCTGGCTTGGCGCCGCGCTGGTCGTCGCCGGTCTCGCCCTCGGCGCCACCCGCCGCCGCGCCCTGCCCCCCGAAGCCTGACCGGGGGTCACGGGGGTGGGGGCTTGGCGCGGCTGGGGGTGACGCGGGAGGCCTCGTGGGGCATCTTCGGGTACACCGGCGGCCACGGGGCGTCGGGGACGCCACGGGCCAGATCGGTGCGGAACCGATCGATCAGCGGCTCGATCGAACAGGGTGTGTCGTCGATCGCCGCCCACGGGTCGCCCCCGACCGCCAGCCGGGCCGGCACCGTCGCCATCGTCAGCTCGTCGGGGTGGATGGCGTCGAGCTCGTCCCAGCGGAACGGCGTCGACACCTGGGCGCCGACCCGGGCCCGCACGCACCACGCCCCGAACACCGTCTTGTGGGGGGCGTTCTGGTTGAAGTCGACGAACACCCGCGACCCGCGCTCCTCCTTCCACCAGGCCCCGGTGATCAGGTCGGAGCGACGTTCCTCCATCGCCCGGGCCACCGCCACCGCGGCCTGACGCACGTCGAAGCTGTCGTGGCCGGCCGACACCCGCACATAGAGGTGGATGCCACGGTTGCCGGTGGTCTTGGGGAAGGCGGTGATGCCGAGGCCGCCGAGGAAGGCCCGGACCTCGTGGGCCGCCTCGCGCAGCATGTCCCAGGTCACACCGGGCGACGGGTCCAAGTCGATGCGCAACTCGTCGGTGTCGGCGGGGTCGG
This sequence comes from Desertimonas sp., assembly GCA_047972065.1. GTDB lineage: Bacteria > Actinomycetota > Acidimicrobiia > Acidimicrobiales > Ilumatobacteraceae > JALZMG01. The sequence continues at coordinate 35,406 of JBKEAH010000095.1, forward strand.
CCGCCCGCAGCGGCCACGGGTGGAAACCGAGCGCGGCCTGGTTGGCGGCCCAGATCACGTGGGCGAGATCGGCCATCACGATCGCCCGTGACGTCGTGCCGTTGGGGGTGGAGACCACGGTGGTCTGCAACCAATCAGGTGCCGAGTCGGGGATCCGCTTCTGGAAGAAGCTGGGCTTGGTGACCCCGTTGGGCCAGCGCTGCAACAGCGTCGGACGGTCGCCCACGGTGCGCATCAGCGCGTCGCCCACGGCGAGGTAGTAGCGGGCCACGTCGAGCTTGGTCTCGCCGCGCTCGGGGAACATCACCTTGTCCGGGCTGGAGATCTCGACCGGCCGGCCGTCGACATCGATCGTGACCGGCTCGCCGTGCGCGTCGGTCTTGGCCATCGCGCGACGGTACCCGGCCGCCGGTTCGGCGACGAGGACGCGGCACCCCGACCACCGATGGGGGCGCGGTAGCTTCGCCGGCATGGCTGGCATCGAGTTGGTGGAGCACCTGATCACGGCCCGGGTGCCCGAGCTGATGAACCCGTCGAACACGATCGAGGTGCCGCTACGGATCCGGGTCGATCCCTTGACCGGGGACACCGGGCGGCTCATCAGCGGGTCGAAGCTGGCCCCCTCGACCCGTCCCGACCTCGAGGCGTTGACGGCGCCGCCGGGGTTCTGCCCGTTCTGCGCCGACAACATCGAGACCGCCACTGGCGTGTTCGATCCGGCGCTCACCGCCGAGGGGCGTATCCGCCGGGGCGAGGCGTGGGTGTTCCCCAACGTGCTGGCCTACAGCGAGTTCTCCTCGGTCGGGATCTACACCGCCGATCAGCACTTCGTCGACCTCCCCGAGCTCACGCCCACCCGTGTCGGCGACCTCCTCGACGCGCTGGTGGCCTACACCGCGGCGGTGCAGCGTCATCAGCCGGTGTGGTCGTCGGTCAACGCCAACTACCTGCCACCGGCGGGCAGCTCGCTGGTGCACCCGCACGCCCAGTCGGCCCATGACGCCGTCGGCACATCGGTGCAGCGGCGGCTGGTCGGCGCCAGCGAGACCTGGTCGGGCGGCGAGTCGTTCTGGACGACGCTGATCGCCCAGGAGCGGCAGTCGGCCCGCTGGGTCGGCAGCTACGGGCGGGTGGCGGTGTTCACGCCGTGGGCGCCGGTCGGGTTCCACGAGGTGTGGGCCGTGGTCGAGGGCGAGGGCCGCCTCGAGGCGATGACTGCCCAGGACTGCGCCGATCTCGGCACCGCCATCTCGGCGGTGCTGATGACATATCACGCCCTCAACCTGACGTCGTTCAACTGGGCGATCTACGGCGGCGGACCCACCGCGACGGACCGCTACTCGCTGCTGTGCAAGATCGTCAGCCGTTCCAACGCCGAGCCGATGTATCGCAGCGACGTCACCTACTTCGAGAAGCTCCACGGCGAGGCGATGGTCGACCTAACCCCCGAGGAGGTCGCCGACCTGGTCCGCGGCTTCGCCTGAGCGGATTCGGGGGCCGACACCGATTCCGCCACCGGACCGAGTGAGTGTGGGCAGCCCGGCGGATGGGCCGCCCACACTCGGTCCGTGACCGGCGCTCAGCCTCCGGGGCCGCGGCCTCCGGTCGGCGGGGTTCCGCCCCCACCGGGCCCGCCGGACCCGCCACCGGCCATCGTGGCGCCGGTCGGCTCGGTGGTCGTGTCCACCGGAACGGTGAGCTGGACGCGGTAGCCCTCGGCGACGTCGCCGGTGGTGGCGCCCAACTGGTACACGCCGCCGTCGTCGCCGAACACGTTGTCGGTGTCAAGGGTGAGCTGGGCGAGGTTGGGGATCGAGGACTCGTAGCCCTCCTCGGCGTAGACCACGTCGCACGCCGCTTGCGGGAGCGCGACCTGTGAGGTGGCGATGGCGTTGGTCGAGTCGGTGATGGCCGCCTCGTCCGGGTACACCTCGAAGTGGACATGGGGCCAGCGGCCGCTGTAGCAGCCCGGGAAGATGCTGGCGAAGGTCACCTTGCCGGCGTCGTCGGCGATCTGGACCCCCCGCAGGACGTTCTCGTCCTCGGCGCCTTCGGAGTACATCGAGTACAACCCGTCACGGGTGCAGTGCCAGGCGTAGACCGCGGCGCCGGCCATGCCGGCGCCGCCACCGGCGACGTCGAGGATGGTCAGCTCGAGGGTCATCGGCACCCCTTCGGCGACGCCGCTGGCGTCGCCGAAGCTGGTGGTGATGTCCTGACGCACCACACCGGTCTGCTCGAGCACATCGGGGCCATTGGAGCCGTCGCCGGGGTAGGGGCCGGCGGTCTCGTCGGGGATCTCGGGCAGCGTGGAGGGGTCGACGGTGGTGGCGGTCGAGCCGCCGGTGGTGTCGGTGGTGTCGGTCGTCGCCGCGGCGACCAGCGGGCGGGCGCCGATGGCGGCGATGCCGGTGACGGCGGCACCCAGCCCGAGGGTGCGCAGCGCCCGGCGGCGGTCGATCATCGTGCCGAGATCGAAGGCCAGGCCCTGGTCGACGAGGTCCTCATCGGGGCGGGGGAGCGGGCGGGTGGTGTCGTCGGTGCGGCGCGAGCGCCGCACCCACCGGGGTCCTCGGGTGGCGGTCATGACGTCATGGTGACGGTCAAACCTGGGACTTCGCTGTGAGTCGGTGGTGAGTTGTCAGACCCCGTCAGTCGGCCGCGAGCCGGCCGAGCGCGGTGAGCTCATCGGTGCAGTCGTCGTGCAGGTCGTCCCACGCATCGTCGAGACCGTCCAGATCGACCCGAAAATACGACCTCTGCAGCGCATCACCGGCCTCGCCCCACGTCTCGTAGCCGGGCCCGGCCCGACCGGCGGCCTGCAACGCCGCCATGAGCGCCTGGAACCGGTGCGCGATCGGATCGTCGATCGGGTACTCCAAGACCTCGCGGCCGGGAGGCAGCTCGAGTACGTACTCGCAGGCGACGACGATGTCTCGCTGCACCGGGTCGAGACGCTCACTGGTGGTGGTCTCGGGGTCGTCGCTCCCGGCGAGCAGCGCCCCGGCGACACCGCCGAGCGCCACGCCGACGACCCCGGCCATCACCGCCCAGCGGGCGCGGGTGCCCGCAGCCGTCGGTGCGACGGGAGTGGGGGAGGCCGGGGGTGGCGGCGGCGTGGTCATCGGGGCCATGTTGGCCGAAGCGATCGTCGCGGCGGTGCCACCAACGCCGGGTCAGGAGCCGATCCGGTCGGCGAGGCCACCGATGCTCAGTTGTTGTGGAGGGCAGCGTTGAGGCCACCCCAGCTGCCGGTGCGGACCCGGGCCTGCACCTCGCCGGTCTGGCTGTGACGGATGAACATCAGCCCGTGGGCGCCCGAGAGCTCGTTGCCCTTGACCACCGCGCCGTCGGGCAGCTTCACCAGGGTGCCGGCGGTCAGGTAGAGCCCGGCTTCGACCACGCAGTCGTCACCGAGGCTGATCCCGAGCCCGGCGTTGGCACCGACCAGGCAGCGCTCGCCGACCGACACCTTCTCCTTGCCGCCGCCCGACAGGGTGCCCATCAGCGAGGCGCCACCGCCGATGTCGGACCCGTCGCCGACCACGTTGCCCTGGCTGATGCGACCTTCCACCATCGAGGTGCCCAGCGTGCCGGCGTTGAAGTTGCAGAAGCCCTCGTGCATCACCACGGTGCCCTGGGCGAGGTGGGCCCCGAGACGCACCCGGGTGGCGTCGGCGATGCGCACGCCGGAGGGGATGACGTAGTCGGTCATCGCCGGGAACTTGTCGAGCCCGCGCACCACCAGCGTGTGGCCTTCGGCCCGGCGGGCCAGCCGGACGTCGTCGAGATCGCCGGGGGCGATAGGGCCTAGGTCGGTCCACGCCACGGTGTTGAGCCGGCCGAAGATGCCCTCGAGGTTGAGCGAGTTGGGTGCCGCCAGCCGGTGCGACAGCAGATGGAGGCGAAGGTAGGCGTCGCTGGTCGACGCCGGCGCCTCGTCGGCATCGATCGTCAGCCGGACCGGGCGCACCACCACCCGGCGGGTCTCGTCGCGCCGGTCGCCGCCGGCGAGCGCCACGTCGGACTCCGGTGGTGCCTCGTCGCCGTACTCCCCCCAACCGAGCCAGCGATACCAGGTGTCGAGCGTGGTGCCGTCGGCCGCCTCGGTGGCGAAGCCCGCACCCCAAGCAAGGCGAGTCATGCCGCCAACCTACGGGGCCTCGGGGCGCAGGGTGGGGAACAGGATGACGTCGCGGATCGTGTCGACGCCGGCGAGCAGCATCACGAGACGGTCGATGCCGATGCCGAGACCGCCGGTGGGCGGCATGCCGTACTCGAGGGCGCGCAGGTAGTCCTCATCGACGGTGCCGCGCTCGGCGTCGCCGGCGTCCTTGGCGGCCTGCTCGTCTTCGAAACGGGCGCGTTGTTCGACGGGGTCGTTGAGCTCGCTGTAGCCGTTGGCCAGCTCGCGGCCGTCGACGAACAACTCGAACCGTTCGGTGAGCGACGGGTCGGTGCGATCGACCCGGGCCAACGGTGAGATGTCGGTGGGGTGGCCGGTGACGAATACCGGGGCGACGATGCTCGACTCGACGAGGGCCTCGAAGACCGCCTCGACCAGCTGGCCGGCCGACCACGCCGGGTCCCAACGCACACCGGCCCGCTCGGCGGCGCCGCGGAGGTGCTCGACGCCGAGCCGGGGGTGGATCTCTTCGCCCGCCGCCTCGCCGGCCAGGTCGACCATGCGTCGGCGGGGCCACGGCGGCGTCAGATCGACGGTGGTCTCGGCGATGTCGATGGTGGTGGTGCCGAGCGCGTCGCGTGCCGCGTTGACGATGAGCGTCTCGGTGAGCGCCATCACGTCGTCGACGTCGGCGAAGGCCTCGTAGGACTCCATCATCGTGAACTCGGGGTTGTGGCGGGTCGACAGACCCTCGTTGCGGAACACCCGTCCGATCTCGAACACCCGGTCGAGCCCACCGACGATCAGCCGCTTGAGGTGGAGCTCGAGCGCGATCCGTAGGTACAGCCCCATGTCGAGGGTGTTGTGATGGGTGGTGAACGGTCGGGCGTGGGCGCCGCCGGCCTCTGCGTGGAGCACCGGGGTCTCCACCTCGGTGAAGCCGCGCTCGTCGAAGGTGCGCCGGAAGCTGGCGATCACGGCATGGCGGACGTCGAAGGCCCGGCGGGCCTCGGCGTTGACGACGAGGTCGGCGTAGCGCTGGCGGAACCGGGTGTCGGGGTCGGTCAACCCGTGCCACTTGTCGGGCAGCGGCCGGATCGACTTGGCCAGCAACGTGAGGCTGTCGACCTTGATCGACAGCTCGCCCTTGCGGGTGGTCATCACCGTGCCGCCGGCGCCGACCCAGTCGCCGCGGTCGAGCGTCTTGATGAGGGCGAAGGCGTCGTCGCCGACCACCGCCTTGGAGATGAACAGCTGGAGCTCGACGCCGCGGTCGAGCACCGTGGCGAAGATCAGCTTTCCGCTGTCGCGCCGTAACAGGATGCGACCGGCGACCCGCACGGCGTCGTCGGTCTCGACGCCGGGCTCGAGCCCGCCGTAGTGGGCGCGCACCTCGGCCAGCGTGTGGGTGCGGTCGAACCGGTACGGGTACGGCTCGACCCCGGTGGCGCGCAGCGCGTCGACCTGGGCCCGGCGCCGCGATCGTTCCGCCGCCAGCCCGCTGCCGGCGAGCTCGGGCGGTGATGACTCGTCGATGGGGGCGGAGGCGTCGTTGCTCACGAGGCTCAGACCGTATCCCGCCGACCCCGTAGGGCCCTCGGCCGAATCAGCAGGGTCGCCGTCGGGCGATGATCAGATGGGTCGCCGTCGGGCGATGATCAGCAGGGTCGCGCCGGCCAGCGCGGCGACGACGGCGATGACCAGCATGCCGCGGCTCTCTCCGCCGGCGGCGACGAGGTCGCCGGCGTCGGTGACGGTGAACATGGTGCCGGCTCGGCCGGACCGATCTCCCTCGAGGACCACGGCGTGACGGCCCGCCGGTGTGTCGGTGGCGATGGTCCAGGTGAAGGTCACCCGGCCGGAGCCGTCGGCGGTGTACGTACCGAGGGGAACCGGGACCGAGTGCTGTTCGGCGGCGATCCGCTCGCCGGGCTGGAAGCCCGTCCCGGTGGCGGTCTGGGTCTGCCCCGGGGCGATCGGGTCACGGGTCACGGTGACCGTCGGCCGGGTCGCACTCGCGGTGGTCGCCGCGGCGACGGTCGTCGCCGGCGCGACCGTGGTGGCGGGGGCGGTCGTCGCCGTGGTGGTCGGCGTGGCGATCGACGGCGCCGGGGTCGTGCCCGGCGCCACCGACGACGTCGAGGTGGTGGTGGACGTCGTGGTCGGCGCCACGGTGGTGGTCGTGGTGGTCGTGGTGGTCGTGCTGGTCGTAGTGGTCGACGTGGTGGTGGTGGCCGGCACCGCTTCGGTGATGATCGTCACCGTCCACGGCGTCGTGGACACCGCGAAGTTGGTCGAGATCGACCAACCGATCGTGCAGGCGCTCTGCGGCGGCGAGAAGCTCTGGTTGAGGTTGGACGATCCGGAAATGCCGCAGCCGACCACGTTGAGCGGGTAGCTGGCGCCCGATGGTCCGGCGTAGCTGATGCTGGTGACCTGGAGCCCGGCGGGGATCTCCACGCTGAAGGGATCCTGGAGGTCGTCGGGTGTGGGGCCGATGTCGCCGGTCACGGTGCTCGTGCCCTCGACGGCCGTGAAGGTCGGGCCGCTGCCGCTGAAGTCGCCGGGCTCACCGCCGAGGGTGCCGGCCGTCGCCGGCGTGGCGAGGGAGAAGGCCGCCACGGCGGCGACGCCGAGCGCCGTCAGGGTCAGTGCGGTACGGGGGCGGGGGACGGCCAGGGTCATGCGGGAGCTCCGTGTGGTTGGGACCCCGGTGACCCCGCCGGGTGACCGAGCCCACCGGGCGGGTTGCCGCGGGCGTGCGCCCGCGGTCCGCCCGGTAGGCCGGTTTGCTCCGCGGTGGGTGGGCTGCTGGTTCGGCGGGCGGTCACGTGGGGTGGATCCGTGGGCGGGTGATCGTGCGCAGCGCGGCGAACCACGAACGCTCATCGAGCATCCGCTCACCTCTGAACGATGTCTGAACGGGTCGTTCCAAGGCCGCGGTGACGCTCGGTGCCCTACCCTGAGCGATCGTGACGACGCGCTTCGTGATCATCGGTGGCGGCCCGGCGGGCAACACCGCCGCCACCTACGCCGCCCGTCTCGGCGCGGAGGTGACGATGGTCGAGCGGGACGTTGTCGGCGGCGCCGCCCATCTGTGGGACTGCATCCCGTCCAAGACGATGATCGCCACCGGTGGGGCGATGAGCTTCATGCGTCGTTCGAGCGGCATGGGCCTGGCCACGGCGTCGGCCGATGTCGACACCGCGGCGCTGGCCGAGCGGGTCGAGTCGATCAAGGGGCACCTGCAACACAGCACGACCGAGCTGCTCACCAGTCAGGGGGTCCGGTTGATCCGCGGCACCGCCAGATTCGCCGGTCCCCACGAGCTCGTGGTCGACGGCGCCGAGGGCACCGACCAGGTCGGGTTCGACGCCGCGTTGATCGCCACCGGGTCCCGGCCACGGATCCCTGAGTGGTGCCGACCCGACGGTGAGCGGATCCTGACGACGCGGGACTGCTACCCGCCCACGGTGTTCCCGACGTCGGTGACCGTCGTGGGCTCGGGGGTTACCGGCGTCGAGTTCGTGCACATGTTCTCATCGTTCGGTGCGGCGGTGACGCTGGTCGTGTCGCGCCAGCAGGTGCTGCCGGGCAAGGACCCGGAGGTTGCCGCCGTCCTGGAGGACGACTTCCTCAAGCGGGGGATCAAGCTGTTGATGGGGGCGCGGGCCACGGCGATCGAACGCGATGGCGAGGGCGGCGACGAGGTGGTCGTGCGGTGTGACGACGGCCGGGTGGTGCGCAGCAGCCACGCCGTGCTGGCGATCGGTTCGGTGCCCAACTCCGACGGGCTCGATCTCGACACCGCCGGGGTGGCTACCGACGGCGGCTACATCCCGATCGACCACAACTGCGTCACCAACGTCGGCCACATCTACGCCGCCGGGGACGTCAGCGGCAAGCTGCCGTTGTCGTCGGTCGCGTCGATGCAGGGCCGCAAGGTCGCCGAGCGGCTGATGGGGCTCCACCGGCGCCACCACCGCCACCTCGACTACGACAAGGCGGCGTCGGCCATCTTCACCGAGCCCGAGATCGCCGACGTCGGGCTGGCCGAGGCGGAGGCGTTCGCGTCGGGTCGCAAGATCCGGGTGACCAAGGTGCCGTTCTCGGCATCGGCCAAGGCGCTGATCAACAACGACTCACGCGGGTTCGTCAAGATCATCTCCGACCCGGCAACCGGTGTGGTGCTGGGCGGTTCGATCGTGGGCCACAACGCCGCCGAGCTGATCTCGGTGATCGCGTTGGCGGTCACCGCCAACCTCAAGGTGACCGACATCGTCGAGAGCCTGCTGGTGCACCCCGCACTCAGCGAGGCGCTGGCCGAAGCGGCCGAGTAGGCGCGCGCTCTGTCGGGAGTCGAAGGCCGCCCCGGCGTGCGTTCGACTCCCCGAAGTGGTGCGATCCGCGAGCGCCGCGGGGCGTCACTCGATGATCGCGACGACGTCGCCGCCACCGACGGTGGCGCCGGCCTCGATCTTGATCTCGGTGACGGTCCCGGCCTTCTCGGCGTTGATCTGGTTCTCCATCTTCATCGCCTCCAGCACGACGATGCCCTCGCCCACCTCGACGGTCTGGCCGACCTCGACCAGCACCTTGACGATCGTGCCCTGCATCGGCACGGTGACGCTGCCGCTTCCGGCGCCCCCGCCGGCGCCGCCGCCGGGGGCGCGCCGCGGCTTGCGGGCCGTCTTCGGCGCCCCGGACGGTGCCGCCGCGCCGACCTGGGACTCGGGCACCCACAGATCGACCGAGAACCGCTTGCCGTTGACCTCGACGGTGGCCGTGCGCTTGACGGTGGCCTCGGGTTGGTCGCCGTCGGCGACGGCCGGGGCCGGGGCGGCCGTGCCGGACAGGTCGAGCGTCTCTTCGACCCATTTGGTGGAGTGCTCGACGCTGCGGAAGTCGTCGGCGCGCAGGATCGCCAGATCGGCGGGGATCGTGGTGGCGACGCCCTCGACCGTCAGCGCTTCGAGTGCGCAGATCGTGCGGTCGATCGCCGTCGGGCGGTCCTTGCCCCACACGATCAGCTTGCCGACCAGGTTGTCGTAGAACTGGCTGACCTCATCACCCGACGTGTAGCCGCCATCCCAACGGATGCCGAAGCCATCGGGCGTGTCCAGCTTGGTGATGCGCCCCGGCGAGGGGAGGAACTTGCCGCCGGCGGGGTCCTCGGCGTTGATCCGCACCTCGATGGCGGCGCCGCGCTGCAGGGCGCGCACCTCGTCCTGGGTCATCGGGAGCTCCTCGCCCGACGCGACCCGGATCTGCCACTCGACGAGGTCGATGCCGGTGATCACCTCGGTGACCGGGTGCTCGACCTGGAGCCTGGTGTTCATCTCGAGGAAGAAGAACTCGCCGTCCTGATAGATGAACTCGACGGTGCCGGCGTTGTAGTAGCCGACGGCCTTGGCCGCCTTGACCGCGGCGGCGCCCATCGCATCCTCGACGCCGTCGGGCAGACCCGGGGCCGGGGCCTCCTCGATCAACTTCTGATGGCGACGCTGGGCCGAGCAGTCGCGGGTCGAGACCCACACCACGTTGCCGTGCTGGTCGCCGACGATCTGGACCTCGACGTGGCGGGGCCAGGTGAGGTACCGCTCGACGTACACCTCGTCGCGCCCGAAGAACGACTTCGCCTCGCGCTGGGCGCTGGCCATCGCGGCGTCGACCTCGTCGGCGGCCTGCACCACCTTCATGCCCCGGCCACCACCACCGAAGGCGGCCTTGATCGCCACCGGCCAGCCGTTGTCCTCGCCGAAGGAACGGATCTCGTCGGCCGACTGGGCGAACTCGGTGGTCCCGGGCACGATCGGTGCGCCGCCGCGCTCGGCCGCCTTGCGGCTCGACACCTTGTCGCCCATCTCCTCGATCGCTTCGGGTGGCGGCCCGATGAACGCCACGCCCATGTCGGTGATCGCCCGGGCGAAGTCGGCGTTCTCGCTGAAGAAGCCGTAGCCCGGGTGGACGCCGTCGGCGCCGCTGCGGCGGATGGCGTCGAGGATCGCTTCGGTGTTGAGATAGCTCTCGGCCGCGGTCTGGCCGCCGAGGGCGTAGGCCTCGTCGGCGAGCCGCACGTGGAGGGCGTCGCGGTCGAGCTCGGAGTACACCGCCACGGTGGCGATGCCCATCTCGCGGGCAGCACGGATGACACGGACGGCGATCTCGCCCCGGTTGGCGATCAGGATCTTCGACAGCACGGCTGACACAGTACGTGTCGTGGCCCCATCCGACCCCAACCAACCGTCGACGTCAACCGGGGGCTCCGGTCCCTGGGCCCGCACCTGGCCGCCCGGTTGGACCGTCGAGTATGTCCCGGTGACGGGCAGCACCAACACCGACCTGCTGGAGACCGCCTTCGAACGCCCCGACCGCAGCGTGCGCGCCACCGGCCACCAGACCGCCGGTCGCGGCCGGATGGACCGCCGGTGGGACACCCCGCCCGACACCAATCTGATGGTGTCGATCCTGTCGCACCGGGTGCCCGAGCACGCCATCGACCTGACCCGTCGGATGGCGTTGGCGGCGTGTGCGGCGGTGGCCGAGGTGGCCGGGGTGAGCGCTGCGCTCAAGTGGCCCAACGACATCCTCGTCGGCGACGCCAAGCTGGCCGGCATCCTCGCCCAGCGTCACGCCCGGGGGCCGGTGGTCGCCGGGATGGGGCTCAACATCGGTTGGGCCCCCGATGGCGCGGCGCGTCTGGGAGACGACGTCGTACCCGCCGACGTGCTCGAGGCGCTGCTGGTCGCCTACGACCGCCTCCCCGCCGATCTCACCGAGGTCTACCGCGACCACCTGACCACCCTCGGCAAGGCGGTGCGCGTCCATCTGCCCGCGGGCGAGGTGTTCGAGGGCCGCGCCGTCGCCGTTGAGCCGGACGGGCGGCTGGTGGTCGTGGACGACTGTGCCCTCACCCGACGCTTCGACGCCGCCGACGTGATCCACCTGCGGTAGTGCGCCCGGTACCGGGCCGACGCGGGGCTAGTCTCGCCGGGCGATGTCAAGCAGTCGGCTCCGCCGCCCACCGAGCGTGTTGGCGCTGGCGTTCGGTGTGCTGGTCGGCGCCGCGGGCACCGTCGGGCTGGTCACCGCGGCCCAGCAGCGTTCCGACGAGGTCGAGCGGATCGGTGGCGACCCCGCGATCCAGGCGGCGGCCAACGATGCGCCCGCGGAGAACTATCTCGTCGTCGGTTCGGACTCGCGCGAGAACGGTGACCTCGAGAACGCCGACAACGTCGGCTCGGCCGAGGAGGTCACCGGCAGCCGCTCCGACACGATCATGATCCTGCGCCGCGAACGCAACGGCGGGGCGTACCTGCTGAGCATCCCCCGGGACCTGTGGGTCGACATCGCCGGGAGCGGCGACGATGGCAAGATCAACGCCGCGTTCAACGGCGGTCCGGGGCGTCTGGCGCAGACGATCACCAACGAGCTGGGCATCCCGATCAACCACTACGTCGAGGTCAACTTCGCCGGGTTCACGGCGATGGTCGACGCCATCGGCGGCGTCGAGATCTGTTTCGAGTACCCCGCCCGCGACACCCACTCCGGGCTCAACGTCGACCCGGGCTGCCCTCGGCTCAAGGGCGACCAGGCGCTGGCGTACACCCGGAGCCGGCACTACGAGGAGTTCCGCGACGGGGACTGGAGCGAGGTCGGTCCGGTCGCCGACCTCGGCCGTATCGCTCGCCAGCAAGCGTTCATCCAAGCGGCGGTCACCCAGGTGCTCGTCGAGGTCGAGGCCAACCCGTTCCGGCTCAACGAGCTGATCTCGGCCGCGACGTCGGCGATCCGCGTCGACGAGGGTGCCAACGTCATCGACAGCGCCAACGCGCTGCGCGCCGCGGCCGACGCCGGGCTGCAGACCTACCAGTTGCCCGTCGATTTCATCGAAGAGGAGGGCCAGTCGGCGTTGGAGCTGACCGACGACGCCGAGCCGATCCTCGACTTCTTCCGTGGCGTCGGTCCGCCGCCGCCGCCGACCCCCGTCGACACCGTCGACACCGTCGACACCGTCGAGGACTGAACCGTCGGTGGAGGACCGAAGCATCGAGCGTCGCACCTGCTGACCCGCTGGCCGCTCGTACACTGCGCGCCGTCATGAAGGCGTTGATCCTCGCCGGCGGTGCCGGTACCCGGCTGCGGCCGATCACGCACACCCGCGCCAAGCAGTTGGTCCCGGTGGCCAACACGCCGATCCTCTTCTACGGGATCGAGTCGATGGTGGCCGCCGGCATCACCGAGATCGGGGTGATCACCGGTGACACCGGACCCGAGGTGCGTGCCGCGCTGGGCGACGGCAGCCGTTTCGGGGCCCACATCACCTACATCCCCCAGCAGGCGCCGCTGGGCATCGCCCACTGCGTGCTGATCGCCCGCGACTTCCTCGGCGACGACGACTTCGTCATGTATCTCGGTGACAACCTGTTGGAGCAGGACCTCGCCGCCTTCGTCGCCGCCTTCGAGGCCGCCCGTGCGGGCGAGCACCCGCCGTCGGCGCAGATCCTGCTCAAACGGGTTCCCGACCCGCAGCGATTCGGGATCGCCACCCTCGACGACGACGGTCACGTCGTGGCGCTGGTCGAGAAGCCCGCCGATCCGCCGTCGGACCTTGCGCTGGTCGGCGTCTATCTCTTCGACCCGACCATCCACCATGCCGTCGCCGCCATCGAGCCGTCGGCCCGAGGCGAGCTCGAGATCACCGATGCCATCCAGTGGCTGATCGATGAGGGGCATCGTGTCCGCTGCGAGCTGCTGACCGGGTGGTGGATCGACACCGGCAAGCTGACCCCGTTGCTCGAGGCGAACCGGCTGTTGCTCGAGAAGCTCGAACCACGCCTCGACGGCTCGGTCGACGAGTACTCGCACATCGAGGGCCGGGTGGTCATCGACGCCGGTGCCGAGATCGTCAACTCGACGGTGCGCGGCCCGGTGGCGATCGGTGAGCGCACGAGGGTCGTCGACAGCTTCATCGGGCCGTTCAGCGCCATCGGTGCCGACTGCGAGGTGGTCAACAGCGAGATCGAGCACTCGGTGGTGATGGAGCACTCCACGGTGACCGACATCCCGCGGTTGGAGGACAGTCTGATCGGGCGCGAAGCCGTGGTGTCGCGCAGCGCGATCCGCCCGCGGGCGCTGCGGTTGATGGTCGGCGACCATTGCCAGATCGACATCGAGTGATCGAGATGGCCGTCACCGACTTCACGAGCACCGACACCGCCATCGACGGACTGACGATCATCACGTTGAAGCAGGTCGCCGACGAGCGGGGAACCGTCCGCGAGCTGTATCGGGTCTCCACCCTGGCCGCCGCGGCGGTCGGTTTCCCGGGACCGATCGCCCAGATCAACGTCACCGAGACCGCCCGCGGTGCGCTTCGGGGCCTGCATGCCGAGGCCGTGACCAAGCTGGTCGCCGTGGTCAGCGGGGCGGCCTACGGGGCCTACGTCGACCTGCGCGCCGACTCGGCGACCTACGCATCGGTCGTCACCGCCGATCTCACCCCGGGCACACAGGTGCTCGTGCCCAGCGGCGTCGCCAACGGGTTCCAGGCCCTGGTGGACGGGACCCAGTATCTGTACTGCTTCGACCGGGAATGGCAGCCGGGCATGCCGGGGCGGGCCTGTCACCCGCTGGACCCGGCGCTGGCGATCCCGTGGCCGATCGCCGAACCGGTGTTGTCGGACAAGGATCGCAACGCTCCGTTTCTGTCCGAGGTCACGGGCCGATGAGGCAGCTGGTCACCGGCGCCGCCGGGTTCATCGGGTCGAACTACGTGCGTCACGTGCTCGCTCACACCGACGACACCGTGACCGCCCTGGACAAGCTGACCTACGCCGGCCACCGCGAGTCGCTGGCCGGTCTGGCGGCCGATCGGATGCGATTCGTCCACGGCGACGTCGCCGATGCCGCGCTGGTCGACCGGCTCGTCGCCGACCACGACGTGGTGGTGCACTTCGCCGCCGAGACGCACAACGACAACTCGTTGCGCGACCCGTCGCCGTTCCTCCACACCAACCTCGTCGGCACCTACACGGTGCTCGAGGCGGTGCGGGCCCACGGGGTGCGGCTCCACCATGTCTCGACCGACGAGGTCTACGGCGATCTCGAGCTCGACGACCCGGCACGGTTCACCGAGGCGTCGCCGTACCGACCGTCGAGCCCGTACTCGGCGACCAAGGCCGGCTCGGACCTTCTGGTGCGGGCCTGGGTGCGGTCCTTCGGGGTCGCCGCCACGATCAGCAACTGCTCGAACAACTACGGGCCCTACCAGCACGTCGAGAAGTTCATCCCGCGCCAGATCACCAACGTGATCGATGGCCGCCGCCCCCGGCTGTACGGGGCCGGGCTCTACGTTCGCGACTGGATCCACGCCGACGATCACAGCTCGGCGGTGCTGGCCATCATCGACCGTGGGACGGTCGGCGAGACGTACCTGATCGGCGCCGACGGCGAGCGCACCAACCGCCAGGTCGTCGAGACGATCCTGACGGCGATGGGCGAGCCGGCCGACGCGTACGACCTCGTCAACGACCGCGCCGGGCACGACCTGCGCTACGCCATCGACTGGTCCAAGCTGCGCGACGAGCTCGGCTGGAGCCCGCGCTATCGCGACTTCGGCGAGGGTCTGGCCGCCACGATCGGCTGGTATCGGAGCTACCAGGCGTGGTGGCGTCCGCAGAAGGCGGCGACCGAGGCCCGCTACGCCGAGACCGGCCAGTAGCCGTGCGGCTGCTCGTCACCGGCGCCGCCGGACAGCTCGGTCGTGACGTCGTCGACACCGCTCGCGCCGCCGGTGACGACGTGCTCGGTCTGTCGCGTGCCGATCTCGACGTCACCGACCGCGACGCCGTGCTCGGTGCGGTGACCACGTGGCGGCCCGACACCGTGATCCACACCGCCGCCTGGACCGCCGTCGACGCCTGCGAGTCCGACCCGGCGCGGGCCTTTGACATCAATGCG
>JBKEAH010000096.1:0-1654 GCA_047972065.1 Desertimonas sp.
GGATCTGGCGATCGATTCGGCGGCTCGACTGATGGCCTTCAACGCCAAGGCGTTCACCCCGAGCCGCGACGACCCGCGTGCGCTCGACGAACGCACCGTCGGGCGCACGAACGTGCTCGACACGGTCGTCGGCGCGCTGGGACGAGCCGCCACGACCGGCAACCGTCCCCACATCCTGCTCGTCGGCCCACGCGGTGCCGGCAAGAGCCATGTCACCGAGGTCGCCCTGCACCGCGTCGGCGATCACGACGACCAGCTCGTCGTCGCTCGGCTCCCCGAGGACGCTGTCGGCCTGACGACGGCAGCCGACGTGATGTTCGCCGTGCTCAGCGGCATCGCCCCCGATATTGCGCGAACCGACGCGTGCCGTGCCGCGCGACGCGACGGCGATGTCGTCGCACTCGGCGCGACGATCACGGCGGCCACGGCCGGTAGGACGCTCGTCGTCGTGATCGAGAACCTCGATCGGATCTTCGAGGCGATCGGCGCCAATGGACAAAGCGAGCTCCGCGGGTGGGTCGATCGCAGCGCGGAGGTGACGGTGCTCGCATCGGCCCCGCTGTTGTTCCACGCCGTGCAGAGTCGCCAGTCACCCTGGTTCGGTGCGTTCGAGATCATCCATCTCGAACCGCTCACGCTGGCCCAGGGAACCGAGCTGGTCGCGACGACGGCCCGTCAGGCCGGCAACACCCAGCTCGCGGCGGTGGTGCGGACGCCGCGTGCCCAGTCGCGTCTGGCGGCGGTGCACGCGCTGGCGGGCGGGTCGCCACGGATCTGGACGATCTTCGCCTCGTGCCTGGAGGTCGATCATCTCGACGAACTCGTACCAGTTGCCGAGGCCCTGCTGGAAGAACTCGTGCCGTACTACCAACAACGGTTGTGGGAACTTCCGCCGGTCGGCCAGAAGCTGATCGTCGAACTCGCCGGTGACGAGAGTTCGCTCACCGTCACCGACCTGGCCGACCGTGCGGGGCTGGCGCGCGACTCTGCGGCGGTGAGCCTCTCGCGGCTGGCGGAGGCCGGCTGGGTACGAAGCCGAAAGGTGGCCGGCACCGACCGACGCCAATCGTGGTACGAGCTGTCCGAACCCCTGCTCCGCCACCATCTGCAGTACCGCAACGACCGCGGCAAGCGCCTCCGCCTGATCGTCGACCTGTTGTGCGCCTGGTTCGATGTCGGTGAGCGCCGACGGCTGTACCTCACCGCACCCGACGGCCGAGTGTCGACGTCGTATCTCGCCGAGTCCCTGGCCAACGATCCGGGCCGCCAGTATGACAGCGCCTACGCCCGCCGTGATATCGACGAGCTGACCGCCGAAGCCCGACTGTGGGAAGCGGGGCTGGCCGACGATGCGATCGGTTCGCCGGCGCTCGGCACGATCGTGCTCGAGCTGATCGGCAGGTGTGCCACCGATCTCTCGCCAGGCGACCGCCAGGCTGAGCTCGGACGGCTGCTCGACGATGCGTCTGTCAATGCGAGGGGTACCGAGGGCGACACGGCGGCATCGGTCGAGCTGATCGCCGCGTGTTGGAACGGGTACCTCGATCCCGGCCGAGCGGCGCATCGGTTGCGCGTGCTGGCGAACCAGCCGCTGCGAACATCGTTACGGCTGGCTGTCCGCAGCGAACTCGCCGGCTGGCTCGGCGAATCCGGC
>JBKEAH010000099.1:0-2039 GCA_047972065.1 Desertimonas sp.
TGCTGTTCGTCACCCACGACCTCGCCGTCGCCCGGCTGGTGTGCCAGGACCTGACGGTGATGTACGCCGGGATCGTGGTCGAGTCGGGCCCGATCGGTGAGGTGATGGAGGCTCCCCGCCACCCCTACACTCGGGCGCTGCTCGACGCCGATTCGGGTCATGCGGCCCCCCTCAGCCGGTTGCGGGCCATCCCCGGCTCGCCACCACCGCTCTCCGAGATGCCGCCGGGTTGCCCGTTCGCACCTCGCTGCCCACTCGCCGAACCGGCGTGCGAGGTCGCGGTCCCACCGGTCCAGACCATCGGCGACGTGAGCGTGCGCTGCATCAAGGCCGACGCGCCTGGAGTGGCGGCATGACCACCGAGGCAGAACCCTGCGTCGACACGGTGCTCGCCGCCCGTGACGTCACCAAGACCTACCACGCCCCGGCGGGCGGCGTGGTCCACGCGCTGCGCGACGTCGACGTCGACGTACGTCGCGGCCGCACACTCGGGGTGGTCGGGGAGTCCGGCAGCGGGAAGACCACCCTGACGCGCCAGCTGCTGGCCCTCGAACGCCCGAGCGCCGGTGACGTGGTGTTCGAGGGCCGTGCGCTCGCCGAGCTGACCGGCGAGGACCTGCGCCGCTACCGCCATGCGGTGGCCGCGGTGTTCCAGAACCCCTACAGCTCGCTCGACCCGCGCCTACGGATCTGGCAGGCGATCACCGAGCAGCAGGCGATCGAGCGGGCCGGCACCAAGGCCGAGCGTCGCCGCCGCGCCGAGGAGCTGCTCGACGTGGTCGGGCTCGGCGCCTCGATGGCCGACCGCTATCCGCACCAGTTGTCGGGTGGTCAGCGTCAACGGGTGGCGATCGCCCGGGCGATCGCCCAGGACCCCGAGGTGATCGTGCTCGACGAGCCGCTCTCGGCGCTCGACGTGTCGGTGAGCGCCCAGATCGTCAACCTGCTGCTCGATCTCCAGGAACGTCTCGGGGTCACCTACCTGTTCGTCGGTCACGATCTGCGGCTGGTGCGCCACCTCTGCCACGACGTGGTGGTGATGTATCGGGGACGGGTGGTCGAAGCGGGAGCGGCGACCGAGGTGCTCGACGCCCCGGCCCATCCGTACACGGCGGCGCTGGTGTCGGCCTCGGCGCTGACGTCGCTGGCCGAGGTGGACGACGCCGACACGGTGGCGGTGCCCGACGAGACCCAGGCCGGGTGCCCGTACCGGACCCGGTGCCGTCATCGTGACGGGCTGTGCGACAGCGTGACGCCCGAGCCGGTGTCGATCGCAGCGGGCCGTACCGTGCGCTGCCATCACCCCAGCATCGTGACGGCGGCGGTTCCGACTCAGCGGTAGGAGTTGCCTCTAACGGGGGACTATCGTACCTATATGCCGGCCTATGCTGGTGCGGTGCCGACACGAAGTGTCGGGCGAAGATGGGCGGTTCTTCTCCCGCTACTCACAACAACGGTCGTGGTGGTTCCGACCGTCTCTCTCCTCGCCGACCCGCAGCCAGCGGCCGCGGCGCCGGCGCCCAACGGCAGCCTCAACGCCCGCGTCTACACGACCAGCACCTGCGGATTCGGCGACGGCACCGCCTCGCGCTGCCACGTGCTCTTCCCGACGCTGCCGTGGTACCCGACCATGGCCTACAACAGCGGTGCCATCCGCCAGTACAACGGCGAACCCGCGTCGTGCGCCACCGGGACGCAGAACAACAGCGCCTCGTCGGCGTCGGCGACCAACGTGACCTGCAACGGGCTGCCGGCCAAGTCGACCGCCAACCTCCTGACGTCGATCTTCACCGGCACCGCCAACGGGGCGCCCGACGTGCCGACCGGCAGCCAGTGGCCGGGAGGGCCGGCATCGACGAACTGCACCGTCACCGAACCGGTGTTGCGCGACGGGGCCGGTGCCACCTGCGGTGCCACCACCAACGACAACAACCGGGCCGACTGGTCGATCCTCGAGGGCTACCTGTACCTGCCGTCGGACCCCAGCGGCACGATCAGCTTCCAGGCCACCAACCTCGACAGCAGCGGTGTCGCCCGCC
>JBKEAH010000142.1:0-7003 GCA_047972065.1 Desertimonas sp.
ACCAACTGCCGGTCGACGTCTTCCAGACGGGGTCGGGCACCTCGACCAACATGAACGTCAACGAGGTGATCGCCCGGCTGGCATCCGAGTCGGCCGGTCGCGACGTCAGCCCCAACGACCATGTCAACGCGTCGCAGTCATCCAACGACACCGTCCCGACGGCGGTTCGGGTGGCGGTGGCGCTGGCGGTGCGCGACGACGTGCTCCCCGCCCTCGACGAGCTCGTCACCACGCTGCGAGCGACCGGTGAGCGGTTCACCGACATCGTCAAGGTCGGGCGGACACACCTGATGGATGCCACCCCGGTGACGGTCGGTCAGGAGTTCGCCGCCTGGGCCGGCGCCGTCCGGCGCGCCGCTGACCGCCTGCGCCACGATCTCGACGTGCTGGGCGAACTGCCGCTCGGCGGTACCGCCGTCGGCACCGGCATCAACACCCCGGCCGGCTTCGCCAGCGCCGTGATCACCGCGCTGGCCGCCGATACCGGTCTGGCGTTGCGTCCCGCCGATGACCCGATGGTCCACCAGGGCGGTCAGGCGGCGCTGGCCGAGGCCTCGGCTGGGCTGCGCGGGGTCGCGGTGGTGCTCACCAAGATCGCCAACGACATCCGGCTGCTGGCCAGTGGGCCGTCGGCGGGGCTGGCCGAGCTCCGGCTCCCCGAGCTGCAAAAGGGCAGCTCGATCATGCCCGGCAAGGTCAATCCGGTGCTGTGCGAGTCGGTCAACCAGGTGGCTGCCCGGGTGTTCGGCAACGACGTCACGGTGGCCTACGCGGCGTCGCAGGGCATCCTCGAGCTGAACACGTATCTCCCGGTGATGGCCGACGCCCTGCTGGAGTCGTGTTCGCTGGTGGCCAACGTGACCGTGGTGTTCGCCCGCAAGCTCGTCGCCGGCATCGAGGTCGACGCCGAACGCACCCGGGCGGCGGCGGAACGGTCCTCGGCGTTGGCCACCGCGCTCAACCCGATCATCGGGTACGAGGCGGCCGCCGACGTGGTGCGCCGGGCCCTGGCCGAGGACCGCACGATCGCCGAGGTCGCCGTCGAGTCCGGTGTGATCACGCCGGAGCAGGCCACCGACCTGTTGGACCCGCTCCGCCTCGCCCGCCCCCACGGCTGATCGCCCGGGTGTCGGCCGCACGCGGCGGTGCTCAGTCGTGTCGAGCGGCGGCGACCAGCGCGTCGAGGAGACCGCTGGCCCCGAAGCGGAACGTCGCCGGCGACACCCAGTGCTCCCCCATCGTCTGTTCGGCCAGGTCCAGGTAGGCGGCGGCGTCGGCGGCCGTGCGGATCCCTCCCGACACCTTCAAGCCGACCCGACGATCGGCCGCCGCGATCACGCCGAGGATCGTGCCGGCGGCGTCGAGTGTGGCCGAGATCGTCGTCTTCCCCGTCGAGGTCTTGACGAAGTCGGCCCCGTGATCGAGGGCGAACATTGCGGCGGTGTGGACGGCGGTCTGATCGGGCTGCTCACCCGACTCGATGATCACCTTGAGCACACCCTGGCCGGTGGCGTCGCGGACCCGGTCGAGCACGGCGGTTGCGTGGGCCTCGTCGCCACCCCAGAGCGCTCGGTAGGGCAGCACGACGTCGATCTCGTCGGCTCCCGCATCACGCCCGGCGCGCGTCGTCGAGACCACCATGTCGACCGGTTCGCTCCCGCTCGGGAAGTTGACGACGGTGGCGACGCGCACGCCGACGTCGGTCAGCCGGCCCGCGGCCAGCGCCACGAACCGGGGCCACACGCACACCGCGGCCACGCCCGCCGCCGCGGCGCGATCGCACAGGGCGGCGGCGGCGCGCTCGGTGGCGTCGTCGGCCAGGTCGGTGAGATCGAGCAACCCGATCGCCTGACGGGCCCGTTCCGGCGTCATCGTCGGGACCGTACTGCGGATCGGCCCACCCCGAACGCGCCTCCGATCGAGCAGGCCCGGGAACGATTCGAGACACTGGGAGGACCACCACCCCAAGGGAGCCCACGATGACCGACTACGGCCGCGACCTCCAATTCGGCTACTTCCTCGAGCCGACCGCCGCCGATCCCGCCGCGCTGCTCACCGCCGCCCGCTCCGCCGACCGGCTCGGGCTGGATCTGCTCGGCATCCAGGATCACCCGTACAACTCCACCCACCTCGACACCTGGACTCTGCTGAGCGCGATCGGGGCGACCACCGAGCGGATCCGCATCTTCCCCGACGTGACCAGCCTGCCGCTGCGCGACCCGGCGATCCTGGCCAAGACCGCCGCGTCGCTCGACCAGATCACCGGTGGTCGCGTGGAACTGGGGCTCGGCGGCGGCGCCTTCTGGGACGGCATCGTCGCGATGGGCGGTCCGCGGCGCTCCCCCGGCGAGGCCGTCGCCGCGGTCGAAGAAGCGATCGACGTGCTGACGGTGTTCTGGGCCGGTGGCCCCGCCCGCTACGACGGCGCCTTCTATCGGCTGGCGGGCGCCCGGCCCGGTCCCCCATCAGCGCACCCGATCGGCATCTGGCTGGGAGCGCTCGGGCCCAAGATGCTCGACCTCGTCGGCCGGAAGGCAACCGGTTGGCTGCCGTCGTTGTCGTTCGTGCCACCGGAACGACTCGACGAGGCCAACGAACGGATCGACGCCGGCGCACACGTAGCCGGTCGCGAGCCCGCGGGGATCAACCGCGTGTACAACGTCTGGGGCGACTTCGAGGTGAGTCGATGGGTCGACCTGCTCACCGACACGACGATCAACCACGGCATGAACGCCTACGTGTTCGGCGCCCCTCCGATGGAGTCCGAGCTGCGCAGGATCGCCGAGGAGATCGTGCCCGCCGTCCGAGCGAGCGTGATCGCCGCCCGCTCCTGACGACGACCACACGCAGGCCGGCGAAGGGATGATTGTCGGTTCACGGGCGCCGTAGCTCCGACAAGGGTGAGCGGGACGCCGCCACGAGCGCCGGGGGCAAGATCCCGAGCAGGCCGGCGCCAGTGCTGGCGGCGGTCGCGGCGGTGACGAGCGAGAGTGAGGGCGGTGCGCTCCCGGCCCTGCTACCGATGACCACCGCAGCGACCAACCCGACCAGCGAACCGAGCAAGGTCACCGTGGCATGGCCCGCGACGGTCATCGCCAGCAGCTGCGTCGAGCTCGCACCGAGTGCTCGTTTGCGGCCGAGGTCACGCCGGCGAGTCGTCACGACGTACACCCCGATCGCACCGTTGGTCGCGACCGCGATCGCGATGGCACCCAGCTTGAGCGAGCGGTCCTGCGCCGCGCCGAGGCTCGTGAGTCGGTCGGTCGCTGCCGCCAGGCTCTCGCTCTCGCTGACCTGGATCTCGTCACCGACGCGCCCCGTCGCGGCGCCAAGGACGACACTCCGAACGATCGGAAGGTACGTGGTCGACGTGACGCGCACCACCACCGTGTCGAGTCGATCGCCGGCGCTCGCCGGCACAAGAAGAGCCGGGCCCCCGACTGGGAACCCCCGCGGGGCGGGGACGTTCCCCGTCACGTTTCGCTGCAAGCCGTTGGCCAACTCGACGGCGCCGACACCCTGGCGGAAGCCAAGACGATCGACCGCTCCCCCGATCGAGATCGCCGCGTCGGCGGGCCGCGCGTCGTCCGCCGGTGCCAAGACGTCGTCAGCCCATCCAACGGTCACGGCATGGCGCAACACCACCGGATCACGCCCATCGAGCACGGCACTGCGGACGTCCTCGCCGGCCCCAAGTCCCACGACGTACTCCACACCATCCAGCTCTCCGAGCACCCGCACGAAGAACGGAGCGAATCCGCCGCCCCGGTACGTCACCATCAGGGTGCGCACCGCGGGCGACTGGAGCACATCGACCTGATCCTGCCGCTGACGCATCAGGCTGCCTTGCAGCGCGAGCAGAAGGGCGACGAGGACGGCGCTGACCGTACCGACGAGCAGTACCATCCGCCGCTGCGCGGCCCAGTCACGAACCCCCTCGCGAAGCATCGCTACGTACACCCCAGGCCACCTGCTCATGCCAGGGGTAAGACCCGGTCACATCGATCGGCAACGCTCTCGGTGTGCGTGACGACAACGACGACCGCACCGCCGGTCGCGGCGTCGCGCAGGGCATTGGTAACCACCAGCGCGTTCCCAGGGTCGAGCGAACCGGTCGGTTCGTCGGCGAGGATGACGGACGGTTGATTGATCAATGCTCGAGCGAGAGCGATCCGCTGCGCCTGACCACCGGAGATCTCACCGGGGCGCGAGTCGGCACGTCCAGCCACCCCGAAGGCATCGAGCAGGTCGCGGGCACGACGCCGGGCGGCGGCCCGACCACGGCCGGCGTAGATCGCGGGCTCGACGACGTTGTCGATCACCGTCCGCGACGCGTCGAGCAGGGCGTCCTGGAACACGAAGCCGAACGTGGCGGCGCGAAGGCGTGCCCGCTCGCGGTCGCTGCGGCCGATCGCCACACCATCCAGCGCGATCGTCCCGGCACCGACCGGCACCATCAGCCCCATCACGAACAGCATCGTTGACTTGCCGGATCCCGACGGCCCCGTCACGGCTGACATCGAACCGCGGGCGAAGCAAGCCGACCACCGATCGAGCACCGGCGGTCCACCGCCGTACGCAAACGTGACCCCTCTCGCCTCGAGGCCGACGCGATCGGTCACGGGTCGACCACGATCGTCTCCCCGCCGCTCAGCCCCTCGAGGATGATGACGAGTCCGTCGGCGGCCGGTCCGGTCTCGACGTCGACGACGCCGACGCCGAGGACCTCGACGCTCGGCTGGCCGAGCGCGTCGGTCCGCACCGCTGCGGCGGGCACCACGACCCCCGTGGTCTCGGGAATCACCGCGATCGTCGTTGGGAGGCGCGACGACTCGTCACCTGGCTTGAGTGCCGCGCACGTCGCCGAACAGGGTCCGCTGAGCCCGAGCGTCAGAATGTGGGTGCCCTCATCATCCTGACCGATCGCGGCGATCGTCGCGGCGATCGCCGGATCGCCGAGCGAGACCGTCATGCCGACCGCGAACAGGGCGGTCTGCTCGGGCTGGATCGGCACCACGAAGCTCGGCTCGGCCGCGTATCCACTGGCGATGGTGGCACCATCACCAATGCTGGTGCCGACGCCGACGGCCGGGTCCACGACGAGCCGGGCGGGGAGCTGGGGGACGAACACCACGTCGCCCAGTGCGACCACCCCGGTGGGGTCGAGGCCGAGCTGGCGTTGCCAGTTCTCAACCGCCGTCTGCGTCCCCGCTCCGAACTCCGAATCGTCATCGACGTCGAACCCTTCTGAGCGCAGAAGACGCTGGAGCTGCGCCACATCGGGGCCTTGCGTGCCGACGCGGAGCTCGCGGAACATCGGTACGGTCCCGACCGCCACGATGGTGGGGCGGAGATCGACGCTGTACAGGGTGTCGCCGGTCGCGACGGGGGCCAAGCCACCAAGCGCATCGAGCGACGTCACCGTGCCGGCGCGCCGGTTCACGATGGTCGTTCCAAGTTGCCAACGTGGTAACGCCGACAGTTGGACGGACCGCTCGACCGTTCCCGTGCCGACGTCGACGGTCGCGCGTCCCACCGTGTCGGGCGTGGCCCGGTCGTCACCGCTGAGCGTTGGCACCGAGAGACCCACCAGCAGGCCACCCACCACGAATCCGGCGATCGCACCGGCCCCCAGTGACCAGCGCCCGGTCCGATGACCGTCGCGCACGGCCCGAACCTACTCCGGCTCGGGATCCGGGCAGGCTCGACGAGCCTGGTTGACCTCGTCGGGCCCCGGGTACCCCCCAAACTGCGACCACGCCCCGCCGGATGCGACGAACCGTTCGCGTGAGGGAAGTTCGGTGTAGGCGAACCCGGCGTCGCGCAGGCAGTCGATCTGGCCCGTCAACGCGTCGTAGTAGTCAGACAGCTCATCGTCGTTCAAAGCAACGATCGGTGGCGTCACCGACTCCCCGCATTCCCGCATGTCGGCCCGTCCGCGCTCCTCTTGGCCGGGCGGGTAGTCGATCGTCACCCCGCCATCCTCCATGATCTCGAGCGACCACCCCCGCTCGGCCATGCACCGTCGCATGCCCTGGGCCCACTCCAGCTCGGCCGTCGGTGGCGGCTGGTCGAGCGAGTCGCCGGTCGGGCCGGACTGGTGGTCGGCGCAGCCAGCGACGACCACCAGTCCGGCGACCAACCCGAGTCGAACGGCCGACCTCAGTTGCGGCACGCCGAACTTGCCGAGTACAGGCTCGATGCCGCAACCCCCCAGTACTCGGCGTGGTAGCCGGATGTGCTGTAGCGAGCACGCCGGGTCGTGTTGTTCCATGACCAGTCCTGCGAGCCGATGGCGTGGGTTGTGAAGCCCAGCGAGTCCGAGTTGGCACCCAGGAACCGGGAGTAGCAGTTGCGATATCCACCCAGCACACCGGCGGACGCGTCGCCACCAGCGGTCAGCGCCAAGAGCGAACCGACGGCAAGTGCCCCCACCATTCTCCGCAAACGAGACATCTCTCTCTCTCTCGGGCCCGCCTACGCTGACCATACGCTCACGAGACTTGCCTGACAAGGGTGGGCCGCACGATCGCGCGACGCCCGGGCGTGGGTGTCAACACTCGCGTGAACTCGACGAGCACCGCGAGTCTCGCTCAGCGGCGCTGCACCGACCCGTCGACGACCTGGTCGAGGTACTCGCTCATCCCGATGCCGGTCTGGCCGTTGCAGTGGTAGCGGGTCATCGCCTCGGTGATCCGGGTGACCAGTTCGTTGCCGTCGGGGTCGGTACGCCGGTTGCGCAGCGGGATCAGCGAGATCACCTCACCGCGCACCTCGTAGGTGTTGTGGTCGGTGCGGACCATGCAGCGCATGCCGGTCTGGTAGTCGTCGTCGTCCCAATCGGTCTCGACGGTGCACTCGCGGATCAGGTGGTATTCGTCGCCGACCAGCACCATGCCGCCCGAGCGGCCCCCGACATTGGAGATCATCATCGCGAAGTTCTCCGAGAACGCCAGCGGCAGCCAGCGATACCACTCGATCGCCTGCCAGTACCGAGGCCCCC
>JBKEAH010000166.1:0-6504 GCA_047972065.1 Desertimonas sp.
ACCCCTGCTTCGACGCGTCCTCAACGACCCCCAACAGCCCGAGCCACCCGCCGACCCGCTGCCACCACCAAGCACCACCCTCACACCATCCACCCGAGAACCCACCGGTGGATCGAGGCTCAGCCGGGGAACGAGACGACGCAGTAGGCCCCGGTATCGGCGGGCTGGCGGCCGGCGCAGGTGTCGCCGTACGCCTGGTAGGCGGAGGCCTCCGGAGACTGGGCGAACAGGTCGTCGCACGCCTGCATCGCGCCGCCGTGGCAGTACTGCGCCAGTGTGTCCAGGGTGAGATCCGAGCCCAGCCCGGTCGGCTCGAGCGTCGGCGCCGGGATCCCACCGCCGGTCGATGTGTCGCCGGTCGAGGTGTCGCCGCTCGTGGTCGTCGCGGTCGTCGTGGTGACCACCGGGTCCGCGTCGGCCGCCGTTTGGTACAGCAGCTCGTACTCCGGGAACGAGACGGTGCAGTACTGGTTGGTACCCACCTCCTGGCGGCCGGCACACGTGTCGGCGAAGTCGACGAACGGCGAGCCGTCCGGGGCGGATCGAAAGATGTCGTCGCAGGCCTGCATGTCACCGATCAGGCACAACGAGGCGCTGACGATGAGGTCGGCGTCGTCGGTGGGTAGCACCGACACGTCGAACGACGGCCCGGGGAAGCCGGCCAGCTCGTGGCAGAAGTCGCCGCTGTCGCTGGGCTGTCGCCCGGCGCAGGTGTCGCCGTATTCCTCGTACGCCACGTCGGCATCCGACGCCAGCAGGAACAGTTTGTCGCAGGCGATCATCGCCCCGGCGTAGCAGTCCTGGGCGAGCGGATCGAGCTCGGTGTTGGCGCCGAGCCCACCCGGTTCGAGCGTCGCCGCCGGCACCGTGGCATCGGCGACGGTGGTTGCTCCGGCCCCCCGCTGGGCGCAGGTGCCGGACTCGACCGTCGCGAACCGGCCACCGCACGTGCCGCCATAGGACTCGTAGGTCGAGCCGAGCGGTGACCGCCAGAACAGATTGTCGCACGACGACATGTCGCCGTCGAAGCAGTTCTCGGCCAGCGCGTTGAGCGTCGCATCGCTCCCCAGCCCGGTCGGGTCGGTCGGCTGCCCGGCGGTCGACGGGGTGGAGGTCGCGGTGTCGGCGGTGGATGTGGTCACCGTCGGCGCGACGGCGACCAGCTGCTCCCACGACGGAAAGGCGTTCACACACAAGGTGCCGGTGCCCTCGGGCTGGCGGCCGGCGCACGTGTCGGCGAAAGCGAGGTACGGGCTGGCGGCGTCGAGCGAGCGGTAGAGGTCGTCGCAGGACCGCATGTCACCGATGGTGCACGACGCGATCCCGGCCAGCACCTCCTCATCGTCGGGAACGGGGAGCGTCTCGAAGTCGACGCCCGGCCCGGGGAACCCGACCAGCTCATGACAGAACGACGACGAGTCGAGCGTCTGACGTCCGGCACAGCTGAACCCGAACTCGTAGTAGGCCGTGCCTTCCTCACCGAGGACGAAGAGCTTGTCGCAGGCGAACATGGCGCCGGCGTGACACTCCTGGGCCAGCGCATCGAGGGTCACGTCGGTGCCGAGCCCGGTCGGCTCAAGCGTCGGCGCCGCCAGATCGGTGGCCGGCGGTGGGGCGGTCGCCGGATCGGCACCCAGGGTGACGGCGCAGTCGCCCGAGATCCGCTCGGCGACACGGCCGCCACAGGTCGCGCCGTACTCCTCGTAGGCCGAACCGACATCGGTCCGCCAGTAGAGGTCGTCGCAGGACCCCAGGTCACCGCCGAAGCACGCCTGCGCCAAGGCGTCGAACGTCGGATTGTCACCGAGTCCGTCGGGCGGTGTCGGCGCACCCGTGCCCGGTGGTGTGGCCGTCGACGAGTCGGAGGCGGCGGTGACGGTGCCGGCGCCGGCGCCGGCCAGGCCGGCGACGGCGGTCAGCAGACCGATGATGATCCGATGTCGCCGCCGTGGATGATGGTGTGTGACGCCGTGCACCCTCGAATGATGGCGCGTTCCGCGAGCATCACGTGCCGGTTTCGTGGCCAAGAACGACATCGTCAGCCCCCGAAGGCGTCGACGCAGAACCGACCGGTGCCCACCGGCTGGCGCCCGGCGCAGGTGTCGGCGTAGGTCTCGTAGGCCGACAGCGACGGCGCGTCGCGATAGAGCTCGTCGCACGCCTGCATGTCACCGCCGTAGCAGGCGGCAGCGAACCCGTCGAGCACCGGATCGGACCCCAGGCCGGTCGGTTCGATCGTCGCCGCCGGAAGACCACCGCCGCCGGTGACGACGGTGTCGGGGATGACCGTGGCGGGGGTCACGGGCACCTCCTCCACCGGCTCGACGGGCAGGGTCAGCTCGGGCAGGGTGAAGTCGGTGACGACGGGATCGTCGCCTTCGCCGGGGTCGGTCCCCGACGAGGACACGGGCGGGGCCCCCAGCGTCGGGCCCTCGTCATCGTCGGTCAGGAGGAACAAACCGCCGGCGGCGATCAACAGCGCCGCGCCGGCGGCGGCGACGATGGCCAACGTCCGATTGCCGCGGCCCCCGCCGCCGCCCGCCGGGCCGAGCCCGGTGGGAACCATGCCGGGTGCGCTTCCCGGCAGGGTTCCCGGCATCGGATAGGGCCCCGCGCCGGGAGGCGGCGGAGCCGACGGGCCGCCGACCGGCCAGGGGCTCCCGGGCATCGACGGGGGCGCCGGTGGCGGTGGTGCGGCCGGTGGGTGGGGGGCGTTCATGAGGGGCGGTCCTCCGTCTGGTCACGGTGATGGCCGGTGTGGCCATCTCGCCCTCAGACGCTCGCCCCCCGGCGACGGTTCCGCCGTCAGTAGCGGTAATGCTCGGGCTTGTAGGGCCCCGCCGGGTCGATGCCCAGATAGTCGGCCTGCTCGTCGGTGAGCCGGGTCAGCTTGACACCGAGTGCGCCGAGGTGCAGCTCGGCGACCTTCTCGTCGAGGTGCTTGGGCAGCACGTAGACGCCGGTCGGGTACTGATCGAGGTTGGCGAACAGCTCCATCTGGGCGATCACCTGGTTGGAGAACGAGCAGCTCATCACGAAGCTGGGGTGGCCGGTGGCGCAGCCGAGGTTGACCAGCCGGCCCTCGGCCAGCACCAAGATCTGGCGGCCGTCGGGGAACCGCCACACGTCGGTGCCCGGCTTGAGCTCGTCGCGCTCGGCGCCCGATCGCGCCAGTCCGGCCATGTCGATCTCGTTGTCGAAGTGGCCGATGTTGCACACGATCGCGTTGTGCTTCATCGCCGCCATGTGGCCAGCGGTGATGATGTCGGCGTTACCGGTGGCGGTCACGAACACATCGGCGGTGCCGACGACGTCGTCGAGCGTGGTGACCTCGTAGCCCTCCATCGCCGCCTGGAGGGCATTGATCGGGTCGATCTCGGTGACGATCACCCGGCAGCCCTGGCCGCGCAGGCTCTGGGCACAGCCCTTGCCGACGTCGCCGTAGCCGCACACGACGGCGACCTTGCCGCCGAGCATCACGTCGGTGGCCCGGGAGATGGCGTCGACCAGCGAGTGACGGCAGCCGTAGAGGTTGTCGAACTTCGACTTGGTCACCGAGTCGTTGACGTTGATCGCCGGGAACAGCAGCTCGCCGTCGGCGTGCATCTTGTAGAGCCGCTTCACCCCGGTGGTCGTCTCCTCGGTGACACCCTTGATCGAGCCCGCCATGCGGGTCCACTTCTGGGGGTCGTTCTTGAGCGTGCGACCGAGCAGGCCGAGCACGATCGCCAGCTCGGGGTTCGACGCCGAGGTCGGATCGGGCACCTGACCGGTGCGCTCGTACTCGACGCCCTTGTGCACCAGCAGGGTCGCATCGCCGCCGTCGTCGAGGATCATGTTGGCCTCGTTGCCGTCGGGCCAGGTCATCATCTGCTCGGTGCACCACCAGTACTCCTCGAGCGTCTCGCCCTTCCAGGCGTACACCGGGACGCCATGGGGGTCCTCGGCGGTGCCGTGGGGGCCGACGACGACCGCGGCGGCGGCGTGATCCTGGGTGGAGAAGATGTTGCAGCTCGCCCAGCGCACCTCGGCGCCCAGCTCGACGAGGGTCTCGATCAGCACCGCGGTCTGGATGGTCATGTGCAACGACCCCGAGATGCGGGCCCCGGCGAGCGGCTTGGTGGCGCCGAACTCCTTGCGCAGGGCCATCAGGCCGGGCATCTCGTGCTCGGCGAGCAGCATCTCCTTGCGCCCGAAGGGGGCGAGGCTCAAGTCGGCGACGCGGTAGTCCTTGCGGGCGGCGAACGTGGTGGTCACGTGGTTCTCCGGTTTCGATCGGGCGCCGGGCGCGTGCCGACGCGGCGGCGACGCGCGGTGGGCGCCGATCGCCGTGGCTCGGGCCGGGCCTGCTGGCACCGATTCGCTTCAGCCCGAATGGACGTCGGACACGCTAGCGGCCCGGGTCGGGCGGGGTCAGGATGACCGCGCGGTGGCATCCCCCGACTCCCCCGTCGTCGGGCCCGGTGCTTACGGTGCGCTGGTCATGGGACGACTCCAGGACAAGGTGGCGATCATCACGGGCGGCGCCCGGGGCCAGGGACGGGCCGAGGCCGCCCGGTTCGCCGAAGAGGGGGCCAAGGTGGTGATCACCGACGTGCTGGCCGATGCCGGTGCGGCGACCGCCGCAGAACTGGGGATCAGCTTCGTGCGCCATGACGTGACCTCGTCGGAGTCCTGGGCCGGAGTGGTCGACGCCACGCTGGCGGCGCACGGGCGCATCGACGTGCTGGTCAACAACGCCGGGATCTTCGAGCGGGTGCGTCTGGTCGACACCGACGAGGAGCAGTACCGGCGCACGATCGAGGTCAACCAGTTCGGCGTGTTCTTCGGGCTCAAGGCCGTGGTCCCCACGATGATCGCCCAGGAGGCGGGGTCGATCATCAACATCTCCTCGGTGGCCGGGCTGCGCTCGGCGGCCGGGGCGTTCGCCTACGGGGCGTCGAAGTTCGCGGTGACCGGCATGACCCGCACGGCGGCGGCCGAGCTGGCCCGACACCACATCCGGGTCAACTCGATCCACCCCGGTCTGATCGACACGGCGATGATGGACGAAATGCGCACCGACGGCCGCGACCGGGTGGCGACGATGGCGAGCCGGGTGCCGCTGGGGCGGGTCGCCGACGCCGACGAGGTGGCCACGCTGGCGGTGTTCCTGGCCTCCGACGAGTCCGGCTACGTGACCGGGGCTCAGCTCGTGGTCGACGGCGGGATGACGGCCTGACACCCATGCGTCGCCGGGCCTTCCGCCCGTCCGGCGACGCATGAGCGATCAACCGGCCGCCGCCAGCAGGGGCGGGGCCGCGGCGTCACCCACCCCGGCGTCGACGAGCCGGTGGCGGATTCGCTCCCAGGGTTGGGTGTCCTCGATCACCACGTCGTCGGTCACCCGCCCCCATCGGATGGTCAGGAAGTGGCCGAAGTCGTTGACGTAGGGGTGGCCGGCGATCGTGGCCCGGATGCGCACGTGGGCGGCGAGTCGGGTGCGCCACGGGGGGCCGGCGACCACGACGCGCTGCACCTCGAAGCAGCGTTCGGGGAGGAGGCGGACAAAGCGCTCGAACCACGCCCGGAGCATCGGCCCCCGCAGGTGGTCGGCGGCCAGCGGCCCGTCACCGACAAAGCTCAGCGTGGCGCCGGGCGCGAACTGGCCGAGCAGCCCGTCGAGGTCGCCCGTCGCCAACAGCTGCATGGACGAGACGTATCGGGAGGCGGTGATTCGGTCGATGAGCATGGGTCCTCCGTGACTCCGCTTCTGGGCCGGGCTGCTCGACGGGCGACTAACCTTGACGCTGTCAATCTAGGCTGAGGATCGTACATTGTCAATGTCAAACAGCGAGCCATCGTCGTCACGCGCCGTGGGCGTGCACTACGACGGGGACCTACGACGGACACTGGTGCGGGCGGCGGCCGACGACATCGCCGAGCACGGGGTCGACGGCATGAGCCTGCGCAGCGTGGCGCGGCGCGTCGGCGTGTCCCACGCCGCACCGGCGCACCACTTCGGGGATCGGGTGGGGCTGCTCACCGCCGTGGCCGTCGAGGGCTTCCACCGCTTCGTGGCGCACATGGCGGGCCCGATGACCGCCGAGGCCGATCCGATCGGTCGGCTGCTCGCGATGTCGGTGGCCTACGCCGAGTTCGCCGAGCACGAGGCCGGCTACTTCGACGTGATGTTCGAGCCCAACGTGGTGCGCGCCGACGACGCCGACTACCGCGCCGCCAGCGACGCCTCGTTCGAGGCCCTGCGTCTCGCCATCGCCGCCTGCCAGGATGCCGGCTGGCGTCCCGGCCACGACACCGACGCGCTCGCCGTCGCCGCCTGGTCGTTCGCCCATGGAGTGAGCTCCCTACGACGTCAGGGGTCGCTGGGGCGCATCTACGGGGACGGCTCGCTGGCCGATGTCGTGGCCGTCGCCGCCACCCTGGTGGCCCCGCCACCGAGCTGACGGGTACCGGTCGACAAGGCCACCGCTCGCGGTGGGCGCCGTCGGGGCCGACGTCGTC
>JBKEAH010000284.1:0-32807 GCA_047972065.1 Desertimonas sp.
ATCGCTGAGTACGTGTTCGGCCCGAAGTAGCCGTCGATCTCGCCCGGGTCGTATCCCAACTCGGCGAGACGCGCTTGCACCAAGGTCACCTCTGGGTTCGGCCCGTCCATACCGATGACCATCGACCCGATGGACACGCAGTCGGCCACGTCGATCGGCCCGTAGCTCGCTCGATCGCCGCTCGAGGTCGCCACCAGCGACCCGAGCGGTACGGCGAGCGCGAGCACCGTTGCTGCCAGCACGCTTTCCTCCCTTACGCCAAACGTGGCGGACAGTAGCGCGCCGCCACCGGCACCTCCGCAGCGTCGTGCGGCTGGTGTACGGTCCCCGGCTCGCTGGTCGCAGGCGCCACCTCGGTCCAGCGTGCCGATCGTGGAGGGAGCCGGTCTGGTGCATCATCATCGCAACCTGCACGGGCACGTCGGGTACCACGCACTGCGCTGGTCGTCGGCCAGCCGGCGTGGCCGTGGTCGATCGCGCAACGAAGACGCCGTGCTCGCCGTGGGGGGCGTCTTCGTGGTGGCCGACGGGATGGGCGGGCTCGCACACGGGTCGACAGCCAGCGCCATCGCCGTCAGCTACCTCGGCGATCTCGCGGGCACCGACCGTCCACCGAGCATCGACACGGTTCGGGAGGCGTGCCGCGCGACCGACGACTCGATCGCCCGAGAGGCCGCCCGCCACGGCGTCCCCATGGGCACGACGGTGGTCGGGCTGATCATCGCCGAACGCGTCGGCATCGTCGGGCCATCGGTCGTTCACGTCGGCGACGCTCGTTGCTACGTCCGGCACGGCGGGGTCACACGACAGGTGACCGCCGACCGCGTCGTCGGCGCCGAAGCGGCAGCGGCCGATCCCGCGCAGGTGGGACGGCTCACTCGCTACCTCGGCGCGGGAGGCGGCGGCGAGGTCGACGTCTGTTCGATCACGGCGACGTCGAGTCGGGTGCTCGTCTGCTCGGACGGCCTCCATCGAGCCGCGTCGCTGTCGATGATCGATCGCGCGCTCGGTGCCTGCGACACGCCCGCCGACGTCGTCGAGATGCTGACGCGCCTGCTCGAGGATGGCGAGCAGCCCGACGACGCGTCCTGGGTGGTCATCGATCTCGTCGCGGGGCCGAGCCGGGCCGTGCCGGCGCGACGCTGAGGTCCCGCATGCGCGCGCCGTCGTTCACATCGTCTAGGGTGCGCAACCACCTTCGTCAAAGACGGGTTTGACGACCACGACAAATGAGGGAGAAGCCGGTGAAGATCTCACTGCAGGCTGACGACGTCCGTTCAGCAGCGGCCGACATGGGTCGCGCGGCCGAAGCCGCCGATCAGGAGTTCCGCTCGACGGAGTCGCGCTTGAAGGCCTTGGGCGAGGCATTTCAGGGGCAAGCGGCCACCGCGTTCGATGAGCAGTTCGACCAATGGCGGAACGGATCGTTGCAGTTGATCGAGGGGCTGCGCGGGCTGGGCGGCTTCCTGGGCAACGCGGCGACGACCATGGAAGACACCGACGCGCAGATCGCGAGCAATCTGAGGCAGTAGGCAGCGATGGCGAGGAGGATCCAATTCGACCTCGCCGTGCTCGACGCCCTCGAGGGCGAGCTCCGTTCCGCGAACACGACGATCGGCGGCGCCGTCGAGGCTGACTTCTCGTGCGCTGGCCCGGTTGACGGCGCGTACGAGCGCCTGATGGGAACGTGGCGTCGATCACGCGAAGAGGTCCAGGAGTCGGTGACGAAGATCGCCGACATCATCAGCCGAATGCGCGACACGGTCGCGGAGACGGACCAGGAGCTGGCCCGTTCGCTCGTCGGGAACGGCGACGGCGGCCGTACTCCTGGACCCGACGGGTCGTCCGACGGCGGGTCGCCGACCCCAGGTGGAGGGTCTGGCCGCGATCGTCCCGGGGACTCCGCTGGGGTCCTGCCCGATTCTCGTCGCGATGCAGGGTCGTTGGCGCCGCTCGTGGCGCGACAGGACAGGAACAGCTCAGACGGGATCCAGTGCACCGATTGGGTGATGTTCCGCTGGAAGGAGCTCGGACACGACGTCAACCTCGTCAATGGACGCTGGGGGAATGGCGACGAGATGGCCGGGTTCAACGGTGGCACGCCGGATACCGCGCCCCGACTCGGGGCGATGGCGTCCTACCAGGAGGGGGGCGGACACGTGATGGTCATCGAGGAGATCAACGGCGATCGTGCCCGGGTCTCGGAGGCAAACATCGAGGGCGGGACCGACGCGTGGAGATACGGCCATGGGCGTGAGCTTCGCCACACCAAGGAGATCTACCGAGGCGACGATGGGCGCTGGTATTACCCGCATCCGAACGGCCCACGGGTCCTGACCATCGCCAATCTTCCGGGTGGGGGCGGCGGGAAATGACCTGGACCGATGTGGGCGCACCGGGTGATCCGGTCATCGGCAACCTCGAGCTCTTTCGGCGGACGACGCGCCAGTGGGACGTCGCCGAGGACGACACCCGCCAGATCAACGTCGTCTTCGACCGGATCGTGCGCGGCTGTCAATCGACGGGTCTGACCGGCGAGGCCGCCGACGCCTTCCGATCGATCGTCGACGAAGCCGACCACGCGCTCAAAGACCTCCCGAAGGTCTGCGGCGACGTGCGCTGGATCCTCGCCGACCACGCTCGACGGCTCGCCGAGATGTACGAGGCATCACGCCAGGCCCTGGCGCGAGCGCGCGCGGCGTGGAACGACCGCCAGCACGCGCAACGACGCGAGCACGACGCGTCGACGCGTCGCGCCGTGCTGCAACGGCAACTCAACTACCTCAACACGCTCGAACCCGAACAGGCGGCTCCCCACCTGCCGCGAGTCACCTCCGAGTACAACGCGGTCACGCGCAGCCTCAACGCCGCCTGCGCCACCAAGGAGGCGGCGCAGCGTCGGCTGGATCGGGAGACGGAGGAGCGCTGGACCACCCTCGCCGAGCGAGAGCGCTGTCTCAACCAGCAGACCGCCACCCGGCTCGACGGGGTCGACCTGCGCTCGCTGCGTGATCCGGGCTGGCTCGAGCGCCTGGCAAGCCCCGTCGGCGGGTTCGTGCTCGAGTTCGGACGTGACCTCGGCGGCCTGGCCCTAGCCCTCATCACCGGGGACATGAACCAGGTGCTCTGGAGATTGCGCGACGTGCTCGACTCAGCGGCTCTCATCCTCGATGGGCTCTCACTCGTGCTCCTCGCCGGAGCCGGGCTGATGGCGCTCGCGGGGATGGTGTTCCCGCCGTTCGCTGTAGCCGCTGGGGCGCTTTTCACCGCCTCGTGGGTCGTGGGGGTGGCTTCGGCAGCCCTTGCGGTCAGGAAGGCGGCTCTCAGCAGGATGCTGTATGGCTCAGGGTCGCAGGATCGGTTGACGGGTGAACGACTCGGACTGGGGGACGTCACGGTTGACGGGGCGATGGCGGCGCTTGCGGCCATCCCAGTCTTGGGCAGAGTTGCCCGCCCTGCGAGTGTCCTCGCACGCCTCGGGAAGGTCGCCGAACCCGTCGGGACCGCGCTGGATGGCGCCGAGATCGTCACCAGCACGGCAAACCCGGGCGCGGGATGGCGCGCCAGTCACCTCGCCGACGGCGGACCGTCATGGTGGTCGGGCACGC
Source organism: Desertimonas sp. (assembly GCA_047972065.1). GTDB lineage: Bacteria > Actinomycetota > Acidimicrobiia > Acidimicrobiales > Ilumatobacteraceae > JALZMG01. Next base: position 3,609 of record JBKEAH010000284.1, read on the forward strand.
GGGCGAAGGAGCCGCGGGTGCACACGATCGATCGGCAGCTCGACCTGATGCGCTCGGGGCAACGGGGGCTGACGAGCGGGTGCAACGTCGTGATGAGACCAACCGTGAGCAGCGGTGGAGGTGGCTGGTGACCGTGATCGACACCTATCGGCTCGACCTGCCTCCGGGCTGGCTCGAACTGTCGACCGACGCCGACGAGATTCGTCGCTCGTATCGGCAGGTCCGCGACCCAGGGGCGTGGGACGCGCTGCCGAAGACCGAGCGGCGGCGTGCCGAGATCTACCTCGAGCGGTTCATCGCCGACCTCCAACGGGGCAACGTCACGCTGGCCGCGATGTACCGCGAGCTGGTTGGGGCCGACGGCGCCGATGCCACCGACAGCACCGACGCCACGGAAGCGAGCTCCGCCAACGGGACGTCCGCCGAGGCAGACGAGCCGGCCGACGGTGGCGACGACCAGCTGCTTCTGGCCAGCTGCGTCGTGTCCGTCACGGCAGCGAGCGACAGCCCCCTTCCCGACATCGACGCCGACACCTTGCTCGGGGCGCTCAGTTTGGACCGTCCCGTCACCCCCGAGGAACGAGCGCAACTGGGCACGGCCCTGGAGCCGCCCCGCACCGTCGACCTCGCCGCCGGCTCGGCCGTGCGCACCTCCCGGCTGCTGGAGCCCGACTTCCCCGGTGTCGACACCCCGATCTTCGCCGCGACCTACTACGTCCCGGTCCCCGGCGACGGCGGCATGGTGCTGGTGGCACAGTTCGCGACGCCGAACGCCGGCGACGCGGCGGTGTTCGCCGAGTTGTTCGACGCGATCGTCAACACGCTTCGCTTCTACGCCGACGACGAGCCGACCGAGCTCTGACGGAGGCGACGATGGATCGGCGTGAGGAAGCTCCAACCGGCGCGTCAGGCGGCGGGGGTTTGGGGCTGCCGTGGATCCTCGCCGATCTGGCCGGTCGGCTCGGCTCACTCGCCGGCACCGAGCGGCGGACCTCGCACGCCACGACCGCCGACCCCTCCCTCGCCGACCGACCTCTCCGACCGCCACCGTCGGCGGCGGCCCGTGCCGCCGCCAGCTCCCTTCTCGCCGACCCGCCCGATCCGGCCGAACGAGAGACCACGTCCCCGAGCGACGGACCCTCGGTCGAACCCGAGTCCGAACCCGACCCCGGCACCGCTTCGGCGAGCCACGAGGCCGCGGCGCGTCGGCTCGCTCGCCAGCTCCTGGCCGACGACGATCCCGACACCACCGACACCACCGAGCACACGACCTGACCATGGACGTGCGCTTCACCATCCTCAGCCCGAATCGCACCGATGACGTCGCGGCCAACCTGGGCGAGGACGCCGTGGGGAGCGATCTCCTCGAAGCCGTCAACGAGCTGGGCTTCGCGGCCGGATCCGTCCGCGTCGACGGCCGTCCGCTGGCCCCGGACGTGCCGCTCAGCCACCATCCCCTTGAGGCCGGGTCGGTGATGGAGCTGCCAGGGGCGACCGGTGGTGGTGCGCCCATTCCAGGCCTCGGCAGCCACGTCGTGGTCGTCGCCGGACCAGACGCCGGCACCTGGCGCCCGCTGGTGGTCGGCCAACCGGTTCGCGTCGGACGGACCGACGGCGAGCTCCGGCTGCGCGACGACGCGCTGTCACGGGCGCACGCTCGGTTCGACACCGACGGAACCCGATTCCTCGTCACGGATCTGGGATCGAGCAACGGCACCTTCGTCGAAGGCGCGGCGGTGACGGGCAAGCAGATCATCCAACCGGGGGACTTCGTCGGCCTCGGAGACTCCGTACTCACGGTGGTCGTGGTCACGGCCGACGACCGGGCGCCGCTGGACACCGTCGAGGTCGGCCGGTATGCGTTTCCCCGCCCGTTCCGCGAGGCCCGGCCGACGATCGAGGCGCTGGTCCGCGTGCCCCGGCCGGTACCCGACGAGCTGACCGGCGGCAACACCTGGTGGCGGGCGCTGATCCCGCTCGTCAGTGGCGCCGGCTTCGCCGTCATGTCCGGTCGATGGGAGTTCCTGCTCCTGTCAGCGCTCGCTCCGGTCGTGATGGCGGTCGAAGCCGTCCGTCAGAAGCGTGCTCGCCAGACGCGGCACCAGGACCAGCAGGCCAGGTGGCGACAGGAGGCTTCCAAAGCGCGCGATCGATACCTCGCGCTGACCGACGAGCAGCGTCGACGCCAGCGCGACGATGCCGCGCTCGGCGGGGTGGCGGTCGTCCGAGCCGCCGGGCGTCATCGTCGACTGTGGGAACGGCGACCCACCGACGCCGACTTCCTCCACCTCCCCGTCGGGCTCGCCACCGTCCCAGCGGCCACCGAACTGGTCGACGAGACCCATGACGACGCGTCGACCCGGCGGCGAGCGATGTGGGGCACACCGCTGTGCATCGACCTTCCCGCGACCGGGGCCTTCTCGATCATCGGCCCGCCGAACCTGGGACGCAACGCGGCCCGTGCCATCGCCGTGTCGGCTGCGACCACCCACGCTCCGACCGACGTGCAGCTGTGGCTCTTCACGGCCGACGAGCACCCCGCCGAGTGGGGGCCGCTGACCTGGCTCCCCCACTTCAGCTCGAACGACCATCTCGCCCGCGTCGCCAGCACGAGCGAGGAACGCTCGCGGATGTTCTCCGAGCTTCGTCAGCACCTCCAAGCGCGCGCCGCGGCCTCCTCATCCGGATCGACCGCGCCGCCGACCCCCGCCCATGTGGCGATCTTCGACGGCGCTCGCACGATCGGTGCCGCCGATCTCAGCGCCCTGCTCGAGAAGGGCCCACCGCTCGGCATCTATGGCGTCATCGTCGACCCCACGACGGCTCCGGACGGCTCCATGGGAACGCTGTCCCTGCGCGTCGGCGGCTCGGCGGACTTCGAGAGCCGGCTGCAGCCGCGGTTGTCCGGTGTCACGCCGGTGCTGATGACCGACCAGGTCGTCACCGCCGCGGCGCGGCGGATGGCGGCGTTGCAGCCCGCGTCAGCCGGGGCGGCGGCGATCACAGCGACCAGCGCCCGAGTGGTCGATCAGCTGGGGATCAGCGTCGGGGCGGCGGCCCTCGCCGAGCGGTGGCGCTCCGCCCCGGGCCGTACCGACGTCCCCGTCGGGACGACAGCCGACGCGACGTTCGGCGTCGACATCGTGCGTGACGGGCCCCACGGCCTCGTGGGCGGCAAGTCACGCTCGGGCAAGACTGAGTTCCTCAAGACGTGGATCACGTCGCTGGCCTGGAACAACCATCCGGACCAGCTGAGCTTCGTGATCGTCGACTTCAAGGGGGCCGTCGACTACACCCTCGCCGAATCGTTGCCTCACGTCCTCGACGTGTGCTCCAACGCCGACCTGTCCCGGTTCGAACGCACAGTGCGCATGTTGTCGGCCGAGATGGAACGCCGTCAGCGGCTGTTCCGGCCGGTCAACGTCGCCAACCTCAACGCCTACGAGGATCTCCGCCGAGGCGGGCAGGACCTGACGCCGATCCCTCGACTCGTGGTGCTCGTCGACGAGTTCGCCGAGCTCACCAACACCGATCTCGGCAAGGACCAGATGAAGCGGCTGGAGTCGATGAGCCGGGTCGGCGCCGGTCTCGGTGTCCACCTGGTGCTGATCACCCAGTCGTTCGAAGGCAAGCTGCCCACCCAGATCGCGACCAACGCCGGCATGCGTCTGTGCTTCCGGGTCGAGCAGCCAGCCGACTCCTCGGCGATCCTCGACGTCGGGATCGCATCGACGATCCCCGCCGGTGCGGCGGGTCGCGCCTACGCCCGGCTTCAGGGCGGCGACCCGATCGAGTTCCAGAGCGCCCGCGTCGCCGGCCGGCGGCGCGACCTCACGACCGGTGAGTCGCGACACGTCACGCTCCGGCTGCAGCCCTTCGGAGGCCTGCGCACCCGGTTCGCGAGTGGTGAGCCGCAGGACGTGGACGCGTCCGAGAGCGACATGTTCCAGGCGATCGAGTTGATGACCGCGGCGGCCGAGCTGAGCGGCTGGCAGCGTCCGGCGATCCCGTGGCCGGCCGAACTGCCCGACCACGTCGAGTTCCAGCAGGTGAAGTCCGGCCGCAGCGGCCTCACCATCCCGATCGGGCTGGCCGACCAGCCGGACCAGCAAGCGCAGACGCCGTTCCCGTTCACCATCGGCGGCGATCACCTCGCACTCCTCGGTGGGGCGCGCGCCGACCTCAACGGCGTCCTCTTGACGCTCGGAACCGTCACGGCGGGGTGCACCTCGCCCGACGACGTGCACCTCTTCGTCATCGACTTCAACGGCCGCGGGCTCAGCCGTCTCGGGCGGCTCCCCCACTGCGACGCCGTCGCCAGCCGGAACGACGCCGTCGCAGTGCGCATCGCCCGCCATCTCGTCGACGAGGCGGCCCGGCGTCGCTCCGACTTCGAGGCGGCCGGCGTCGCGTCGCTGGCCGAGTACGTCCACCGCACGGGCGAGACCCTGCCCGTGTTGTTGGTCCTGATCGCCGGTGGTGAACGGCTGAGCACCATGGCGACGGCCGACGAGCCGAGCGAGGCGTCGCCACTGATCGCCGCGCTGATCGCCGAGGGTTCGGGCCTGGGCATCCAGATCGTCGTCGCCGGCACCCCAACGCTCGCCGCCCGGCGGCCGGGCAGCGCCATCGACCATCGCATCGTCCTGACCGCACCGGACGTCGCCGACTACGTCGGTCTCGGTGCACCCCGTGGCCTGCTCGGCCAGCTCGACGGTCCTCGCCGGGCGATCGACATCCCGACGTCGACCGTGGTGCAGCTGACATCGCTGGGCGATGGCGTGACGCCGGAAGCCGACGTGTTCGATCTCTTTGTCGACGAGCTCGAGCAGCGTCACGCGGTCGAGCAGCGGCGGCGGCCGCCCCGTCGCATCCGCGAGGTCACCTGGCCGGTGCGGTTCGAAGCGCTCGCCGAGTCCTTCGTCGGCGGCCCGAACCCACGGGCGCTCGGGCTGGGCATCGACCGCGAGGAGGGCGACGTGGTGTGGATCGAGCCCGCCACCCTCCCGACGCCGCTGTTCGTCACCGGCGGACGCAAGACGGGCAAGACCAACGCGCTCGCCGCCTTCGGGGAGACCGCGCTGCGCACGGGGTGGCACGTCGTGGCGATCGCCGGTGCCCGATCATGGATCGACGCCGACGTGGTTCGATTCCCGGTCGCCGATCTCAGCGCACCACTCGCCGTGACCGACTCGACGCTGGTGCTGATCGACGACGTCGACCAGGTGGACATCGCACCGGGTCAGCTCGACCTGTCGATGGCCGGTCTCGTCATCGCGTCCGGACCCGCCTCGTACTTCGGCGGGATGCAGCGGTTCTTCGGCACCGCGGCGATCGAACGCCCGGCGTTCGGGCTGGCGCTCGGCGCACTCGGCACCACCGAGCGGGAGTTGCTCGGCATCGGCCGCGGCGATCGCATCGGTTCCGACCAGCGCGCCGGCCAGGCCATCTTCCTGTCGCCCGACGATCTGCAGAGCATCACGATCCCCCTCACCGCGGCCGCGTCGGTGCCGTCCCCGCGCCCCAACGTCCGCCAGCCCATGTCCCAGCAACAGGAGTCCGCATGAGCGAGCCCTCGACCACACCGACCGGCGACCAGGAGTCGACGTCCGACGCGACCGCACCGTCGACGGCGAGCCCGTCGACCAAGCCGGGGCTGGCCATCGTCGGCGACGGCGGCACCATGCACCACCTCGTCGGTCGGGCGATCGTCGGGCGTGACCCCTCACCGTCGAAGGTCCACGACGCCGACGAGACGATAACGATCGACGATGCGTCGGGCAGCGTCACGAAGTCGCACGCGCTCCTGGCGTTCGACGACGGTCGTCTCTACGTGACCGATCTGGGCTCGGCGAACGGGACCACGATCGTCGGCGACCAGGGACCACGGGTCGTTGGCACGACCACACGCCACGAGGTGTACCTCGGGGAACGCATCCAGCTCGGGGATCGCTGGATCAAGGCCGATGCCGGACTGCCCTCCGCGCCCCCCACGTCATCACACGAGCGACCGGCCGGGATGTCGAGCGCGTCCACCACGGCCACCCCGGACCAGCGGCCCCCCCGTCCCAACCGGAAGCAGCGACGTCGGCGCCGACGTCTGCTCACGCTCGCCGTGCTGATCCCCGTCGCCGTCGGGGTCGGCTTCGTGCTGCGCGGCCAGCTCGCCGACGCCAGCCCCGCACCGTTGCCGGGGCTCGCCCGCCTCACGGACGACCAGCCACCAGCCTGGACCGCCGAGGTCGATGGCCGCGTCTTCTCCCAGGTCTCGCTCGAAGGCGACGTCGTCGTGGCCGCCCAAGGGACCGACGACGCGGCGACCACCATCACACGGTTCGCCCCGGACGGCGAGGAGGTCTGGTCCGCGGACATCGGGCGGCCGGCAACCCCGATCGAGGCGATCACCTCGTCGGCCGTCCTCGTCAAGCTCGCCGACGACGGCGAGACCCGCCTCCTGCGCGGGCTCGACGTCGAGACCGGGAACACGCTGTGGGAGTTCGACGCCACGTACTCGCTGGTCCAGGTGCACGACGATCGTGTCTGGCTGCTCGCCCCGACGTCGGCGAGGGTCGTCGACACGGAGGCCGGGATCATCTCCGAACTCGTCGGCGACACCGTCGCCATCGTCGGTGACGCCGTCATGGTGTTGCGCGACGGAGACGTCGAGATCTACGACCGCCAGACGCTGGATCGTCAGCTTGGACCGACCAGCCTCGAGAACGGGACGACCTCGGTGACCTTCGACGGAGAGCACGTCTACTCGACCGACGGCACGACGATCGTCGAGTACGACGACGACGGCCAGAGCCGTGAGGTCGCCGGGATCGAGGCGGAGACGACCGGCGGGGTGCGTGCGGTCGGGGGCAGCCTGCTCCTGGTGCCGGAGCCCTCCCGTGGCTTCCACCTGCTCGGCGTGACCGACGGACGGGCCCGCACCCTGTGGCGGACCGACTCGATCTCCGGCATCATCGAAGCCGACGACGAGACGCTGATCCTGGTCCCCGACGGTGACGTGCTCGAGGTCCGCCGACCGAACGACGGCGCCTCGGTCGCCCGCCTCCCCGGCGGCGCGCTCCGTCCCGGGGACGGGTACGTCGTCGCCGTCGGCGCGGACGAGATCGCCGCCTACTCGCTCGACACGGGCGACCTGGAGTGGACCCTCGACCACGACGGTCAGCCCACCGTGACGCTGGCGGAACGAGCCCTCGTCCTGACACGCGTCGCCGACGACCTCGACTCGACCACGATCGAGTTCTACGCCTGACCGCCTCGCCAACGACCCAAAAGGACCTCTTCGTGTACCCGGACTCCAATCCCCACCAGCCCGCCAACTCGGGCAGCGATCAGCAGGACCTCACCCGGCCGGCGAGCGGGCTCGCCGCGGATGACGACCCCTTCCTATTCGACCTCGACGACGACGAACCGGAAGGTCCGCGCTGGCAGCGGGCCGCCACGACCGCCGGCATCGCCGCCGGCGGCGCGCTGCTCCTCGGCGCGATCGCCGCCGCGGTCGCGTTCTCCGGTTCGTCGGGCGCGGCGCTGCAGACCAACGAGGAGTTGGTCGTGGCACGCCTCGGCACGACGACGACCACCGCACCCACCGGGACGACGGCGACCGGTGACTCGCTCGCCGCGACGACGACCACCCTCGGCACGCTGCCGTATCCCACGCTGACGCTGCCACCCGCGCAACCGCCGGCCCCGATCAACCCCGCTCCGAGCGACGACACGTCGCTCGATCAGGTGCCGGTGATCAACGTCGCTGCGGCGAGCGCGACCGCATCGGCCGAACTCAACGTGGGCATCCTGGTGATCGTGCCGACGGTGCGACCCGACCGGGACGACCCGGCAACGGACGCCACGGCCAGCGAGGTCGTCGCGACCACCACCCAGGACCCGGCGACATCAAGCGACGCGCCCGCGGCGACGGAGCCGCCAGCGGCTACCACGACGCCCGTCAGCGTCTCGGTCGTTCCCGTTGACGAGGTGGCGCTTCCGGCCGACACCGCCGTGCCCGCGCCGACGACCACGCTCGATCTCGGCATCATCGTCCCACCGACACCGATCTCGACGGTGGCGACGACACCGGGCGGCTCGGTCCCGAGCGACACCGCGACGCCCGGCCCCGACACCCTGGTCCTCGGTGAACCCCTCGTTACGACGACCGACGTCGTCGACCCCGTCGACGCCACGCCACCACCCTCCGTCGGTCAGCCCGCTCCGGTGACCGCGGCGACGACGATCGCACCGGTGACGCCCCCACCACCGGCACCACCGACCACACCGTCACCCGCACCCGCGGTCGAGCTCCGCACACAGCTCGAGTCCGACCCGCGGGTCTCTACGTTCATGCAGATCGTCGGCATTGCCGACCCACTCGTGCTCGACGAGGCTCGTCCCTACACCCTCTTCGTGCCACTGAACGAGCGGCTCGACGCGCTCCCGAACATCGACGTGTTGCGATCCGACCCGGCAGCGGCGACCCAGTTCGTGCGCGCCCAGATGATCGACGGGGCGGTCGACGGCGCGCTGATCGCTGGTGGCGGGACGAGCACGTCCCTCAACGGTGATCCCGTCCAGTTCGGTCCCGATGGCGTCAACGGCCAGGTCATCGTCACCCCGGATCTCATCGGGACGAGCGCCGTCGCCCACGTCGTCGACGGCGTGGTCATTCCGGCGCCGATGGCACCCGGCGGGTGAGCTCAGCCGCTGCGTTCGAGATGCTGCGCGGCGGCCGCATCCATCGTCAGGAACATCGCCGCGCAGGCCGTCACGCCGACCTCGGTCGCGCACCACGCTCTGGCCTGCTCACCGGAGGTGAACCCGCGCGGCACCACCTCGACCACGGCGACGGGATCGAGGACTCGGAACGTCGAAGTGCTGACGAGCAGCGAACCCCATTGCCGGCTCCCGCTCTGTGCCGCCGCCAGCACACGCTCGGCGGCGGGCTCGCCATCGACGTCCACGTCTGAGTAGGTCGCCAGCACCGGCACCCAGCTGCCGACGAGTGGTTCCGCTACCGCCGCATCCCGCGCCGTGCGTTGCTCGAGCGTGGCGGCGCCGAGCGGCGCATCTCCATGGTCGGTCTGCTCCGCCGACGCCGACGTGTCCTCGCGCTCGTCCCGACCGTCGCAAGGCCCGACGACCATGGTGGTGACGATGCCGGCGGTCGCGGCGAGGGCGCCCACGCCGATGGCGATCCACGGCCATCGTCGTCGCCGGCGGCCTGGACGTTCGCTCGACGACGTGTCCGGCGCGGACACGGGCGCCCGTCGGGGCGCGCCAGCACCCAGCGGTGTCAGCCCGACCGATGCCGCCGGGAGCTCAACACGGCGCAACGCCCCCAAGGCCCGCTGGATCGCGGTGAGCTCGTCGCCGGTCGTCTGCGCCGTCGGCCGCGAATCGGCGCGCGCTGCGGTGCACGCGGCGATCAACGCGTGCAGACGTTGACGGAGGTCGTCGTCGAGCTCGACGGGAACCTGCCAGTCGACCAGCCTCCGAGCGTCCCCAGGCGTCCCAGTCAACAGTGCGACCATCGTGGCCCCGAGCATGTAGACGTCGGCGGCGGCGCCGACCGTGGTCCGACCGTCGAGTTGCTCGGGCGATGCGTATCGCTGGGTCGCCGCGTCGACCCCCGTCCGGAACTCGTGTGAGCCGACGATCGCGGCGATCCCGAAATCGCAGACCTTCACCTGTCCGAACCGGTCGATGAGCAGGTTCTGCGGCTTGACGTCGAGATGGTGGATCGGCAACCCGTGGGCGAAGGACAGCGCTGCCGCCGTCTGTGTGGCGATCAGCACGGCCTCGCCGACCGGCAGCCGTCCACCACGTTGGTCGAGCAGGTCGACGACGGATCCACCGGACGCATACTCCATCACGAGGTACGGAACCCCGGCCCGCACGACGACGTCCTCCAGCCGCACGACGTTGGGGTGGCCGCGCAACCGACGAAGCGCTTCGAGCTCGCGACGAGCCGCGTTCCACGAGGCGGCTCGGTCACCGGCGGTGCGCAGCGCCTTGATCGCCACCGCCTCACCGGTCGCCAGGCGCCGCGCCAGGACGACCTCACCGACGCCGCCCGATCCGATCCTCCCAACGAGCTCGTAGCCCGGCAGCCCGCTGTCGCTCATGGTCGCGTCGGGAGGAGTCGGCCGTGTGCACTCACTTCGGTCGCCACGCCGACCGCTACCAATGCGGACGGAGGAACCAGATGCCACACCAGCGGATGGACGACGTCTCGGTGACACAGACGTCCATCACTGCATAGACCCCGCCGGGACCGGCGAGGACGAACCCTTGGATCCGACGGTCGCCACTGCGCTGCCCGGCGGTGAGCTGGTCGACCGTCCACGTCGCCACCGATCGGTCGGACTCCACCGCCGGCGCGAGCGCGGAGGTCGCGTCCGGGGCCAGACCGGTGTCGGCACCGCCGTACACCCAGGTGGTGAGCCAGGCGACGAACTCGTCCGCCGTCGCGAACGACGAGCGCGTCGCATCGCCGATCCCGAGGGCCGCTTGGGTCGCAGGCCCCGCGTACCCGTCGGCTTCGATCAGGAAGGCAGCTGCTTGGGCCTCGACGAGCGCCGCCTCGGTACCAGGGCCGAAGTGTCCGTCGACGTCGATCGTCGCGCCGCGGTCCACCAACTCCTGCTGGAGCGAGCGAACGCGATCACCGCTGTCTCCCGGCACGATCTGCGCGGTCTGCGTCGACGCCATGCCGCTGCATCCCCAGACGACCCGGGCGACGAGCGGCCGGGGCATCCCCATCTGCTCCACAGCGATTCGCGCCGGATCGCAGGCGGGGTTGGTCGGTGAAGCCGCGGCCACCGGCGCCGACGCCAACACACCGGCGAGCACCACGACTGCGCGCACGCACGTTCTCACCACGCCAAGCCTCCCTCTCGTTGGGTGATGAGACTACGACATCATGGCATCGCTGGATGCGGTGCGAGGCGACCATGAGCGGACATCCGGCCACGATGGTGACCGCACCGTAGCTTGTTCGGACAATAGGTTGCCACCTGGGGTGATGGTGCGTACGTAGGAAGCATGAGCGCCAATGCACACTGGATCGGCGGTGGGATCACCGCTGGGGACTCGACCCGGACCAGCCGGGTGTGGAACCCGGCGACCGGTCGGCGTCAGGCCGACCTGCTGCTGGCCGAGACCAGCGATGTCGACCGGGCTGTCGCCGCCGCGGCAGGCGCGTTCGAGACGTGGGGGGAGTCCTCGCTGAGCACCCGGACGAAGGTGCTGCTCGCCGTCCGCTAGTGTCCTGCGTCAGAAATCACTCGCGTTGAAGTGGTGAGTGGTTCATACTTGGTGTGTGGCTGGTCGTGGTCGTCCCAAAGCTCCGATCGTGGTGTCCGATGAGGATCGGGAGGTGCTGGTCCGTTGGTCGAAACGACCGACCGCGCCGCACTCGATTGCACAGCGGGCGCGGATCGTGTTGCTCGCCGCGGACGGTCTGTCGAACAACGAGGTCGCCGACAAGGTCGGTGTGAACCAGGCAACGGTGGTGAAGTGGCGCAAGCGGTTCATCGACCGCGGCCTCGATGGTCTGCCCGATGACCCTCGGCCGGGGGCGCCACGCACGATCGGCGATGACGCGGTCGAAGCGGTGATCGTGCGCACGCTCGAAGACAAGCCAACGGATGCGACGCATTGGTCGACCCGGGACCTAGCTGCGAAGTCAGGGATCTCGGCGTCGTCGGTGGGGCGGATCTGGCGGGCGTTCGGGTTGAAGCCGTGGCTGACCGACACGTTCAAGTTGTCAGAGGCTGTCGCGGATGTTGCCCCAGCGCGCTTCATGAACGGAGGCGGCGGAGGAGTTGTCGGCAGTGGGCGGCCCATATGAAGTCTTCGGTGACGGCCGGGTCGCGTTCATAGTCGACTTGGAGTCGTCGGTGGTTCATGATCCACGACCAGGTTCGCTCGATCACCCAGCGGCGCGGAAGGACGTGGAACCCGGGTTCGGAGATCCGCGCGACGGTCGTGGCACCGATGTGGTGGTGTCGGCAGTGCTCCACGAAGCCGCGTTTGAACCCGGCGTCGCACCACAGATGCTTGAAGCGGTTGAGCTTGGCCCGCACCACGTCGACCACGGCGATCCCGCCGACGTTGTCGGACACGGAGGCGGGGAACACGCACACCCCCAGCAGCAGACCGTTGGTGTCGACCAGCCCGAACTGTTTACGTCCCGAGATCCGCTTGCCAGCGTCGAAGCCCCTGGTCGCAGACGTGACCGTCGCCGCGCCCCGCACCGAGCGTGCGTCGACAGCGCCAGCGGAGGGTTCGATGTTGCGGCCCTCTCGTTCCCGTACGAGCCCGCGAAGTCGATCAGCGATCTGCTCCCAGGTGCCGTCGCGGGACCACTCCAGGTGGAGCCGGTGCACGGTGTTCCAGTTCGGATAGTCCCGTGGCAGGGCCCGCCACTGGCAGCCGGTCGCGGTGACGTAGAAGATCGCGTCGAGTACCCGACGCCGGTCCACCGTGGCGGGTCGCCCCATCTTGCTCGGGCTCTTCGTCGACGACGGCGCGACCAGATCGGCGACGAGTTCCCACTCGTCATCGGTCAAATCGCCGTGTGCGGACTGCCAGGTCGCGACAATCCCCGCGGGTGCATCCGACATCAACCCAGACTATGCGACCAGCCCACCCCACACAGGACAATACGGCACCTCCACAGCACAAACTATTCGAACAGCTTCTCAGGCCGTCAGAGCGCGACCCCGGCGCGGTGATGCTGCTGGCCGAGATGTGGGCCGAGGCCGGGCTGCCCGACGGCGTGTTCAACGTCGTCCATGGCGACAAGGTCGCCGTCGACCCGCTGCTCGATCATCCCGATGTCGCCGCCGTGTCCCTTCGTCGGCTCCACCCCGATCGCCCGCTACGTCCACGAGCGAGCGAGCGACCAGCAGCGGCGAGCGGGTGCAGGCGCTCGGCGGAGCCGAGAACCACGCCATCGTCCTGCCGGACGTCGACATGGACTTCGCCGCCCATCACCTCGCCGCCGCCGCGTTCGGGTCAGCCGGCGAGCGCTGCATGGCCATCTCGGCCGCCATCGCCGTCGGTTCGGCCGCCGATGATCTGCTCGGCCTCGTCGAGGATCAGGCCCGCGCCGGCAGGGTCGGGCCCGGACGCGACCCGAGCAGTGAGATGGGCCCGATAGTCACGCCCGAGTCGCGCTACCGGTTCGTCGGGTTCGTCGATGCCGGCGAGCGCCAGGGCGCCAAGGTGCTGGTCAACGGTTGGGGCCTGACGGTCGCCGGCCACGAGGACGGCTTCTTCGTCGGACCGACGGTGATCGACCAGGTGACCCGACATGGACGTCTACACCAACGAGATCTTCGGGCCGGTGCTGTCGGTCCTGCGCGCCGACACCGTCGAAGCGGCGACCGATCTGGTCAACGCCAACCCGTACGGCAACGCCACCGCCGTGTTCACCAACTCGGGCGGCGCCGCCCGCACCTCCGTGCGCGGCGTCAGGGTCGGCATGATCGGGGTCGACATGCCGGTCCCGGTGCCGATGGCGTACCACAGCTTCGGTGGCTGGAAGGACTCACTGTTCGACGAGCACCACGTGCACTGGCCCGAGGGCGTCGCCTTTACACCCGGGGCACGGCGGTGACGACGCGCTGGCCCCAGACCGGCACGCCGGTGGACGCCTCGCTCGACATGCCCACCGCCCAGTAGTGGAAGGGCACGTCGCGCGGGGGCCACCGCCCGCGTGCGGGTCCGTCGTCAGGTCGCGGGAGTGCCCGGGGCGCCGGCCGTGCCGGCCGGACCCCCCGCTGCGGGGTCGTCGTTGGGGATGTCGTCGTCCTTGCCGTCGAGCCCGTCGAGCGCATCCTTGGCCTTGTCGACGCCGTCGTCGATCTTGTCGCCGTGATTGCGCCCGGTCTTCTCGTCGATGAAGTCACCGGCCTTCTCGAGGCCCTCGCCGATCTTGTCGCCGGCCTTGTCGACGGCGTCGCTCAGCTTCTCCTTGGCATCGTCCAGGAATCCCATCCATCCGCTCCTTGTGAGGTTCGCGCTCCCCGATCGGGCGTCGCGCGGCGACACCGTAGTCAGGGTCGCCGCCCCGCGTTGGCGATGCCGGTCGTCCATGCCGGTCGTTCATCCCGACGACGCGGACGATGTCGACGACGCCAACATCAACGGTGTCAGCGCCGGGGAACGGCGGTGGTGTCGCGCACCACCAGCGTCGGCGCCATCGTCTCGTGGCGCGCCTCGGTACGGCCCTGTTCCAGACGCTCGATCAGCACCTCGACGGCCAGGCGCCCCAACTCCTCGGCGCGCTGGTCGACGGTGGTCAGACCGATGTGTCGAAGCGCGGCGACGAAGGTGTTGTCATAGCCGCACAGCGACACGTCGCCGGGCACATCGAGACCACGCCCGGCGATCACGTCGAGCGCCCCCAGGGCGCTGAGGTCGTTGCCGGCGAACACGGCCGTGCAGTCGCCGTGATGCTCGAACAACATCGTGGCCGCCGCGGCGCCCGACGCCTCGGTGAAGGATCCCTCCACCACCAGCGGCTCGAGGCCGGCCTCGATCATCGCCTGCTCGTAGCCCGCCCGCCGCCGGGGCGCGCCCGCCGCGGCCCCACCGGACACATGGGCGATGCGCCGATGGCCGAGACCGAGGAGATGTCGCACGGCCAGCCGGGCCCCGGCTGGATCGTCACCATTGACGGTGTCGACCACCGACGAGCGCAACGGCCGGGTGACCACCACCAACGGCACCCGGGTGGCGGCATGCTCGATCGCGCCCTGGCCCATCGTCGTGCCGACGAGGATGATGCCCTCGACCCCGGAACCGGCGAAGGCATCGACGGCCGCTTCCTCCACGGCATGGTCGCGGAACGCGCTGCTGACCAACAGCCGGTAGTCGAGGTCACCGGCGGCGTTGTGCACGCCATCGGTGACCGGCGGGAAGAACGGGTTGTGCAGATCGTTGACGACCACGCCGATGGTGCGGGTGCGGGTGCTGGCGAGCTGCCGGGCGACGAGGTTGGGTCGATAGTCGAGCTCGTCGACGGCGGTCATGATCGCCCCACGGGATCGGGCACTGACCTTCGGGGAGCCGCGCAGGGCCAGGCTGACCAGTGCTCGTGACACCCCGGCTCGGGCGGCGACATCATCCATCGTCGGGCGGTCCATCGAGTCCCCCTCTGTGCCCTCCATGACAGGACAAAACGACAAAGCCTTGACGTCACCCGATTGAAGCACAATGATGAGAGCGCTTCAACGGGGGTTGAAGCTGCTGTGGGAAGGGCCGTCGATCGGACCACGTGGTGGGTCGGACGGCACCCGTCCATCGCGGCACGTCCATCGACGTCTACAGGGGGAAGCACCCACATGAAGAACAAGCGCACGCTCGTGGCCGCCGTCGCCGCGGCCGCCCTGGCGGTCACCGCCACCGGGGCCACGGCATCGGCCGGGAGCGAGGACGGTGACCTGACCTTCCACATGGTCACCCACTCCGACGACGGGCCGTTCTGGACCGTCGTTCAGCGCGGCGCCGAGGCCGCCGCCGAAGACCTCGGCGTCGAGCTGGTCTGGCTGGGGTCGAACAACGACCCCGAGGCGCAGGTCCAGATGATCGCCCAGGCGCTCTCCGACGGAACCGACGGCATCGCCTCGTCGCTGCCCAGCCCCGACCAGCTGGTCGGCCCGCTCACCGACGCCGTCAGCGGCGGCACACCGGTCATCACCCTCAACTCGGGCGTCGACTACTGGCAGGAGATCGGGGCGATCACCCACGTCGGCCAGACCGAGTTCATCGCCGGGCAGGGCGCCGGTGAGCGCTTCAACGAGGCCGGGGCGACGAAGATCTTCTGCGGTATCCAGGAACAGTCGAACGTGGCGCTCGAAGAGCGCTGCGCCGGGCTCGCCGACACCTTCGAGGGCGAGGTCATCGCCGAGTTCGCCGGCCTCGACGCCAACACCACCGAGCAGGAGAACAACATCTCCGCGGCATTGCAGGCCGACCCCGACATCGATGGCTTCATGGGCACCGGCCCGGTCATCTCGATGTCCGGTCTGCGCGCCGCCCAAAGCCTCGGTCGTGACCTGACCGTCGGCGGCTTCGACGTCACCACCGAGCTCACCGACGCCATCGCGGCCGGTGACGTGGCCTTCACCGTCGACCAGCAGCAATACCTCCAGGGCTACCTGTCGGTGCTGTTCCTGTACCTCTACGTCACCAACCAGAACACCGTCGGCGGCGGGCTCCCCGTGCTGACGGGTCCCGGGTTCATCGACGCCGACAACGTCGAGCAGGTCTCCGCGCTCGTCGAAGCCGGCACCCGCTGACCGATCCGCAACGGGGGCCGGGGCGTGCTCCGCCCCGGCCCCGACCGGGTCTCGACCCGGCCAGGAGACCGAACGCATGACCGACGTGACGACACCGACCACCGCGCCCGGCGACGAACGCCTCGCCCATCGTGGCGTGTTCCAGCAGGCACTCGTACGACCCGAGATCGGCGCCATCATCGGCGCCATCGGCATCTGGGTCTTCTTCTGGGCCGTCTCGGTGCCCTTCGGTACTGCCAGCGGCGCCCAGAACATCCTCGACCAGGCATCGACGCTGGGCATCATGGCCGTCGCCGTGTCGATGCTGATGATCGGTGGCGAGTTCGACCTGTCCTCGGGGGCCAACACCGGCGCCATGGGGATCCTGATCATCTTCCTCGTCAAGGAGACCGGGACCCTCGGCGGCGCCGGGTTTCCCATCTGGCTCGGGCTGATCCTGTCGTTCGGCGTCGCCATGGTCATCGGCTGGGTCAACGGCTTCATGGTCGACCGCACCCAGCTGCCGAGCTTCATCGTCACACTGGGTACCTACTTCGTGCTGATCGGACTCAAGCTCGGGCTCTCCAAGCGGCTGGTCGACAAGATCGAGATGGGCCGGATGGACCAGGGCCAGGGCTACAGCTTCTGGCGCAAGATCTTCGCCGGGGACTGGCAACGCCTGACCCACAGCTTCGATGGCCGCGACGTCGTCTACACCGTCTGCCTACTGGCCGGGTTCGCCCTCGTCACCTTCGCCGTCTACGAGATGCACTTCGCCGCTCGCGACGCCCTCAACGGCGCCGGGCTGTCGACCCTTGGCCTCGGCGGGTTCGGTGTCATCGCCGGCGTCGTCACGATGCACCTCACCGACGCCACCGCCGGCACCGTCGTCGGCGCCGTGCTGATCGCCGTCGGCGGGCTCGCCGCGGCCGCCGGGCTGGGCATGTGGCGCTACCGACCGCTCGGCGACCGGGGGTCGATCCACCTCACCCCGTCGATCGTCCAACCCGCCGCGACCGGGTTGGCGCTCATCGCCGTCGGCCTCGTGCTCGCCGTCGTGATGGACAGCGACAACGTCGCCAACTTCATCTTCCCGTTCACCCGCCAAGGCCTCCGGGCGACGCTGGTCGGGCTCGCTCTGCTCGGCGGAGCGACCTTTTTGTTCATCGCCGCCAGCCGCGCCCGCCGCGTCAACATGGCCACCAAGGCGGCGGTCTCACTCATCACCGCCGCCGTCATCGTGATCTCTGCCTTCGTCCTGCAAGGCCAGTCGGGTTCCTACAAGTTCCGGGCCGAGGCATTCGCCGTGCTGCTCATCGTGGCGCTGTGCCTCGTCGCCTGGGCCGTGGCGGGCACGATGTTCGCCGAACGCACCGGGGCCGACCCGCCGCCCGGCCGTGCGGCCAACCGGGCGATGGCCGCCGGTCTGTTGGTCGGCGCCGCCGGCCTCGTCGTCAAGACGATGTTCGTCACCGGTGACGAGCTCGAACGCGGGATCACCCCCGCCAACTTCTCGATGCGGATCGTGTGGTTCGCCGGGTTCACCGCCGTGATGGTCTGGGTGCTCGGACGCACCCGGTTCGGCAGCTGGACCTTTGCCGTCGGCGGCAACGCCCAAGCCGCCCGTCAGGTCGGCGTCCCCGCCGCCCGCACCAAGACCCGGCTGTTCATGCTGGTGGCCGGGGCCGCCTGGCTGGTCGGCGTGCTGATCGCCTTCCGCATCAACGCCATCCAGGCCAACCAGGGCAACGGCGAAGAGTTCACCTACATCATCGCCGCCGTCGTCGGTGGCACCCTGCTCACCGGCGGCTACGGCACCGCACTCGGTGGCGCCATCGGCGCCCTGGTGATGTCGATGGCCGTCCTCGGGATCCCGGCGTCGCGTTGGGAGTCGGACTGGCGGTTCCTGTTCCAGGGCGTGATCCTGCTGACGGCGGTGATCGCCAATCGATTCATCCGAGACAAGGCGGAGGCGATGCGCCGATGAGCGAGCAGGCAGCCGCGACGACCGCGACGTCCGACACCGGCGAGCACCACCTGTTGGAGCTCGACGACATCTCCAAGTACTACGGCAACATCATCGCCCTCTCCGGCGTGTCGACGACGGTGAACGCCGGCGAGGTCACCTGTGTGCTCGGCGACAACGGCGCCGGCAAGTCGACGTTCATCAAGATCCTCGCCGGCGCCCACCAGCAGTCCGAAGGCACCATCCGCATGAACGGCCAGGAGGTCCGCTTCAACTCGCCGCGCGACGCCCTCGATGCCGGTATCGCCACCGTGTACCAGGACCTGGCGATGGTCCCGCTGATGTCGGTGTGGCGGAACTTCTTCCTCGGGTCGGAGCCGACCAAGGGTTGGGGGCCGCTGCGACGCATCGACCAGGACCGGGCCAAGCGCATCGCCAAGGAGGAGATGGCCCGGATGGGCATCGACATCCGCGACACCGAACAGCCCGTCGGCACGCTGTCGGGTGGCGAACGCCAGTCGGTCGCCATCGCCCGCGCCGGCTACTTCGGCGCCAAGGTACTGATCCTCGACGAACCGACCTCGGCGCTCGGGGTCAAGCAGTCGGGCGTGGTGCTCAAGCGCATCGTCGAAGCCCGCAAGCAGGGCCTGGCGGTGATCTTCATCACCCACAACCCGCGCCACGCCTACCCGGTCGGCAACCGGTTCCTGATCCTCAACCGTGGTCAGTCGATGGGCTCGTTCGCCAAGCACGAGATCTCGATCGAGGAGCTCACCCGGCTGATGGCCGGCGGCGCCGAGCTCGAGGCGCTCGAACACGAGTTGGAGGCCTCGGGCGCGGTCAGTCACGAGGACCTCGAGTGACGCCGCCGACCCGTCGTCGCCTCGGGATCGGTGTCGTCGGGTTCGGCTGGATGGGCCAGGCCCACGCCCGCTCGGCGCGACGGATCGCCTCGCTGTTCCCGAACCGCTGCTTCGACGCCGCGCTGGTCGTGTGCGCCGACAGCGTGGCGGCACGTCGGCAACGGGCCGTCGACGACTTCGGCTTCGCCGACGCGACCGCGTCGTGGATCGAGGTCATCGACCGCGACGACGTCGATGTCGTCTATGTCACCGCCCCCAACATGCTCCACGAACCGATCGCCGTCGCCGCCGCGGCGGCCGGCAAGGCCGTGTTCTGTGAGAAGCCGGTCGGGGGCACACCGGCCCAGACCGAACGGATCGCCGCCGCGGCGGCCGCCGCCGGGGTGATCAGCGGGGTCGGGTACAACTACCGCTGGGCGCCGCTGGTGCAGCACGCCAAGACGCTGATCGACGACGGGGCGTTGGGCGAGATCACCAACTACCGCGGACGCTTCTTCTCCACCTACGGCGCCGACCCACTCGGCTTGTTGTCGTGGCGGTTCCTCCTCGACGAGGGCGGCCACGGCGTGTCGTCGGATCTGCTGTCGCACGCCGTCGATCTCGCCACGATGCTGATCGGACCGATCGACGACGTAACCGGGACGATGGCGACGTTCATCCCCGAGCGGCCGCTCCCCCGCCAGGGCGGCACCCACTACGACCGCGGCGCCCCCGGCGACCCGACCGGCACGGTCACCAACGAGGACTACGCGGCCGCGCTCGTCCGCTTTGCCAATGGCGCCCGCGGCACGTTCGAGTCGTCGCGCACGATCGTCGGCCCGGAGTCGCAGATGGCCTTCGACGTCTACGGCACCCGGGGTGCGTTGTCGTGGAACCTGGAGACGATGAACGAGCTGCGCGTGTTCCTCGTCGACGAGACCGGGCGCGCCCCGCGTGGCTACACCACGGTCTATGGCGGCGAGCGCTACCCGTTCCACGGGGTGTTCGTGCCCGGCGACGCCAACGCGATCGGCTACGAGGACCTCAAGGTCATCGAGGGCCACCAGTTCCTCACCGCCGTCGCCCGTGGTGAACCGCACGACCCTGGCTTCGACGCCGCGTTGGCCTTCGTCCGGTTCCAATCGGCGTGGCTGCGGTCGTGCGACTCCGGGCACTGGGAGACCGTGCCGTGACCACGGTGGACTACGGGCTGACGGGAGCGGCGCACGACGCCGCGGTCGACAACGGCCTGGCCAACGCCGAGTGGTTCCTCGCCGACATCGACCCCGCCCGCCTCCGCCAGCTGCAGGCGCGCACCAATGGGCGCGCCACGGCCGACGCCGTGCTGTGGTTGGCATTGCTGGTCGGCAGCGGGTTGTGGGCGTACGCGACGGTGTGGTCGTGGTGGTCGATCCCGGCGTTCGCCATCTATGGAGCGCTCTACGGCGGGGCGTCCGATCCGCGCTGGCACGAAATGGGCCACGGCACCGCCTTCCGCACCCGCTGGGCCAACGACGCGATCTACCCGCTCGCGTCGTTCATGCTGTTGCGCGGCCCGACCCTGTGGCGATGGTCGCACTACCGCCACCACACCGACACGATCATCGTCGGACGCGACCCCGAGATCGCCTTCACCCGCCCACCCGACGTCGCCCGCACCGCGTTCAAGTTCACCGGCATCCCCGGCATCGTCGACCTGTTCCCCCGACAGGTGCGTCACGCCACGGTCGGTCTCGATGCCGACGCCGCCGAGATCGTGCCGTCCAGCGAGCACCGACGGGTCATCCGTGAGGCCCGCGCCTTCGTGGCGATCATCGTCGCCGCCGCGTCGTGGAGTGTGCTGGCCTGGACCCCGCTGCCGATCCTCTTCATCGGCGGACCAACCGTCTACGGCATGTGGATGGTGCTGTTCTTCGGCATCACGCAACACGCTGGACTGCGCGAGAACGTGCTCGACCATCGCTACAACACGCGCACGGTCTACATGAACCCGGTCTTCCGGTTCCTGTACCTCAACATGAACTACCACGTGGAACACCACATGTTCCCGAGCGTCCCGTACCCGGCCCTGCCGGCGCTGCACGCCGAGATCAAAGACCAGCTGCCGGCACCGCTACCCAACACGGTGGCCGCCTACCGTCAGATCTGGACGGCGCTGGCCCGCCAACATCGCGACCCGAGCTACGAGATCCCGCTCGAGGTGCCCGACGTCCCCGGCGCCCACGGACGGATCGATGTCGGCGAGACCAACTGGACCCACGGGCCCGACGGCACCCTCGACCTCGGTGCCGCCGACACCCTGGCGGTCGGCGAGCTACGCCGCATCGACGTGGCCGAACGCACCTTCGTGCTGTGCCGGTTGTCCCCCGACGACGTCGTCCTCGCCGACGGGTTGTGCACCCACGCCGAGGTCCACCTCGCCGGCGGCGCCCTGGTCGACGGGTGCATCGAATGCCCCAAACACAACGCCCGCTTCGACGCCCGCAGCGGTGAGGTCGTGCGCAAACCCGCCCGCCGGCCGATCGGCATCTACACCGTCGAGTCCGTCGCCGGGCGCCTCGTCACCAGGGAGATCCCATGAGCTCGTTCTTCGATCGCGTCGACACCATCCCGTTCCAGGGGCCCGATGGCGACGATCCCTTGGCGTTCCGTTGGTACGACGCCTCGCGGGTGGTGGCGGGGCGCACGATGCGCGACCACCTGCGCTTCGCCACCTGCTACTGGCACAGCTTCAACTGGGACGGCTTCGACATCTTCGGCGACGGCACCCTCGACCGACCGTGGCTGGCGCGTGATCTCGACCCGTTGACCGCCGCCGAGCAGAAGATGGACGCCGCGTTCGAGTTCATGTCGAAGCTGACGGTGCCGTTCTGGTGCTTCCACGATCTCGACATCGCCCCGGAGGGTTCGACCTTCACCGAGACGGCCGCGAACTTCGCCCACATGGTCGATCGTGCCGCCGAGCACCAGCAGCGCACGGGGCTCGAATTGCTGTGGGGCACGGCCAAGCTGTTCGGGCACCCGCGCTACATGGCCGGGGCCGCCACCAACCCCGACCCCGAGGTGTTCGCCTACGCCGCCGCACAGGTGGCCAACTGCCTCGACGCCACCCACCGATTGGGCGGCGCCAACTACGTGCTGTGGGGCGGCCGCGAGGGGTACGAGACGTTGCTCAACACCGATCTCACCCGCGAGCTCGATCAGCTCGGCCGGTTCCTGTCGATGGTCGTCGAGCACAAGCACACCATCGGCTTCGAGGGACCGATCCTGATCGAGCCGAAGCCGTTCGAGCCGACCAAGCACCAGTACGACTACGACGTGGCCGGGGTGTGGGCGTTTCTCCAGCGCTATGACCTGACCGCCGACGTCAAGGTCAACATCGAGGTCAACCACGCCACCCTCGCCGGTCACGACTTCGCCCACGAGGTGGCGATGGCGGTCGCGGCGGGGATCTTCGGGTCGATCGACGCCAACGCCGGTGACGACCGCCTGGGCTGGGACGTCGACCGTTTCCCGGTCAGTGTCGAGCAGATGACCCTGGGGATGGTCGAGATCCTCCGTGGTGGTGGGTTCACCACCGGCGGGCTCAACTTCGACGCCAAGCTGCGCCGCCAGTCGATCTCGCGCGAGGACCTCTTCCACGCCCACATCGGCGGCATGGACACGATGGCCCGGGCGCTGCTGGCGGCGGCGGCGATCATCGACGATGGCGAGCTCGACGCGTTCCGAGTCGACCGTTACGCCGGCTGGGAGGGCGCCCTGGGTACCGAGATCATCGAGAGCAAGGTCACGCTCGCCTCGTTGCGCGAGCGCCAGGAAGACGGTGATGAACCGGTCCCGGTGTCGGGTCGACAGGAACAGCTCGAAAACGTCGTCGCCCGCCACATCGAACGCACCCGATGACGGATTCCGACGCCGGCGCCGAAGCCGTCGTGATCGGGGTCGACTCGTCGACGCAGTCGACCAAGGTCGAGACCCGGCGGCTCGACACCGGGGAGGTGGTCGGTCGCGGCCAGGCGCCGCACCCCGCGACGTTCCCACCGGTGTCGGAGCAGGAGCCGCGGGACTGGTGGCGGGCGCTCGTCGCCGCGATCGGCGAGCTGGGTGCCCTCCGCCACGATGTCGTCGCCATCGCCGTGGCGGGCCAACAGCACGGCCTGGTGCTGACCGACGACACCGGCGATCCGTTGCGACCGGCCAAGCTGTGGAACGACACGACCTCGGCGTCGCACGCCGCGCGGATGGTCCGTGAGATCGGGGCCGAGCGCTGGGCCGAGCTGGTCGGGACGATCCCGGTGCCGTCGATCACGATCACCAAGCTGGCCTGGGTCGCCGAGCACCAGCCCGACGTGCTGGCCCGGACCCGCCGCGTGATGTTGCCGCACGACTACCTCACCTGGCGGCTGACCGGCGAGCACGTCACCGATCGTGGCGACGCCTCGGGCACCGGGTGGTACGACCCGGTCACCGACGCACATCGCGACGAGCTCCTCGCCGCCGCGATCGGCGACACCTCCTTCCAGGCCGCGATGCCACGGGTGCTCGGCCCCACCGAGCCGGCGGGGCCGCTCACCGCCGAGGCCGCCCGGACGCTGGGACTACCCGCCGGGATCATCGTCGGGCCAGGAACGGGCGACAACGCGGGCGCGGCGCTCGGGCTCGGTCTGCGGCCGGGTGACGTCGCGATCTCGCTGGGCACCTCGGGGGTGGCGTTCGCCGTGTCGGCGACGCCGACCCGCGATCCGTCCGGTGCGGTCGCCGGGTTCGCCAGCGCCAGCGGCGAGTTCCTCCCGCTGGTCTGCACGCTCAACGCGACCAAGGTCACCGACACCGTCGCCCGCTGGCTCGGCGTCGATCCGGCCGGGCTGGCCGAGCTGGCGTTGGCGACGGTCGACGATCCCGGCGACGTGGCGGTCGTGCCGTACTTCGACGGCGAGCGCACGCCCAATCGGCCCGATGCCACCGGCTCGTTCCACGGCCTGACGACGACGACCACGCGCGCCCAACTGGCCCTTGCCGCCCACGACGGCGTGCTGTGCGGGCTGCTCGACGGGGTCGACGCGCTCGCCGCCGCCGGTGCCTCGGTCGGCGGGCGCCTGTTCCTCGTCGGTGGTGGTGCCCGTTCGGGGGCATACCGCCAACGACTCGCCGATCTTTCCGGGCGTGAGGTCATCGTCGCCGACACCGACGAGACCGTCGCCACCGGTGCCGCCGTCCAGGCCGCGGTGGTCGCCACCGGCGACACGTTCGCCGACGTCGCCACCCGCTGGCGGCTCGGAACCGGGACCACCGTCGCCCCCGCCGTCGACGCCCGTCATCGCCGCGACACCTACCGCGCCGCCCGACGAGTCGCCGGCTGACGAGTCGCCGGCTGACGCCGCCGATCGTCGCGATGTTGCACCTCGGCACCGTGACCCGCTCGGTTGAGCGGGTCACGGGTCAGGGATCAGCTGGTCGCGCGACGGCGGCGGATTGACATCGCCACGACCAGGAACCCGCCGAGTACGACGAGTGCCGCCGCCAGCTTGAGGGTCGCGCTGGTGTCGGAGCCCGTCGAGGGCAAGGGACGTGTCTCGGGAGTGGTCTCGGGGGTGGTCTCGACCACGCCGCCGACACTCGTCGGTGTGGGCAGCGGGTCGGGGACGAGGGTGAAGGTGGCGCAGTCCTCAGCCGCCACCGGGCCGCCGGCGTAGGTCGCGGTCGCCTGGTTGAGCAGACCGGTGCCCGATTCGCCCCCGTCGAGGGTGCAGTCGGCGGCCCGTCCGGTCGACACGGCGGCGACGTTGGCCGTCACCGTCACCTGGAACGTGTGGACGGCCCTGGCGTCGATGGCCGCCGCCGTGACCACGGTGACCGCGTCGAGACCGTTCCAACCGGCGTCGACGGTGACGCCACCGGCCGTGTTCGTCACCGTCGACGAGGTCACCTCGACGCCGTCTCCGAACCGCAGCTCGTCGACGAGGTCGTAGGTGCCGGCGACCGAGGCCAGGTTCTCGACGGTGATCTCGTAGGTCACGGCCAGCGCGCCATCGTCACCAGTCGCCGGAGCCGGGTCGATCACCGACTTGGCGATGGCGATCCCCGGGAACCGGTTGGTCAACGTGTCGGCGACATCGCCGCCGGCGGGGATCTCCACCGGGTTGGTGACCGAGTATTCGACGGTCCCACCGTCGGTGTCGGTCTCCTCGATCGTGCACGCGGAGCCGGCGGCGAGACCCTCGATGGTGACCGGCGTGCCGTCGGCGGCCAGCTCGACCTCGAACGTCTCGGTGCCACCCTGCGGGTCGACGCAGCTGACGGTGACCGGGAACGACGCGGCGTCACCGAGCTCGTCGGTGGTGATCGGATCGTCGATCGCCTTCTGCAGGGTCAACGTGCCGGGCTCGGGGAGCTCGGCCGGTGCGCAGTCCTCGGCTTCCTGGGTCTGACCCTCGTAGGCGACCTCGGCCGTGTTGAGCAACCCGGTGCCGGTCTCGCCCTCACCGAGGTTGCAGTCGGCGGCTTCGGTGGTGATCGAGAGTGCGACCGTCGCCGACACGACGACCTCGTAGCGATGTTCCCCCCCGGCGGCGATGGCGACAGCGGTCGCGATGGTGGTCGCGCCCTGGCCGTCCCAGTCCGTTGCCACCGTGACGTCACCGGCGGTGTTGGTCACCGTGGCCGACTCGATGGTGATGTCGGAACCGAAGCGCAACTCGTCGACCAGGTCGTAGGTGGTGTCGAGGGTGGTCGGGTTGGTCACCACCAGCTCGTAGGTCACGGTGACCGTGCCGTCGTCGGCGACCACCGGCTGCGGATCGATGATCGACTTGGTCAGCACAACACCCGGGTAGGCGTTGGTCAGCGTGATCACCGGGCCGGCGGTGGGCGGCGACTCGATCGTCACCGCATCGGTCGGGTCCACGGTGACGACGCCACCGTCGGTGTCGGTCTCGACCGCCGAGCACGTCGAACCGGCGGCGATGTCGGTGATCGTGGTCGGCGTGCCGTCGGCGGCGACGGTGATGTCGTGGGTGCTCTCGGTCCCCCGCGGGTCGACGCAGGTGACCGTCACCGGGAACTCGGCGAGATCACCGAGCCCGTCGATGTCGACGGCGTCGAGGACGGCCTTGACCAGGGTCAGCGAGCCCGGTGGTGCGATCTCGACGTTGGCGGTGTCGATGTCGGTCACGGGGTCCTGGCCGCCGGGCGGGTTGCCGGTCACCTCCGCGGTGTTGGGGGTGATGTCCCCGGTGAGATCGGGCGAGTCACAGGTCCATGTGACGACGTCGCCGGGCATCATCGACGCCAGGTCGGCCTCGTCGTCGGGAGTGCGGGCACAGAGCGCGACGACGGTGTCGGTCACCGTCACGTCGGTCAACAGCTGGCGACCGGTGTTGGTGACGACGATGCGCCATCGCGCCGTGGCGCCGAGTTGGCGGACGGTCGTCTCGGTGTCGGGTCCCACGCCGTCGACGTCGTCGGTCGACCAGCCACCCTCTCCGATCGCCGCGGCCGGATCACAGCTGTTGTCGGCGAGCAGGCAGACCTCCTTTTCGAGGTCGATCGCCGGTGGCCGGACCAGCGCCAGGTCGATCGCCAGGTTCGACATCGAGTCGTTGGCATCGCCGACGCCGTGGATGTCCTCACCGAGCGGCTCGTCGCCGTGGGCGACGCCGGCGGTGACCGTGGCGTCCAGGTTGAACACCGTCGAGTCGATGTTCCCGTCGGCGTCCTCGCGCGAGTCGTGCGACGCGTCGTCGTTCTCGTCGGGATCCGACGATGCCGGGGCCGGCGTGATCGACCAACCCTCGAGCACACCACCGGCGGCGAACGCCGTCGCCGGGATGCGCACGAAGTAGTCGCCGACGGGCAGGCCGGTGAAGTGGAACGTGCCCCCGGTGGTGGTCGTCGTCGCCACCTCGATGGGGTCGCCGGCCGCCGGCCGGTACCACAGCTCGATGGGGGTGCCGTCGGGTACCAGCTCGTCGATGGCGGCGTCGTAGGCACCATCGCCATCGACGTCCTCCCACACCAGGTCACCGACGGACTGGCCGACGGTGACGACGCCGACGCGGTTGGAGGCGAGCAGTTGAAGGCCTCCGGCGCCGGCGAACGTCGACGAGAACGCCGTGAAGCGGTTGGCGTAGCGGTCGCCGGCGGCGTTGGCGGCGTCGGAGAACGGCTCGGCAGCGTCACCGGCGGTGACGTCGAAGCCGATGTGGAACCCGCTCGTCGCCCGTGCCCCGATCGGCGTCAGCAGATCGGTGCCGATCCATTTGATCGCGGTGACGTCGGCGAACGATGCCGGGCAGCCGGCGTCACCGAAGTCGGCCTCGGTACACCACGTACTGGTGTTGGTGTTGAGGTTCTGATCGACCGTCGCCGGCGGGTCGGCGGTGTACTGCATCTCACCACCGGCCGCCGCGCCACCGGTCTGTGTGACGCTCGGCGCGCCGGCCAGGACCAGGTCGCCGCTGAAGGCCGAGGCGGGGTTGCGCGGCAGCGACCCGGTTCCATCACCGACGTAGGGCAACACGTCGATCACCGTCACCGCCGCCACCGACAGCGTGAGCGACAGGTTCTGCACCGTCAGCGTGTAGTGCTGATCGTCGTTCATCAGGTCGAGCGTGGCGTCGACCTGTTTGAAGAGACGGAGCCCGCCGGCGTTGTCGAGCGTCACCGTGTGCGTGTCGGAGGGGCGGGACGCGAAGCCGTCACCGAAGATGCTGGTCTCGTTGACCAGGTTGGTGTTGGTCGGTGCCAACGGGTTGGTCGTCGTGCAGATGCGCCGATTCTGGATGTCGACGTTCGGGGTGACGGTGCCAAGATGCCACCGCAGGGTGGTCCGCCCGGCAGCGGGCGTGTCCAGCAAGACCTCATCAGCGGGTGTGCCGCCGGTGATCTCGGCGGTGCACGCCGGGTCGTAGGTGGTGTGGACCGGCAAGACGTCGGTGATCACCACGTTGTCGACAGGCATCGGGTCGGGCACCATCGCGCTGAGCGTGGCGACGACCTCCCAGATCACCTCGTCGCCGGCCTGGGCGGTGCCGGTGAGCCCGAAATCGGCGACCCCCGAACCACGCCCGTCGACGCTGATGGTGCGCTTCTGGATCGCTGGGACGTTCCCCACGACGGTGACCCGGTCACCGTCGGTGTAGGCGTTCTCGGGCGACGGCAGGTAGCGGCGGCCCGACCACCCTCCACCGGTCTGGAAGTAGCCCTGGGCGTGGACCCCGCCGTAGTTGGCGAACACGGTGCCGGCCGGGATCACCTCGCCGGCTTGCGGTCCGCCGGCGAAGTGGGTGAGCAGCCGCATGCCGAAGTGCAGCCGGACGTTCTCCCCGACCGCTTGGGTGTAGGGCTCGCCGGTGGCGGGGTCGGTGGCCGGTCGGATCCGCACGGCGTTGACCTGCGCCACGCCGATGGCCGTGGGGTCGGTCGACCAGGTCGCGGCGTCGTCGTTGCAGCGCGCCGCCGACTGGCTGGCCCAGGTGCCGGGGAACCGGCCCGTCACGGGATCGAGCGGCCCGGTGATCGGGTCGTCGCCGCTGAGGGGGATGTGGGCGTACTCGAAGATCCAGCGGTTCTGATAGGCGGCCGCCGACACCCCGGCGGGGCCACCGGAGACGCCGACCCAGGCGTAGACGCCGGGCGAGCCGCCGGTCACGGTCTCCGACGACGGCACCAGCGTCGCCATCGTGTTGTCGAAGATGTCGCAGACCCGCGAGTCGATGTAGGGCTCGCTGGAATAGTTGTTGTTCCAGGCGACGTAGGCGTCGACCACCTGGCCGGGCTGCATCGTCGCCGCGCCGTCATGGTTGGAGCCCATGCCGGGCAGGATGGTGTAGCTCGACGAGTTGATGGTGGTGACGTCGAAGAGGTACTTGGCGAACGATCCCGGACCCATGATCCACGTCACCGGGCCGATCTGGTCGTTGCTGGCGTTGCCGTTGGGCATCAGGGCACACGTCGCCGCCGTGCTGTTGTCGGGGTCGAGGGCTGGGTCGCAGTAGCCCGGCTCGTGGCCGTCGCCATAGTTGCTGACACCCTCGGGCGAGTCCGGATCGAACCCGGCCACCCGGTTGTAGAGGCTGAGCGAGCCGGTGTTGTTGCC
>JBKEAH010000246.1:0-10713 GCA_047972065.1 Desertimonas sp.
TGGCCGCCGTCGCGCCCCCTGTCTCGATGGCCGCCTACCGCATCGTGCAGGAGGCGCTGACCAACGTGGTCCGTCACAGCGGCATGGATCGTGCCCGGGTCGCCGTCTCCGCATCCGACGGACTGGTCGTCGAGGTCCACGACAACGGTGCCGGGCCGCCCTCGACCGACGACACCGCCGGGCTCGGCCGTGGGCTCGTCGGCATGCGTGAGCGGGCCGAAGGCACCGGTGGCGTCGCCGAGATCGGAGCCGGGTCAACCGGCGGCTTCCGGGTGCGCGTGACGTGGCCGCCTCGTGAGGTGCAAGTGTGATCCGCGTCGTGCTCGTCGATGACCAGCAGCTCGTCCGGGCCGGGTTCCGCGCGCTGCTCGATGCCGAGGACGACATCGAAGTCGTCGGCGAGGCCACCGACGGCGAGGCCGGCCTCGACCTGATCCGCGCCGAGCGGCCCGACGTCGCCCTCCTCGACATCCGCATGCCGGTGCTGGACGGCCTGGGGGCGACCAGGGCCGTGTCCGACGATCCCGTGCTTGGCCCCACGAGGGTGCTGATCCTCACCACGTTCGAGCTCGACGAGTACCTGTTCGAAGCCCTCCGGGCCGGTGCGGCGGGCTTCCTGGTCAAGCACACCGACCCCGCCGAACTGGTCCGTGCCGTTCGGGTCGTCGCCGCGGGGGAGTCGCTGTTGTCGCCGTCGGTGACGCGCCGCCTGATCGCCGAGTTCGCCGCCCGGCCCCAGGCGACCGACGCTCGTCCGGCGGCGCTCGACCATCTCACCGAGCGTGAGCGGGCCGTCGTCGTCGAAGTCGCCCGCGGTCGCTCGAACGACGAGATCGCCGCCGACTGGTATGTCAGCCCGGCCACGATTCGCACCCACGTCAGCCGGGCGATGACCAAGCTGCACGCCCGCGACCGCGCCCAACTCGTCGTGTTCGCGTATCAGCACGGTCTTGTCACCGCCGGTTGATCGCACCGCCTCCGACGGTTGTCGCGTCGGGATCTCCACACCGGCATGACGACACGCAGGGCATCGATCGTCACGGTGGACGCCATGTACTTCGATCCCGCCGCCGCCGCCATCAGGGTGCGCGGCCTTACCAAGACCTACGGCGCCCGGCGCGCCGTCGACGGGCTCGACTTCGAGCTGCCCCGCGGCGTCGTCGCCGGCTTCATCGGCCCGAACGGTGCCGGGAAGACGACCACGATGGCGATGCTGCTCGGGCTCGTGACGCCGACCGCCGGGGAGGGCAGCGTGCTCGGCGCCGCCCTGGACCGGCCCGTCGAGTTCCTCGACCGCGTCGGCGCCCTCATCGAGGGCCCGACCCTGTACCCGGGGTTGACCGGCCGTGAGAACCTGCGGGTGCTCGCCACGCTCGCCGGTCATGACACCGGCGGCATCCCCGCCTTGCTCGACCTGGTCGGGCTCGACGAGCGCGGGGCCGATCGGTTCGGCGACTACTCGCTGGGCATGAAGCAGCGCCTCGGGATCGCCGGTGCCCTCCTCGGCGATCCCGAGCTGCTGATCCTCGACGAGCCGACGAACGGTCTCGATCCGATTGGCCGCCGCGAGGTGCGCGAGATCATCGAGCGGGTCGCCGGTGACGGCCGCACCGTGCTGGTCTCGTCGCATCTCCTGAGCGAGATCGAACAGGTCTGCGACTGGCTGATCGTGATCGAGCGGGGCGTCGGCATCTACGCCGGGCCCGCCGCCGGCATCACTGGATCGAGCTCTGACGGTGTCGTGCGCATCGCGCCGGCGCAGCCCGGCGACCTCCCCCGTCTCGTCGCCCTGTTGCGAACGGGCGATCACGACCCGACCGCCGATGACGATCACGTGCTCGTTTCCGTGCCGGATGGATGCGACCCCCGCGCGTTCGCCGCCCAGCTCAACAGCGCCGCTCACGAGCACGGCGTCGTGCTGGCCGAGCTGGCACCGGCGATGCGCACCCTCGAAGACCGCTATCTCGACCTCGTCCAAGGAGCCACCCGATGAGCCTCGCCCCGATCGCCGCGGCACCAGCCACCACCATCGGCGCCGCGCGACGAACCTCTGCCGTCGCCGGCTACGTGCGAGCGGTGCGCGCCGACCTGATCAAGTTGACCCGTCGGCGGTCGGTCGTCGGGGTCGGACTCGCCACCGCCGTGCTGGCGGTCGGCGGGACCGTCGTCGGCATGCGGTCCCTCGAACCGGCCGCGACCGCCGGGGGGACCCCGCTCGAGCAGCCGATCACGATCGAGGCGATGACCGAGGCCGGTGGCGGCACGCTGCTGTTCGCCCAGACGGTCGGGTTCCTCACGGCGTTCCTGCTCGCCGCGTTCATCGCCTCCGTCGCCGCCGAGTTCTCCCGTGGCACGTTCCGCACGATGCTGCTGCGTCAGCCGCGCCGCTTCGTCGTGCTCGGCGGGAAGCTGACGGCCATGTTCGTGGTGTCGGCAGTGGCGCTGACGGCCGGTGCGGCGATCACGTGGGCCGTGGCGCGCCTGCTCGCCTCGGGTGAGGGCGTCGACCCGTCGGCGTGGTGGTCGGTCGACGGGCTGGCGGCGGCACTCGGTGACGTCGGCCGCTCGTGGATCTTCCTCGCCGTGACGATCGTGCTCGGCACCGCGCTCGGTGTCGTGACCCGCTCGGTGCCGGTCGGCATCGGGGCCGCACTGATCTGGTTCGGACCGATCGAGAACGTCCTCGGCGAGGATCTCGACCTGGCCCCCCGGTGGTTCCCCGGTCTGTTGATGCGGGCCGTGACCAACGAGGGCTCGACCGGCGTCTCGACGGGTCGAGCACTCGTCACTCTCGCCGCCTACTCCCTGGTCGCGGTGATCGTCACGATCGTGGTCGTCCGTCGCCGCGACGTCACGGCGTGAGGTTCGGTACCGCTGTGTAGTATCGGAGAGGTACAGCTACACCACGCACTCACGTCGCGAGAGGAGGCGAGTCGTGGCCTTGAACATCCGCAACCCCGAGACAGAGCGGCTGGCAGCCGAGTTGGCAGCGACGACCGGCGAGACGAAGACCGAGGCGGTCACGAAGGCGCTTCGTGACCGCCTCGCTCGCGTGCGCCGTCAGGCCCAGGGCCGGACGCTGGCCGACGATCTCGACGCCATCGCCCTCCGGGTTGCCGAGTTGCCGGTGCTCGACGATCGCTCGGCCGACGAGATCCTCGGTTACGACCAACACGGTCTGGCGACCTGATGGTGATCGACTCCTCGGCGCTCGCCGCCGTGCTCTTCGACGAGCCGGAGCGCCGAGTCATCAACGAACGCATCGAGGCTGCCGACGTGCGGCTCATGTCGGCAGCGACGTTGGTCGAGATCTCGATCGTCGTCGAAGCCCGAACCGGCGCCGACGGTGTGCGTTCGCTCGACGAGTTCATCGAGCGGGCGGGCATCGAGATCCGCTCGCTCGACGAAGCGCAGGCCCGAGCCGCTCGGACGGCATGGAGCCGATACGGCAAGGGCCGACACCCAGCGGGGCTGAACTTCGGTGACTGCTGCAGCTACGCCCTCGCCCGCACGCTGTCGCTCCCGCTGCTGTTCAAGGGCGACGATTTCGCCGCTACCGACATCGTCTCGGCGCTGAGCTGAGCTGAGAGGTCCGGGCGCCGCGAGGTCACGTCAGAACGAAGGATCTAGAGCAGGACCCACTCGGTGGTGACGAGCTGGCGGCCGTCGTCGTCGACGACGGCGAGCTTCACCGGCCCGGGTGCCACGGACTCGAAGGTGAAGCGGCCGAGGCTGTCGCTGGGCTCTTCGATCACGGTGTCGCCATCGCCGACGACGAGACGCACCGTCTGCTCGGCGGGTGGGATCAGTTGGCCGACGATGCGGCGCGAGCCGGCGTCGGGGACCATGACCTCGATCTCGACGCCGGGGGAGCGGAAGGTCAGCTGGCGGGCGGTGTCCTCGCTGCGCACGCCGGCGAGCTCGGTCGACGAGTCGAAGACGAGCTCGGCCAGTTCCTGGTCGATGGTTCGCCAGGTCCAGGCGGCGCGGGCGTGGGTGACGACGTGGTCGGGGACGGGGTCCGCAGCGCGGAGTGCCTGACCGACGAGGTCGATGAGGTGGTCATCATGGGGAGTCATGACAAACCTTCCTTTGGGTCGATTCCTGGGGGGAGGAGCTTGCGCAGGCGCGTCAGGCAACGCGCCCGTGTCGGCCCGATGCTGCCGATCGGTCGTCCGAGCATGTCGGCGATGGTCTGGTAGTCGAGCGGTGGCACCGTGCACAGCAGCCGCATGAGCTGCTGGTCCTCTGGCGAGAGCTCGGCGAAGGCTTCGAGCACGGCGTTGAGCGTCACGTCGTCGCTCACCCGCTCGTCGATGGTCATCAGCGTGTCGTCGGCTCGCTCGGCGAACCGGTCGCTGGGGGTGTTGCGCTGAACGTGGCGCACGGCCCGCAACGCTTCGTTGCGTGTCGTCGTCGCCAGCCATGCGGCCAGCCGGTCGGCCTGACGGATGCGAGCGGCGTGCTCGGCGAGGCGCAGCCAGACGGTCTGGACCACGTCTTCGGTGACGGCGTTGGGGAGTCGATACGAGCGGGCGACCGACCACACCAACCCCGCGAAACGGTCGACGACCTCGTGCCATGCCCGTTCGTCGCCGGCGACGACCTTGGCAAGCAGCTGTTCAGCCTCCACGCGGGCGGAGCTTACGTCCGCAACCGTCGCGGGACTTGGTCGACTGGCCACGCTCTCGTGAGCCTCGGCGCCGGTGCCTGATACCTGCGAACGACCGAATTCGTCGCCGGGTCGCGGCTCTCACCCTCAGGCCCCGTAGACGAGGAAGCTGGCGGCGACCGGGTCGACTCGGCCGTCGTGGTGCACCGCCGCCGTCGCGAGCGCCTCGCTGCCGAGATCGCCGTCGGCCAGCCCCTCGTGAAGGCGGTCCATCAGCCCGACCAGCTGATCGTCGTTGACCGGCGTGAGCGGAGCGATGACTCCGGAGGCCCCGAACGCGCTGAGGGCGCTCGCGAGCCCGA
The DNA here is from genome assembly GCA_047972065.1 of Desertimonas sp. Taxonomy (GTDB): domain Bacteria; phylum Actinomycetota; class Acidimicrobiia; order Acidimicrobiales; family Ilumatobacteraceae; genus JALZMG01. The sequence goes on from JBKEAH010000246.1 coordinate 4,975, forward strand.
GGAGGGTGCCGCCGCTGAGGGCGGTCGACGAACCCGCGCTACACGCCGAGAGGACCACGATCTCGGGCATGGCACTGCGTTCGAGGTCGTAGACGTTCACCGGGCCGTCGGTCATCGTGAGGGTCGAGAACAGGGGGTTGTCGGAGCGGAACCGTCCGTGGCAGGCAAGGTGCACGAGGTCGGCGCCGTCGATGACGGCGAGGGCGGAGGCGGCGGTGACGTCGTCGGTGAGGACGGTCGGGAGGTGGTACCGCTCGGCGATCGTCATGACCTCGCGCTCGGCGTGGTCGAGACCGGGTCCTGCGACCAGCGCTACCAGGGCGTCCCTCCGAGCGTCGTGTCCCTCGGAGCGGCGGCGGGCCGCGTTGGATGCGGCTGATCGAGCGCTCACCGACCAGCCGCCAAGCGATGCGCTGACGCTCACCGGTCGTCGATGCAGCGGCGGGAGCGCGCTCCACGGAACGCCGTGGAGCACTCCCGTGGGGACCGCGACGAACGGGCGGTCCGATCGCAGCACCTGTGGGGGCAGCAACCGCACGGCCAACGCGCCGAGGGCATCGCCCAACGCGTGGCGCGCCGCGTCGGCCGAGGCCGGCGACAGGCCCGCTCGGTTGAGCCGATGGAGGGCGAACGAGCAGGTATCGATGAGGTCGGTGATCCCCGCGGCGGGACCCAGATCGTGAATTCGGGTTCGACGCCGCTCGACGCTGACCGCCAGCAGACGGTCGTCGAGGTGGGCGTACGCCAACAGTTGACGATCACCGTACGCGGCGACGGCTCCGACGGCGTCGGACACCGCCGCGCGAGCCGAGAGCGGAGCGACCCGCTGGGCATCATCGACGCGCGCCCGTCGGCCGAGGTCGCGGATCGTCCGTTCGAGACGGAGCCGTCGGCGCTCGGCTGCGTCACGTTCTCCGGGCGCGAGGTCGGGGTCGCCGGCCTGGGTCTCGGCTAATCGAAGCCGGGCCAGCGCTTCGGCGATCCGTTCGTCGTCGGGTGGCCGTACGAGGGGAGCCCGCCAGACCATCGTCCGCATCGCCTCGATCCGTTCCAGCAACTCGCGTGGTCGCCGGTCGGCGACCGCCAGACGGGCGCCGAACTCGACCAGGTCGGCACCGAGCTGGGCGGCGTGGGCCCGGGTTTCCAGCGACCCCAGTGTCGCCTGCATGGTCGCCACGACGCGGATCCCGGTGGAGACCGCTCGTCGGGCCGCCGTCGGGTCGCCGATGCGCAGTGCCCGTTCGGCTAGCACCCTGGCCAGCATCACCCGGTCGAGCGCGCGCCCCCGGGCGGCATCGACGCCGACGCGATCGATGACCGCCTGCACCGCGCCGTCATCGTGGTGTCGCTCGAACGCCCGCGCCGCCAACAGGTCGGTGGTCAGCGCTTCGAACTGCCACCCCTGGGCCCGCAGCGACTCGGCGTGGTGCAACAGCTGGGCCGGTAGGCCGGGGTCGTCGGGAGCGAGCTCGAACTCCGACTGCAGCTGAACACGCGAGGCCATGCTGAGCCAGCTCTCCCGACCCTGTCGGCGGAAGTACTCGGCGGCGTCGGCTGCGCGGTCGCGCGCCTGGGTCGGCACGCCGCGGGCGAGATCGATCGTGCCGGCGAGCAGGAGCAACTCGGCCAGCTCGAGTTCGTCACCGACCCCGCGGGCGAGGGCCAACGCCTCGTCGATCAGGGTGCTCGCGTCATCAACGAGCCCGGCTTGGGCCAGCGCGGTGGCGTGGTCGGCAAACGCCCGTGGGAGCACCGCCTGCGAGCCGCCCGCCCGGTAGGCGCGTTGCGCCGCGGCGTAGTGCTCGAGTGCGGTCGGGAGGTCTCCTTCGAGCGTGGCGACGTACGCGAGGTTGGCGTGTGCGTGGGCCGCCGTGGTCGGTCCGTCCCCGGGGCGAGTGTGGTCGAGCGCGGTTCGTAGCGCTCGCCGGGCCGCGCCGACGTCTCCCCGCTGGCTGTGGATCGCGCCGAGGTTCGACAGTGCCTGAAGCTCGGTGCGATGGGCATCGTGGAGCGCCGCCAGCACGACCGCTCGGTCGAGCGCCACGACGGCATCGTCCAGCCGGCCGAGACGGTAGGTGAGGACCCCCCGGTGGTTCATCAGGCTTGCCTGGTCGTACGGGTCAAGATCGCGTTCGACCTCGGCGAGCACGTCGAGCGCGGCAATGACGTCACCGCCGCTGGCGAGGTCGTAGGCAGAGGCCATTCGGACACGTGCGACCAACGACGGCACCCCGGCGGCGTCGGCCAGCGATTGCGCACGCTGTTGTGCGGCGATCGCGGCTTGGCGTTGACCCAGCTCACGGTGGGCCAACCCGATGATCCACCAGAGCTCGGCGCCGCGCCTCGGCGTCGGCCCGTCGCCCAGCGCGGCCTCGGCGCGAGCGATCGCCTGCATCGCGTCGGTGTCGATGAGCGAGCGCAACACCGAGATAGTCGGGTCGGTCGTCACCGGCCTCGACACTAGACAGCGGGTCGCACTGGACGCGAGTGAGCCAGTCCGCCGCATGCGCCGGGCTCGGCCCGCATCGCCTGGGTGCGCCGGCGATGCAGAGGACCGTGATGAGTGGTCGTCTCGCCTGCCGGCCCGGCTGCTAATGGGCCGCAGCGTCGAGCGCCCGCGTGCCAAGATCGCCTAGACGAGCGAGGTGGCGCGAGTCCGACTCGTGCAGGGAGGTTTCGAAATGCCCTATCTCAACGACTTGGTCGAGGATCTGGGGGAGCTCGGGGTGATCTTCGACCGTCGACGCATCGTCGCGGCGACCGATGATCTGGGACGGATCGTGCTGGTACGGCCCGACGCTGTGAACGTCGACGAGGGAGACGACCCCGACGCCTTCGAGCGGGCCCTCAAGGAGCTGGAGCGTGGAGAGCGTCCAGATCTCGCCCGGGCGCTGCGGGAGACCGAAGTTCGTGTCGGCGGTCTGCGCCAGATCGCCGTCGAGCCGTGTCGGAGGACGGATGATGGCGGCTGGTCGGTAGCGACGATCGATCGGGAGGTCGAGGCGTTGCGCGCTGCCGGATTGGAAGCGTCCGGCAACGTCGTCGTGTTGGGGTCGCAGACGGTTCGGGCCAGCGCGCTCGGTCCGGTTCACTTCGCGGGCTCGATGATGTTTACCTCCGAGTACATCGGCACGCCGCCCGATGTCACGCTGGCGACCACATCGGCCCCGGCTCCCGAACCGCCGTACCTGGCCGATCGCCTCGACTTGCGCGGGCACGAACGGCCGCGAGTTCTCGTGCTCGACACCGGAATCCGAACCGTGAGCCCCACCGACCTGACGTTGGAGAACCCAGCGCTTCAGGAGTCGGTCAAGCTCGATCCGGCCACGTTCATCGCTCTGCCCCCGCCAGCGATCGACGACGAGGACGAGATCGACGACGACGAGGTGTTCTCCGCCGGTCACGAGCGGCTCGATTTCGAGGCCGGTCACGGCACATTCGTCGCCGGGATCATTCGTCAGGTCTGCCCCGACGCCGACATCTACATCGGTGGGGTGCTCTCGAGCTTCGGAGACGGGGACGTCCTCGGTCTGCTCGCCCGCCTGGAGACGGCGCTCGACAACCACAAGGAGCCGTTCGACTTCGTGGTGATGGCGCTCGGGGCCTACATGGAAGCTGGCGATGTCGGTCTGCTCGAACGGGCGCTGCGGAGGCTCATCCCGCGCCGCACGCTGGTCGTGTCGGCGGCGGGCAATCAGGCCAGTTCGCGTCCCTACTACCCGGCTGCGCTCGATGACGTCATCGGTGTGGGCGCGCTCGGCGAGGACGGGCGGGCGTGGTTCAGCAACTTCGGTGGCTGGGTCGATGCCTGTGCCCCGGGCATCGACGTCGTCAGCACCTTCTTCATGGACTGGGACGAGAAGAGCGACCAGGGCGTGGCGCACTATCGCGGGTGGGCGCGCTGGAGCGGCACGAGTTTCTCGGCACCCAAGGTGGTCGGGGTGCTCGCACAGGAGATGTATCTCACCCAATGCTCGGCCCGTACGGCCTGGACACGGCTCTCGGACTATCGGTTGCTCCGAGTGCCCGACCTCGGCACCGTGTTCAACGTCTGAGCGTTCCGTGCTGGAGGATTTCCCCGGTCCGCTGGGATCGCTGGGCCCGGACCTGCGGCGTCGCCGGATCGCGGTCGCGCTCGGTGCGGATGGCTGCCCGGTGCTGGTCCGACCCGACTCGGTGATCGTCGACGTGGGTGACGGCGGCGACGTCGACTCGGTGATCCGCTCCGCCGAGCGGCAGGGCTTCGAGCTGTTGTCCAATCGAGGCGACGGTGCGCTGCCCACCCGGTTGGTGGGGGTGCGTCAGGGGCACGCCCAGCGCCCGGCGGCGCGTCCGGAGCGTTGGCGGCTCGACGTCGCCAGGCGAATGCTCGATCAGCTCGGCGAGCGATGGGGTGACGTGGCGTTCCACCGCGTGTACCTGACCGACGGGGTCGCCCGGCACTTCGGGCGGCTGTCCGACACCGGCTCGTCGGGCACGCCGGGTCGCTCGGCGCCGCCGACCACTACCACGTCGGCCGCGCAGCCGGCGCCGCCACCGGCCGCGCTCCGACCGCGGCTCGCGCTGCCCGGGCGAGAGCGTCCCCACGTCCTGGTGTTGGACACCGGTCTGGCGACGAGCCATCGTCGGGCCGCCCACCCCGAGCTGCGGGAGCAGTGCCTGATCCCGCGCGGGTGGCGGGACTCACGGACCCCCGGCCGGTGGGACGATGAGGACGAGCCCGACGACGACGGCGGTGGTGTGCTCGACGACCAGGCCGGTCATGGCACCTTCGTCAGTGGGATCGTTCGTCAGGCCTGTCCCGACGCGGTGATCCATCACCGTGGTGTGCTGACCAGCTACGGCGACGGCGACGATGTGTCGATCGACTGCGCCGTCGCGCTCGCCCTCGCGCAACGACGCTACGACCTGGTCGTGGCGGCATTTGGTGGCTATGCCGACGATGACGGATCGGTCCCGATGGCGGGGGCGATCAGGCGCCTCCAGGCGACCGGCGCCCTCGTCGTCTCCTCGGCTGGGAACGACGCGACCTCCCGCCCGTCGTACCCGGCCGCGCTGCCCGGGGTGCTCGCCGTGGGCGGCCTCGACGAGGATGGCCGTGCGTTGTTCTCCAACTTCGGCGCATGGGTCGACTGTTGTGCTCCGGCCACCGATCTGGTGAGCACGTTCTTCACGTCGTTCGACGAGACGGGTGCCGCCGGGCGCTTCCCCCGCTCGTTTCGCGGCTGGGCCCGATGGTCGGGCAGCAGCTTCGCCGCTCCGTACGTGGCCGGCGTGATCGCCCAGGAGATGTATCGCTACGGCGGCACGGCCCACGACGCGTGGGCCCGCCTGCGGGCCCGCTCCACCACGAGGGTGCCCGACCTCGGTCTCGTCATCACCGGGTAACGCGACGGGTGGCGTGGGTCCGGCATCCACCCGGCGTGTTGTGGTCGTTGACCGGCGCTCATAACCTTGCAGGGTCCTGTGCGACGGTGTGCTGCTGCTCGCCCGGGGTTCGTAGCAGCGAACATCCGTCTGTGAGTACCGGTGGCCGTCGCCGGTGGAAGAGGTATTCGGAGTGCCGACCATCCAGCAGTTGGTCCGTCAGGGCCGCAGCTCCAAGTTCACCAAGAGCAAGACCCCGGCGCTGAAGGGCTCGCCCCAGCGTCGTGGCGTGTGCACCCGCGTGTACACCAACACCCCCAAGAAGCCGAACTCGGCGCTGCGCAAGGTGGCCCGTGTCCGCCTCTCCAGCGG
>JBKEAH010000043.1:0-19576 GCA_047972065.1 Desertimonas sp.
TGTGGTCGGGGTGAGAGGATTTGAACCTCCGGCCTCCACGTCCCGAACGTGGCGCGCTAACCAAGCTGCGCTACACCCCGTAGCAGCGGACGAGCCTACCCGGCGGCGGCTGGTTCTTGCCCGGCCGGTTCGGCGGTCGAGTCCTCGGAGCGGCCCTCTTCCTCGACCGCCTCGACCTCGCCCTCACGCTCGGCCGCCGAGACCACGACGACGCCACCGAGACCCTCCTGGTACGAGTCGCCACTCCGCACCGTCCGCGCGGCGCGACGGAGACGCAACGGGTCGAGCGGTTTGACCAGCCAGCCGTCGGCCCCGCTGCGGCGAGCGAGATGGACGTCGGCCAGGCGGTCGAGCAGCATCAACACCGGCACGTCGGGTCCACTGCCCGACGACGCATCGAGACGCATCGCCATCGTGACGGCCATCCCGCCCATGGAACCGATCTGCAGGTCGAACACGGCGAGGTCAACCTCGTCGTCACCCCCGGCCCGCGCCGCCAGGACCTTGGCGACCTCGCGTCCCTCGTTGCAGACGGTGAACGACGTGTCCGAGCCGCCCAAGGCAGCGACGATCTCATCGACCAGCCAGGGGGCATCGGCAGCGATCAGAACGTGCACGGACCGCAGGGTAGTGCCCACCGACGCCCGGGCCCGGTTCCCGGTCGCCGGCCGGCAGCCGCTACCCGGAGGTTCTCTGTGAAGATCGGGGCCAACGTTGGCTGGAATCCGGTGTCAGAACCGGATTCGGCTCGGGTCTTGCTGATCAGTCGGGGAAGAGGTGGGTTCGTAGCTCCGACAAGGTGGCGAGGTCATGGACGTCGCTGGCCAGCAGCGGCACCTCGCCCAGGATCGGGCCGCCGAGGGCGTCGAGAAACGGGGCGATCTCGTCGCGCTCGGTGTCGGCCAGCCAGCAGAGCTCGGCGACGTTGTCCCACAGCCCCGCCAGCGACGTCTGGCCCGCCGCCCGGGCCTCGTCGGCCCGGACCCCCGCGGCGGCGATATCGAAGCGGGGATGCACCCGGTTGACGATGCCACCGAGCTGCTCGATGCCCTGCTCGCGCAGCTGGCCGGCGAACCACACCGCCTCGGCGACGGTCTCGCGCTGCGGCGACGCGACCACCACGTAGCGGGTCGCCGACGACCGCACCAGCGCCATCACGTCGCCGGCACGTTCCCGGAACCCGGCGTCCATCCCGGCGAAGGCCTGGAAGAAGGCCACGGCGTCGGCCAACACATCGGAACCAACCACCCGACCGATCGCCCGCAGGATCGGCTGGGTCGCCATGTTCATCGCCCGCATCCCGCGCCGTGTCGGCAGCATCAGCAGCCGAAACAGGCGGTGGTCGAGAAAGCGCGCCAGCACCCCCGGAGCCTCGAGGAAGTCGAGGGCGTTGCGGCTGGGCGGCGTGTCGACGACGACGAGGTCGAAGCGGTCGTCGCCGTGGAGTTGATGCAGCGTCTCGGCCGCCATGTACTCCTGGGTGCCGCTGAGCGAGCCGGCCATGTTGCGGTAGAACGCGTTGGCGAGAATCCGCCCGGCCTGCTGCTCGTCCGCCGCGTACCGCCGCACGAGCCCGTCGAAGGTGGCCGCCGTGTCGAGCATCATCGCCCACAGCTCCCCGTCGTCGGCGGTCTCGACCCGTCGGGGCTCGGCACCGAGCCCGCCGGGCAGGCCGAGCGCGTCGGCCAACCGCCGGGCCGGATCGATCGTGACGACGACGGCGCGGCGGCCCCGCGCCGCCGCTTCCAGCCCGATGACGGCGGCGGTCGTCGTCTTGCCGACCCCACCCGAGCCGCAGCACACCACGACCTCGGCCCCGTCGAGCAGCCGCCTCCGGTCGAGGGTCACGCTCATGAGGGGGCCCCGCCGAGCCAATCGCCGGCCAACTCGTCGACCGTGGCCGGATCGAGCGCGGCGACCGACAGCAACGGCAGCTCCAACCGTCCGAGTGCCAATGACTCCGACAGCCGCTCGAGGGCGGCGGCGTGCATCGCTTGACGCTCCCGACGGAACCTCGCCGCCGCCGCCAGGACAGCCGCCTCCCGATCCGACAGCGACGACAGATCGACATCGTCGGGGTCGGCGAGGGGCGGATCCGAGCGGTCGAGCGCGTTGACGACCACCGGCCCGAGACTGACCCCCACGCGCTCGGTCAGCCGGTGTGCGGTCTCGATCAACTCGTTGACCGGGGTGGTCTCGGGCAGCGTGACCAGCATCACCTGGCAGCGCGCCGCGTCGGTGAGCATCTCGACGACGCTGTCGGCCTGCTCCCGCACCGGGCCACCCCGCACCGCTCGCTGCAGCCCGATCGGCGAGGTGAGAAACGTCACCGCGTGTCCGGCCGCCGGGCCATCGACCAGGATCACGTCCCACTCACCGGACCGTTCGAACTGCTTGATCTGCCCGAGCACGACGATGTCGTCGATCCCGGGCGCGGCCGTGCTGACCACGTCGATCACCCCCGACGAGCTCAGCCGGCTGGCGATCCGACCGAACCCGTGATCACGCAGGTAGCGGTCGAGGGCGGCGCCGGCCGAGATCGTCTCGATCGGCACGTCGCCGATCAACGAACCGAGCACCGTTTTGCCGTCGAGCTCGACGACCAGCACGCGCCGGCCCGAGCGGGCGGCCAATCTCGCCAACACCGCCGTTACCGTGGTCTTGCCCACCCCGCCCTTGCCAGCGACCACCGTCACGGTCGCGCCCGAGAGCACGGGAACGGGATCGACGAGCTCGGGAGGCACCTGTGCGGAGACTAGCGATCGGCCTGCTGTTGATGGCGGGCGCCCTGCTTGTCGGCCAGCTGGTCGCGGGGACCTCCCACGCCCAAGATGATGCCGGATCGCTCCAGCCGGTCGACGTCCTCCAGGTCAGCGGTCTGATCGACCCGATCCAGGTTCGCTCGATCACCGATGCCATCGAACGGGCCGCCGACACCGGGGCGCAGGCGTTGGTGCTGCAGGTCAACTCCAAGGGCGCCGTCATCGGGCGCGGCGACATGGCCGAGCTCCTCGCCACCGTGGCCGACGCCGACATCCCGATCGGGATCTGGGTCGGCCCCTCCGGGGCCCGGCTCTACGGGCTGCCGGCCCAACTGCTGGCCGTCGCCGACGTGACCGGTATGGCCCCCGGTGCGCGGGTGGGACACACGGGCGTGCCACTCACCGTCAACGGGTCACCCGTCGACCTGGGCGCCGGCGAGTCGGTCCTGCGTGCCGGCTCGGTCGGGCTCACCGAGGCCCGCGAGCTGGGTGTGTTCAAGCAGCGCATCTCCGACGAGGGCATCCCGACCATCAAGAACATGATCTACGCACTCGACGGGTTCGAGGGCCCGCAGGGCACCCTGCACACGACGGTCGAGACCGCCGAGGACGGCAACGTGCAGCGCGAGGCGGCGACGACCCGATTCTCGAAGCTGTCGCTGGTCGACCAGCTGTTCCACACCGTCGCCAGCCCGGCGGTCACCTACCTGTTGCTGTTGACCGGGTTGGCGTTGCTGATCTTCGAGTTCTTCACCGCCGGCGTCGGCGTCGCCGGGGTCGTCGGGGCCGGGTGCGTGGTCCTCGCCGCCACCGGCCTGGCCGTGCTGCCGACCCGATGGTGGGCGGTCGCGCTGATCCTGCTGGCGATGCTGGCCTTCGCCATCGACGTACAGGTCGGAATCCCGCGCTTCTGGACCGGTGTCGGCGTCGTCCTCACCGTGATCGCCAGCTTCACGCTGTTCGAGTCGCTCCCGGGCACGTCGCTGCGTCCGCCTTGGCTGAGCCTTGTCGCCGGCATCGGCGGCGTGTTGCTGACCTTCATCGTCGGCATGCCCTCGATGGTCAGGACCCGTTTCGCGACGCCGACGATCGGCCGGGAGTGGATGATCGGATCGCTCGGCGCCGCCGTCGACGCCGTCGATCCCGACGGCGTCGTCACGGTCGGCGAGGCTCGCTGGCGGGCCCGGACCAACCGCGCCACCCCGATCCCACCCGGCGACCAGGTGCGCGTGGTCGCCATCGACGGGGTCACCCTCGAGGTCGAACCATTGGAGGGGGCAGCCCGAGACCATCGTGAGCGACATCGATCCCCCGATGCCGGGCCGGTCGACGAAGGTCCCGTAACCGGCCTGTAAACCGCGTGTGAACAGGGGTCGCGGGCCGTTGAACGGCTCGGCGAGGATTCCTACCGTGCCTGTCGTGGCCGTGAACCTCAACGAATGGCACTCCGACGCAGCTTGCAAGGGACACCCTCGCGCGGCGGACTTCTACCCCCCGGTCGAGAACGAGCGCAAGCACGAGCGGCTGGCGCGCGAGCGGCGGGCCAAGGCGGTCTGTGCCGCCTGCCCGGTGCGCACCGCCTGCCTCCAACACGCCGTCACCGGTGACGAGCGCTTCGGGGTGTGGGGCGGGCTGTCCAGCGACGAGCGCCGCCTCGTCGCGCTGACGGCCTGACCCGGCGCACCCTCACCGGACGCTCGCGGTCCGCCGGGGCCACCCCCTCGTCCCGGCGGGCCGCGACGTTCAACGTCACCCCGACACGACCCGGGGTCCGGCGATCCGCACGTCGCCGCGACGCCGGGTGATGCCACGGGCATCGAGCTCGGCGAGCAGCGGCAGGGCGAACTTGCGGGTCGTGTCGGCGGCGGCCCGAAACTCGGCGACGGTGAACCCGCCCGGCTCGGCCGCCAGGAGCCGAGCGACCACCGCAGCAGCGCGATCCAACACGTCGGCGTGGAACCAGACACCGTCGCGCTCGACGAGCACGCCGCGCCGCTGGAGGGCCCGCAGATCCCCTGGCGCGATCCCAACCGGTGCGTCCGGTCGGAATCCGCCCGCCGCCAACGCCTCGATCACCGGGTGATCCGCCAGCGGGTCGGCGATGGCCGCCCGCCGAACCCGGCCGTCGGCGACGGCGACGTCGCCGAGCCGGCCGACGAGAGCACGCTGACGCTCGTCGAGGTCGGACAGCGCAACCCCGGCCGGTCCCGCCTCGTCGATCCGCGTCGCCAGGGTTGCCGTGGCCCGGTCCAGCTCGTCGGGGTCGACGACCCAGCCACCGACGACGGCGGGGCGCAGCTCCCCGGTCAGCCGGTCGAGCTCGTCGGGCGCGATCCAGCCGCGCTCGGCGACGACGCGATCCACCGACCGGTCCGGTCGGGCCTGGGAGGCACGTCGAACCGGCGCCACATCCAGCACCTCGCCCCCACCGACGGTCTCGTCCCGGCCGCTCTCGCGCAGCACGAACCGATCACCCGGCAACAGGGGCAGCCCGACGGGCAGATGAAGCCGCACGAGCCCCTGACCACCGGGGGCGATCACCTCGGGACCAAGCACCCGCACGCGCGCCGGGTGTTCCCCGGCACCGACGTAGGCGACATGGGCGCCACGGCGCGAGACCGGATGATCGACCGCCGACAACACCTCGAGGGAGGCATCGAACAACCGGGTCCGGTGCCAGCGATCGATGGCAACGACCGCCGCGCCCCGACCCACCTCGCCGGCTTCGAGCCCGGCCAGGTTGAGCGCGGTTCGCTGCCCCGGCGTGATCCGCTCGACCTCACGGCCGAGCGACTGGATGGCGCGGATGCGAGCGCGGCGCCCGCCCGGTTCGACGGCGACGGTGTCGCCAACCGCCAGCGCGCCATCGGTCAGCGTGCCGGTCACGACCGTGCCGCTCCCGGCGATCGTGAAGGCGCGATCGACCCACAACCGAGCGCGTTGTCGATCCCGAGCCGGTGGCATCCGGGCGATCAACGCATCGAGCTCGGTGCGCAACAGCTCCAACCCGGTCGTCGGTCCACCCACGGGTACGGCGACCGGCACGATGGGCACCCTGGCGAGGAACGTCCCGGCGACGTGTTCGGTGACATCCAGCTCGGCGAGCTCGATCTCGTCGGCATCGAGCTGATCGGTCTTGGTGACCACGATCACCCCGTCACGGACGCCGAGCAGCTCGAGGATGCGCAGGTGTTCCTCGCTCTGGGGTTTCCAGCCCTCGGTCCCGGCAACGACGAACACGCAGGCGTCGACCCCGCCGGCCCCGGCGAGCATGTTGCGCAGGAAGCGGACGTGACCGGGGACGTCGACGAAGCTGATCCCGGCCCCCGACGCCAGCACGGTGTGAGCGAATCCGAGATCGATGGTCAGACCACGCCGCTTCTCCTCGTCCCAGCGGTCGGGGTCGGTACCGGTCAGGGCCCGCACCAGCGACGACTTGCCGTGGTCGACGTGGCCGGCGGTGGCGACGACACGCATCACTCGTCCAGGTTGGCGTAGGAGGTCGAGCGATCGGTGGTGGTGCCGGGTCCGACCTCGTCGACGACGGCGGCGAGGTCGGTCAGGTAGGCGTCCATCGTGGTCGCGTTGGCCCGGCTGAGGGTGTGATGCAACGAGTCGGGTGGGCCCTGACGGTCGAGATGCCAACCGCGAGCGGTCAAGCCGTCACCAATCGCGAACACATCCCGCGGTGTCGGTGAGACCGGGTCCGACGCCACCGCCACGAGGTGGTATCGACCCTCGCCCAGGACCTGGAGCCCGTCGAGCGCCGCGACGCCGCCGCGCAGCGCATCGGCAGCAGCCAGCGTCGCCCGGGTTCGTTCCAGGTATCCGTCGATCCCAAGGCGGGAGATCACCGCCCAGGCCGTGGCCATCGGCAGCCCCGAGCGGGTGCCCTGAAGGTTGGGGGAGGCGTAGAGCCCACCGAGCCAGCCATCGAACCGGAACGTCTGGTACCGCCGAAGGTCCTTGTCGCGGTACACGATCACCGAGGCCCCCTTCGGGGCGTAGCCGAGCTTGTGCACGTCGGCCGAGATCGAGTCGACCCCCTCGACACGGAAGTCCCACGGCGGGACCGGTCGACCGAGCCGCTCGACGAAGGGGAGGACGAACCCACCCATGCAGGCGTCGACGTGGACGTGGGCGCCGACCGTCGCCGCCAGCTCGACGATCGCCGGGATCGGGTCGACGACACCCTGCGGGTACTGCGGCGCCGACCCGACGACCAGGACCGTGTCGGCGTCGACCAGTTCGGCCATCGCCTCGACGTCGGCGGTCCAGTCGTCGCGCACCGCGGCGGTGCGCACCTCCATCGCGTACATGTGTGCCGACTTGTGGAACGCGGCGTGGGCGCTGGCGGCGACGACGATGTTGGCGGCGACGACGCCGCGCCGATCACGAGCCCGTTGACGCGCCGCCAGCACCGCGCACTGGATCGACTCGGTACCGCCGCTGGTCAGGAAGCCGGCCGCGCCGGCCGGCCCGTTGAGCAGCTCGGTGGTCCAGGCGACCACGTCGGCCTGGATCCGGGCCAACGACGGGAAGGCGGCGGTGTTGAGCGCGTTGTGGTGGAGGTAGAGCAGCGCGGCCCGTTCGGCGACGTCGTGGACGTCGTCGCCACCGTCGAAGACGAGCCCGAACGTGCGACCACCACGCCAGTCGACATCGCCGGCCTGGAGCTCGCGAAGATCGGAGAGCACCTCGTCGGCGGGACGTCCTTGCTGGGGCAGGCTCACCGCCGGATCATCGCGTATCGTCGGCCAGCGCCTCGGTGATGACCTCGTCGTCGACGGGTTCGACGGTGCGGAGGTCGAGCCAGGTGCCGCCGTCGCGAGCGCGGGCGATGACCGGGGGTGTGGCCGCCCGCAGACGGCCGGTGTGGTCGCCGTCGAGGCGGATCCCCGCCGACGGGATCGTCGTGCCCGGTGCCGAGCCCGCCCCGGGCACCGCGGCGGTGGCCACCACCTCGCCGATCCCCGCGGCGGCGACGATCGCGTCGGCCCGGCGGCGGAGCTCGTCGCGCGGCACCGCCGCCTGCCGCCAAAACGGGATGGTCGACACGACATCACGACGCAGGTAGCCCAACGCGACGTCCTGGAGCGCGGCCAACACCAGACCGCCGGGGCGGAGCGCCCGCGCCAACGGATGAGCGGCGCAGCGGGCGACGAGGGCGACGTCACCGGCGATGATGCCGGCCTGCGGGCCCCCGAGGAGTTTGTCCCCGCTGAAGGTGACCAGTGATGCCCCCGCCGCCAACGTCTGGACGGCCGCCGGTTCGCCGGTCAACCAGGCTGGCGGGTGTGGCCCCGGCCACCACGGCGTCATCTCGTCGAGCAGGCCGCTGCCGATATCGGCGACCAGCGGCACCCCCAGCGTCGCCAGCTCCGACATCGGGACCGTCTCGGTGAACCCTTCGACCCGGTAGTTGCTCGGGTGCACCTTGAGCACCAACGCGACGTCCGTGTCGGAGCGGGCGATGGCGCGGGCATAGTCGTCGCGCCGGGTTCGGTTGGTGGTGCCGACGTCGACCAGCCGGGCACCGGACTGCTCCATCACCTCCGGCACGCGGAAGCCGCCCCCGATCTCGACGCTCTCGCCGCGGCTGACCACCACGTCGCGACCGGCGCCGAGCGCCGCCAGCACCAGCATCACGGCGGCGGCGTTGTTGTTGACGATGACGGCGTCGCCGGCCCCGGTGAGCCGTGCGAACAGCTGCCCGACGGCTCGTTGTCGCGAGCCGCGGGCCCCGGTCTCGAGATCCAACTCGATGGACTGGGCGCGGGCGGCCTGCTGGTGGGCGAGCGGCGCCCGCCCGAGGTTGGTGTGCAACAACACCCCGGTGGCGTTGATCACCGGCATCAGCATCGTGCGGCGTAGCCGTTCGGCCTCGACACCTGCGGTTGCCGGGGCGCCGGCGGCGATCGCCGCCCGGGCGACGTCGACCAGCAGCGGATGCGGAAGTCCGGTGTCAGCGAGCGAGCGGGCCAACGCGTCGACGGAAGGCGGTCGGGAGACGTTCACCGGGCCATCTTCGCAACTTCCGCCGGGAGCCGGCCGGTCTACGGTCCGTGACCGTGGCCCAGCTCCTGATCGTCCAGCACACGCCATCGCCGGCCACCCACACCCTCCTCACCGAGGTCCGGGCCGGGGCCACGGACCCGGCGATCGACGGCGTCGATGTCGTCGTGCGTGCCGCGCTCGAGGCGACGGTGTCGGACGTGCTGGCCGCCGATGGCTACCTCCTCGGCGCGCCGGCCAATCTCGGCTACCTCGCCGGGGCGCTGAAGCACTTCTTCGACCAGATCTACTACCCGTGTCTCGAGTCGACGATCGGGCGTCCGTTCGGTGCGTGGCTGCACGGCAACGACGACACGACCGGGGCGGCGCGAGCGATCGAGTCGATCACGGCGGGGCTGCGTTGGCGGCGGGTCGCGCCGACACTCGAGCTGACCGGCGCCCCCGACGCCGCCGCCCGGGCCGCCGGCCACGAGCTCGGCGCCGTCGTCGCCGCGACCCTGATGGACGAGCCAGACCAGGACCGCGGCGCGACGATCCGGTGACGACGTCAGATGCCGGCGGCGGCGCGAATGGTCTGGATCATCAGCTCGGCGCCGCTGGTGGTGAGGTGCATGGCGTCGTAGGTGAGCCCCGAGACGTTGGAGACCGCCGTCCAGTCGGCCAGCGCGACGTCGCGGTGACGGCCGGGCAACGCCCGCAGCCGCTCGTTGACGTACGGGAAGTACCACAGGTACTGGCGGTATTGGCTCTGCCCGGCGGCCGGGATGATGTCGGCATCGGGTTCGCGCAGCGTCACCCAGATGATCCGCTCGGCGCCGTAGTCGCGCAGCGTCGCCAGCAAGGCGTCGGCGCCGTCGTCGAACTCACCCGACCAGCGGTCGAAGTTGCGTCGTTCTCGCTCCCACAGCGAGTTGTGACCGAGCCCGACGATGACCAGCGGGGCCACCGGCTTGTCGTTCCACTCGAGGACCTGGCGGGCCTGGTCGATCGTGCGCGCCGCCTTCGCCTGATAGTCGACGTCCAGCCCCGCGGCGTTCATCGCCTCGGTGAACCCACCCTTCATCCCCAGCAGGACCGAGTCACCCAGCACGGTGACGTCCGGACCGGCCGGCACCGTCGTGGTCGGTGCGGCGGTCGTGGTCGGTGCCGTGGTCGTGGTCGGGGCGGCCGTCGTGGTCGGCGCTCCGTTGGGGCTCGAGCCCCCGACCGCCGCGGCGCCATCGGTGACCGAGGCCGGTGTCGTCGCCGTGTCGAGGGGTGCGTTGACGGCCGTGGTGACGGCGGCGGTGGCCGTCGCCGACGACGCGGCCGCGAGCCCCTCGTCGATCGCCGGGTCGACGTCACCACCCATCGCCATCAGCTGATCCTCACCGGTGGTCGCCGATCCGGGTCCGGTGGTGGTCACCACGGTCAGCAACAACACCGCCGCCCCGCCGATGATCGCCGGTGGGCCGTACCGGTCTCGCCCCGCCCGCCGACCGAGACGGGCCCGCCACCGCGCCAGACCGCCGTGGCGGATCGGCGTCTCGACATAGCGGAACGACAGCTCGGCGGCCGCCACCGTCAGCACCAGGCGCATCACCAGCGTCGGGTAGAGGCCAAGCGGCTGGTCGATCTCGGGACGGGTCCACACGAAGATCGGCCAGTGCCACAGATACAGCGAGTAGGAGCGGGTGCCGATCCAGCGCATCGGACCCCGACCCAGCACGTAGCGGGTCATCAGGCTGGAGGGATGCACGGCCCCGGCGATCGCCGCCAGCGACGCCAGCGACACCACCAGGAACCCGCCTCGGTAGACGAACGGATCCCAATCCTGCACCGACAGCGCCACCAGCGCCAGCGCGACGACACCGCCGAGGCCCAGCGCCTCGACCCCCTGGCGAACCCGCGGGTCGTGGCCGGTCCAGCCGGGGTGCGGGCGCCAGACCATCGCCAGCGCGGCGCCGAGCAGCAACCCCGAGGCACGGGTGTCGGTGCCGTAGTAGACCCGGCTGGGGTCGCCGACGGGGTCGAACAGCACCGCCATCCACAGCGTCGACGCCAACGCCGCGCCGACCAGCACGACGGCCATCCGTCTCCGGTCGCCGTGGAACAGCCGGGTGAGGCCGAGCAGGGCCAGCGGCCACAGGAGGTAGAACTGCTCCTCGATCGCCAGCGACCACAGGTGCTGGAACACCGGTGGACGTTCGAGCGCCGCGAAGTAGGACTGCTCGGACGCGATGAAGTACCAGTTGGTGACGTACCCCAGCGCCGACCACACCTGACCGGGCAGCCGGGCGGTGTCCTCGCGGTAGCCGATGACCACGATCGTGCTGACGACCGCCAGCAGCAGCCCGAGCGCCGGGAGCAGCCGACGAGCCCGACGAACCCAGAACGACCGCAGATCGACGCGACCGCGGCGATGGATCTCGTCGGTCAGCAGCAGCGTGATCAGGTAGCCGCTGATCACGAGGAACACCTCGACCCCGAAGAACCCGCCCGGCAACCACGGCATCCCGGCGTGGTAGAGCAACACGGCGACGACCGACAACGCCCGCAGCCCGTCGAGCCCGGGCAGATAGCCCCGGGACGCGCTCGACCCGGTGGCTGCCGTTGGGAGTCGGACCGCTCCCCTCCTGGGTGTGACCCCCAACGTCACCGCCACGACGGTAGGCGGCGCCGCTCGATCGGTCGCGGATGGTGCGGATGGCTAGCGTCCGGGCGCGTGAACCTGTCCGTGCCCGTCGTCCGACTCGACGACGATCTGCCGCTCCCGGCCTACGCCCGGGAGGGCGACGCCGGGCTCGACCTGCACGCGCGGATCGACGTCAGCGTCCCGGCGAATGGCGGTCGCCAGCTGGTGCCGACCGGGATCGCCGTCGCGATCCCGGTGGGGCACGCCGGGTTCGTGCTGCCGCGCAGCGGCTTGGCGCTGCGCCACGGGGTCAGCGTCCTCAACGCACCGGGGCTGATCGATGCCGCCTACCGCGGCGAGCTCAAGGTCGTCCTGTTGAACACCGACCCGGGCGCCGCCTACGAGGTCCACCGTGGCGACCGCATCGCGCAGCTCGTCGTGCAACGGGTCGAATCCGTGGCGTGGCAGGTCGTCGACGCCCTCGACGGCGCCGACCGCGGTGGCGGCTTCGGCCACTCGGGCCGTTGAGCCGACGAGCCACGCAGGGTGGACGTTCTCAGCGCCAGGCGAACACCGGCTGTTCGAACCCGTCGACCGGGTCGCCTCGACCCTCGAGACCCAGCCAGCGGAGCTGGACGAGCACGGCCGCCGTGGGGGCGTGGATCAGGTCGTGGCCCAGCGGCAGCTGGACCACCGGCCGGTCGCTCTCGGGGATCGACACGAAGCGTGGCGAGTCCTCGCGCGCCAGTTGGTGCAGCCCGATGCGGTAGGCGGCCAGCACCTCGCCGGGCTCGGGTCGCAACTCCAGCCGGCCGCCGCCCCACACGACGATCGGGGTGATCACGTAGCCGGAGCGGGTCGGGTAGTCGTCGAGCACGCCGAGGATCGCCGAAGGATCGAGCCGCACCCCGAGCTCCTCGTCGGTCTCGCGCAACGCCGCTTCCTCGGGGGTCTCGCCGTCGTCGATGCGCCCGCCCGGTAGCGCCCACTGCGACGCGTGACGGTTCAACCCCGCGGCACGCCGACACAGGAGGAACGAGGCCCCACCGGACACGTCGACCATCCGGCCGTCGAGCCCGGCGACGTCACCGGGGACGTCGTCCATCGCGGCGGCGCCGAATTGGTGGGGGTCGACACGGTCCTCGCCCTCATCCGAGTCGACCAGGACGACGGCGACCGCGGCGTGACGCCGGCCATCCAACGCCACGGTGCGGCGGCGGTGAGGCGCGATGTTGGCGCGGATCCGCTCGCGCAGGTCGTCGGTGTAGAGGATCGGCGGTCCGGCAGTCACCGGGCCATCATCGTCGACGACGGCGACCCGGCCCTCACCGTCGCGGCAGTACCGTGCGGCGCCGTGCTGGACCGGGTGCTCGATCCCGACACCCCGGGCGAGATCCGCCACGGTGTGGTGCCGGCGACGCTGGCGCGCACGGCGACCAACGCCGCCTATCGGTTCGCGCCGCCGTTCATCGCCGTGATCGGCCGCGGACTCGACGTCAGCGTCGCCGAGATCGGTGTCGCCTTGGCGATCACGGATCTCAGCGGGATCAGCTCGCCGTTGATCGGCCGGCTGGTCGACCACGTCCCTCGACGGTGGTCGATGATGGGCGGGCTGGTCGGCGTCGGCGGGGGTGCCGCCCTGGCCGCCGGCAGCAACGGGCTGGTCTGGCTGACGATCGCGCTGCTCGCCATGTCGCTGGCCAAGATCGTCTTCGACGTCGGTCTGGGGTCGTGGATCGCCGACCAGGTCCCCTTCGATCGTCGCAGCCGCGTCGTCGGGCTGACCGAGACGTCGTGGGCGCTCGGGCTGCTGGTCGGCGTCAGCGCGATAGGGGTGATCACGGCGCTGTCGTCGTGGCGGCTGGCGTACCTCATGGCGGGCGTGGCGGTGCTCGTCACGGCGATCGCGCTGGCCCCCCGCATCCCCTCGGCGCCCTCACCGTCGCGGCGGGCGACGGTCGCCACCCCGACCCTGCGGATGCCACGTGCGGGCTGGCTGGCGGTGATCGGCATGGTCGGCCTGATGTCGGCCGCCCAGACGTTGTTCATCACCTTCGGGCCGTGGTTGGAGGATGACCACGGGTTCTCGGGCGTCGGTCTGGCGGCGGTGACGTTCGGGCTCGGGACCTTGGAGCTGGCGGCATCGACCACCTCGGCGGCTCGCACCGACCGTTGGGGCAAGGAACGCAGCGTCGTCGCCGGAACGTCGGTGATGATCCCCGCCGCGCTGGCGATGGCGCTGGTCAACGACTCGTTGGTCCCGGGTCTGATCCTGCTTGGTTGCTTCATCACCGCCTTCGAGTTCGCGATCGTCTCGGCCATCCCGATCGGCGCCGAGTTGGTGCCGGGATCGCCGGGCCGCGGCATCGGGACGATGATCGCCTGCGGCACGGTGGGGCGGGCGGCGATGGCCATCCCCGCCACCCGGCTGTACGAGGATCACGGGATCGGGCCACCGGCGTTGTTGGGGGCTGCGGCGGTCGGCGTCACCGCGGTGGCGATGACGCTGCGGCTGCGAGCGTTGCCCGGCCCGGCCAACCCCTGATCGCGCGCCGGCGAGACGGCCCGGGTCAGAGGCTGGTCCGCAGGGCTTCGACCGGCTCCATGCGGGCGGCGCGCAGCGACGGGTACAGACCGGCGATCAGGCCGACCAGCGCACCGACCGGGGGCGCCGCGAAGGGCAGCCAGGCGTCGAGCAACGGGGTCCAGTCGCGGCTGGCCGAGACGACGACGACCACGATCAGCCCGACGCTGGCGCCGACGATCCCCCCGACGAGACCCATCGCCGCCGATTCGCAGAGGAACTGGGCGGCGATGTGGCGTCGGCGGGCGCCCATCGCCCGGCGCAGACCGATCTCGCCGGTTCGTTCCATCACCGTGACCAGCGTGACGTTGGCGATGCCGATCGCCCCGACGACCAGCGAGATCACCCCCAACAGGAGGAACAGGCCGTTGACGTCCTGCTGGATGTCGTCACGAGCCGAGGTCAACGAAGGGGGCGCCGTCGCCGTGAGGGTCTCGGGCACGTTGGGGTTGAGCGCGATCGGCGCCTGGGCGGCGATCTGCTGCGCGGCACCGAGCGCCGTCTCGACGACGATGCGATCGGGCCGGTCGACGTCGTAGCGATCGTCGGCAACCGAGCTGGGGATCATGATCGAGCCCAACAACCCTCGGTCACGCGGCGACTGATCGACGATGCCGATCACGACCAGCGATTCGTCGCCGAGAAAGATCGCCGGCTGTCGCGAGACGTCGACGATGCCGAGCTCGTCGGCCAGCTGCCGCCCGATCACCGCCACCGGGTCGGCGCGATCGACATGGCCCTGATCGAACCACCGCCCGCTGCTGATGTGACCGCGCAACGCATCCAGCAGCCCGGCCGAGGTCGCCAGCACCGGCACCGTGTGCTCGAACTCACCCGAGGTGTCGATCACCGGCACGGTGCGTACCGAACCGGTGTTGGCGACGTCGGCGACGGCGCCGACGGCGACGACGCCGTTGAGCGGCATCAGCCGTTCCTCGGCGTTCCACGGCAACGCGATGCCGGTCTGACGCTGATCGGAGTTGTTGTTGCCGCTGCTGCGCACCCGCACGGTGACCTGGGTCGCTTGCATCTCGTCAAAGCGCTCGACGATCTGGTTGCCGGCGGTGCGCGAGATGCCGAGCGTCGCCACCAGCGAGGCCAACCCAAGCACGGTGCCGAGCGTGGTCAGCGCGGCGCGTGCCGGCCGGGCGAAGATCCCTGCCAGCGTCTCGTCGAGGAGATCGCGGAGACGGATCTTGCTGCGCCGCACGCCGCCGTCGCGGCGCCGCCGGCTCACGCGACCTCCGACAACGCGCCGTCGATCATCCGCACCCGTCGACCGGCCCGGGCGGCCACGGTCTCATCGTGGGTGATCACCAGCACGGTCAGACCGTCGGCGACGAGGCCGTCGAGCAGGTCGAGGATCGCCGCCGTGTTGGTGGTATCGAGGTTGCCGGTCGGCTCGTCGCACAGCAGGACGCTCGGTTCCGACGCCAGGGCGCGGGCGACGGCGACCCGCTGCCGCTCCCCACCCGACAGGTGGACCGGGGCGAAGCCGGCCCGCGCCGTCAACCCCACCTGGGCGAGCGCCCGGAACGACCGCTCGGCGCGCTGACGGCGCGGCACCCCCCGGTAGAGCCCCCCGAACATCACGTTCTCGAGGGCACTTCGATGCGGCAGCAGGTGGAACGACTGGAAGACGAACCCGACCGAGCGGGCTCGTACCGCCGAGCGAGCACCCTCACCGAGCCCGTTCACGTCGACCCCGTCGAGGAGGTACTGACCCGAGGTCAGCCGATCGAGCAGACCGACGACGTTGAGCAGCGTCGACTTCCCCGACCCCGAGGGGCCGACGATCGCCACGTACTCGCCCCGACCGACCGTCAGATCGACGTCGCGCAGCGCGTGGACCGGCGGCTCGGCGGCGAAGACCCGCCCGGCGCGGCGGAGATCGATGACCGGAGCGGCGGCATCAGCCACCATCGGTCGATCCCGAGCCCTCATCCGACGCGTCGGCGTCGTCGGACGCGTCATCGTCGGCCGTGGCGTCGTCCGTCGTGCTGTCGGGTGTGGCCCGCTCCTGGAGACCGACCACGACCCGATCGCCCTCGGCCAACTCGACATCGACACCGTCGATCTCGACCAGTCCCTCGGCCGTCAGACCGACGTTGACGTCGACAATCTCGGTGCTCCCCTCGCTCTGCGCGGTGATCGGCTCGCGTTCGATCTCGATCTGGCTGTCGCCACCCCCGGCCACGAACACGGCGGCGAGGGGGACGGTGAGCACCTCACCGGTCGTCGAGCCGATCTCGACCTCGATGCGGACCGAGGCGAACACGTCGTCGGCCAGGGCGTCGGGGTCGTCGGGGGTGACGACCACCTCGAGACGCGACGGGCTCGACGAGCCCCCCGACCCGCCGTCGTCGCCATCCTCGGAGGTCTCGGTCTCGCGGGGTGGCCCGACATAGGTGACGGTCCCGGGCACGCTCTCGTTGGTGCCACGCACCGTGATCGACACCACCTGGCCGAGGGCGATGAGATCGGCGTCCGAGCGGGCGACCCGGCCGACGACCTCGGACGCCGTCGAGGACATGGTCGCGATGGTGCCGGTGGTCGCGCCACCGGCCGTCGCCGACACATCGGTCACCGTCAGCGGGAGGTCGGAGACGAACACGACCTCGCCGGCGGGCACCTTGATCCCGGTGGCGGCGTCGGCGGCGTCGCGGTCGGCGCGAGCTTGTTCGAGGTTCATGTTGGCGGCTTCCATCGCCGCCACCTCGGAAGACACGTCGGGGGGTGCTTCGGCCTCGCTGAGGCGCAACTCGGCCAGTTCGACGGCGTCCTCGGCGGCCCGCAGCGCCGCCAGCTCGGTCGCCGCGTTCATACCCGGGGGGACGGCGCGATAGGTCGCCCTCGCCGCGGTCAGGTTGTCGCGCGCCTGGTCGACGCCTTGGCGCAGCTCGAGCATCTCCGTCTCGGTCTTGCCGGCCTGGGCGGTGATCAGGGCGCTGTAGGCGTCGCGGACGGTGCCCTCGGCCTGGGTGACCGCCTGGCGCAACGTTTGCAGGCGCTCCTCGTCCTCGGCGGTCGGGAACGACGCCGTGTAGCCCTGGGCGCGGTAGAGCTCGGCGACGGCACCCTCGGTAGCCAGGTCGTAGACGCCATCGGCGGCGCCGATGTCGAACCCCAGCCGCTCCAGCGATTCTTCGAGCTGGCGCACGTCATCGCCGGTCATGCCGGGCGTCAGCGAGCGGTACATCGGGCGCTCGCCGACCAGCATGAACACCGGTCGGCCGGAGACGTCGGCGAACACGTCACCCTCGTCCAGCTCCTGGCCGATCACCGGTGGCCGGGTGACCACGGCGGTCTGTCCTTCCCCGGCATCCACGGCCCCCGACAATCGGATCGGCGTGGGTTCCTGGTAGGCGATCTCCCCGGCCAGCACCAGCGTCGAGGTGAGCTGGCGTCGTTCGATCGGCACGGTGATGCGCGATGCCGGTGGGGGTTCGCGATCGGCGGCGGCGTCGGCCGGCGATTGCAGCCGGCTGCCGACGATCGCTCCGCCAGCGGCCGACAGGACCGCCACCCCGACCACCAGGATCGCCAACCGGCGGCGCCGCCGCCCGGTGGCGGCGGCGAGCTGAGAGCGGTCAACGGTCGGCTCGGCGCCGGCCACCTCGGGCATCAGTCCTCGCTCGACGATCCGGTGCTGGCCAGCTCGGGGAACTCCTCGAGGAGCTGATCGACCAGCTCCTGTTCCAGTTCACGAGTGACCCCGCTCACGTCGCTGTCGGCCTGGCACTCCTGATCACGCTGCCAGGTGTCGATCTCCTCCTCGGTGATCGCCGCCACCTCGTCGTCGGGGATCGGCGACGGCTCACCAAGCCAGGCGACACCGCTGCCATCTTCGTAGATCTGGGACGTGTAGTACTCCTCGTCGGCAATCTCCGACTCGTCCTCGAACGCCCGCATCTCGAGGCCCAGCGCCTCGTTCTTCTTCGTCTCGAAGACGCTCCACATGTCCTCAGGATCGTCGACCGGTCCGCCGTCCCATCCGGTGTACCCCTCGACCCCATCGCCCATGCACTCGAGCCAGTCGGCCCGCGCGTCGGCGAGCCGCGGGTCGTCGCCGATGGTCTCGAAGTACTCCTCGATGCGCCCCTGGACGTCGGGGTCTATGCCGGCTCCGCCGCCGTACACCTCGTTCTGGGCCTGACCGCTGCAGCCCATGTCCTCCGGGTCCGGCTCGGCGATCTCGGAGTCCTCGAACACCGAGTCCTCGGAGCTGATCGACATCTCGCCGTAGAGGGACTCGTAGTACTGCTCACGCTCGGCCTCGCTGAGCGACTCGACGAACTCCTGGTTGGGGTCGACGAAGGTGTCATCCTCCGCCTCCATCGCCGTCTCGGGATCTTCGAGCCACGCCGCCTCGTAGAGCTCGTAGTTGCGCATCACGCCGTAGCCGTACCGCTCGCCGTAGGCCTGCGGGTCGTTCATCTGCAGCTCGATGTCCTCGGCGTCGTTCATCGAGCCCGCCATCGCGCTCCAGTCGACCGGTTCGTACTCCCAGCCCTCCGCCCGCATGCACTCGGCCGTCAGTTCCTCGACCTCGAGCTGTTGACGTCGCTGCTCGGCCGGCTCCATCGAGTCGTACCCGAACAGGTCGGCCAACGGGCTGTTCCAGCCGTCGTCGTCGGCACCGGCTCCGGCCACCCCGCCGTGGGCCCATGCGGCCAGCCCGACCACAACCGCCGCCGCCGGCCGGCCCCACCCGAGCCCCCCACGTCGCTCGGACCGGCGGACGCCGATGCCGCTCTCACCCATGCAGTTCGCAACCATGTCGACTTCCTTTCGCGGACCCCACCGAGGCGGCAGGCTACGCCGGGTGTAACGCCCGTGTCCGGTCATCCCGCCCGCCGAACTCATGTCGATCGGCGTGGGTGCGACGTGGCACCCAGCAACCGGCGACGGGCACCTATTCGACGTCGATCCACCGACCGTCATCGCGCCGGCTCAGCCTGCGCATGGCGGTCTGGTCAGGCGCGGTATCCGTTGGTGACCGGCAGCCGCCGGTCGCGGCCGAAGGCCTTGGTCGTCACCCGCACGCCCGGCGGGCACTGTCGCCGCTTGTACTCGGCGATGTCGACCAGCCGGGTGACCCGCCGGACGGTTGCCGCGTCGTGACCGTGCTCGATGATCTCTCCCGCGGTGAAGTCCTCCTCGACGTACAACTCGAGGATCGGGTCGAGCACCTCATAGGGCGGCAGGCTCTGGTCATCGCTCTGGTCGGGCCGCAACTCGGCCGAGGGCGGCTTGGTGATCACGCCCTCGGGGATCACCTCGCGGCCGGCGCGCTCGTTGACGTAGCGGCACAGTGCGTAGGCCTCGGTCTTGAGCACGTCCTTGATCACCGCGTACCCGCCGACCGAGTCGCCATAGATGGTGAAGTAGCCGACCGCCATCTCCGACTTGTTGCCCGTCGTCAGCACCATCCATCCGAACTCGTTGGACAACGCCATCAACACCTGGCCGCGACACCGCGACTGGATGTTCTCCTGGGTGAGGCCGGGCTCGCGCCCCTCGAAGCTCGGCGCCAACATCTCCAGATAGGCCGAGAAGGCGGGCTCGATCGAGATCGTGCGGTAGTCCAACCCGAGGTTC
>JBKEAH010000124.1:0-12679 GCA_047972065.1 Desertimonas sp.
CCAGATCGAGCGCATCCCTACGGAACTTGTCGTTGTACTTGCTTGGACGAGCCATGACGGCTCCCTTCTACACGGTCTCCCGCGTAATCAGGTGTCCAAGAAACCGGGTCACGATCACAGCGAGGAACGCGCGATCCGAAGCGCCGGGGACGCCCTCACGCTTGTGCTCCAAGACACGATCCACCCGTTCCACAACGGCCGCCTCCGCGAGATGCACACCCACGATCTGCCGTGGCCGACCGACGCGCTCGCGGAACTCGCGGAAGCGCCCGTGAGGCTCCGGGTCACGTTGTCATACTTCATCGAGCCGTACCCGGCGCGCAAGGGCTGGAAGCTCCGCTACCGCTACGCATCGCACGGTCTCCGGTTCGAGCTGAAGCAGGCCAGCGAAACCGACGATGACTTCCTCAAGCGCATCAACAAGCGCGCTCTCGATGAGGAGGAAGGCCGCCCCACGGGCAGCGACACGGCTGGCTGGATGCTTGGTAGCCAAGCCCGGAGTCGCGGCTCACTGCACGCCGATTTCTGGGAAGGCACCGCGATCGACCTGGCATCGCGTGGGCGTATCGCAGTGTTCCCCGTCACCGGCTGGTGGAAGGAGAGGTCCAAGAGAGACCGCAGCGACCTCGGCGTGAGATATGGCCTCGTGATCTCGATCGAGACACCAGTAGAGACCGCTGACCTGTGGACCCCGGTTGCCGCGCAGGTCGGCATCCCGACGACGATCACGACCTGACCCACGCTCGGTTGCTCCGGGCGAACAACGACGTGGCCAGCGGCGGCGTACTTCAATGGTCGGGCACCCACCGCCGACAGTCGTTCAGGCCGCGGTGGGGATCGGCTCACACCACCTCCACCTGTGAGGTGCCGGCGGCGCCGGCGGTCACTCCGAGCGATGCGATGGCAGTGCTGATGGCGGGGGCCATGGGTGCTGCTCGCCCGCCTCGTGGAGGCTGGGTGGTGTCAGAACCGCGGGGATCGGCAGCCATCGCATCTTGCCGGCGTGAACGAGGGCGAAGCCCGCGAGTCCGATGGCGGCCACGACAGTCACTCCGACCGCGACCGCGGCCACCACTGTCGGAGTCGATCGCGAGGACGCGTCGGTAGGTCTCGTCACCGTCTCGGCGGTCGCCGTGGCCAGGATGACGATGCCGGCCACGGCGCCCGCGAGCAGGAGCCGCCGGTTTCGGGCGTCGCTGGCCTGCGCCACTCGGACGTGCGTCAACTGATCACCGGCACGACGCATCGCTTCCGGCGCCAACACGTAGAGGGCTGGGGACACGAAAATCGCTGCAGCCACGAGCACGAGGACCACCAGAACCCTCCATGCCGCGACAAGTACGTCGCCGCCAACGGATCGGGTCGCCCTGTGACGGCGGCCGTGAGCGTGTCGCGCCGGAACAGCCCTTCGTAGCGCGATGCGTCGACCGGGACGCTGTTCAAAGCCAGCGGAGACGGCCGGGCCTCGCTTCGTGCCGGCCGCAGAAACCAAGGCGGAGGCGTGTTCGTTCACTGGCCGTACGTCCCCGGAGTCGCGCGACAACTCGAACAAGCTCGCGCCTGCACCGCTGGCATAGGTCCTTGCTGCTGCCGTGTAGCCACCGGTCGAGAAGAACAGGCGGTG
The DNA here is from genome assembly GCA_047972065.1 of Desertimonas sp. Lineage (GTDB taxonomy): Bacteria > Actinomycetota > Acidimicrobiia > Acidimicrobiales > Ilumatobacteraceae > JALZMG01. Next base: position 1,625 of record JBKEAH010000124.1, read on the forward strand.
CCTCTGGGTCAGCGACGCCCCAACCAGGCGCTGCACCTCCGGACGACCGACAGGCTTTCCCCAGTCCTTGACCTGTGCCGCAGCGCCGGAGGCGACCACGTCCAGCCCCCCGTCTCGACCCGGTGGTGTTTGCTGGGCATCGGGGAAGCCGAGCTGTCGCATCGCTCGAGCCGAGTGCTCCTCCGCGCGACGCCACGACCCCTCATCCGGGTCAACGGGCGGTGGGCGGCTGGTCGACAAACGTCGCCGCCAGCCCGACCCCACGGAGCGACTGTAGCGATCGCGGGCCGCCGAGCGCACGAGCGTCCGACAGGGCTTCCATCCCTACTCATCCCTACAACTCGCGAGCACGGGGTGAACGTGCTGCATGTGCTGGACGCAACGGTACTGGTCCAGGCGATGGACGACACGGGCTGACACCACCTGGACCGGCCGAGATGACCCACACGATCTTCGAAGGCACGTCCGAGATCCAGCAGCTGGTGATCTCCCGGGCGATATCAGGCCTGCGTATCGAGTGAATTCGACTCGGCGACGGTTCGTCGCTGAACGACGACAGGGAGGACGAGCGCCAGCTCGTGCGCGTTCGGCGGCCCGAACCGTGGCTGCCCTTCGAGCACCGTCAGCCGAACCATGAGCCGATGCTCTGGGTCGCCGATGCGATCGCGTGGGCGCAGGGCGCCGGGAGCAACTGGCGAACTCTGATCGAGCCGGTTGTCGACGACGTGATGGAATTGCGGCCGTAACGCCGCCCGACGTCACGACGCCGGCACCAGTCCACTCACCGTCGCTTCCCGCACCCGCCGCATCGTGCGCGCCCGCCACGTCCGCAACCGGCGTCTCGCCGACGCCCTGCACTGGTGGGGGGTTCAACGCCATCACCCCCTCGCCCGGCGCCCGAGCGCTCTACGACCGTCGCCGAGCCTCCGGCGACACCCACTCGGGCGCCGTACGCGTCGTCGCCAACCGCCTCGTCGCCAACCTCCACGGCTGCCTCCGCACCCGCACCCCCTACGACGAAACCACCGCCTGGGCCCACCGCCACCACACCGCCGCTTGACAACCCCGCACGTGGGATGTCTGACGGGAGCGCCGACCGGTGCGGCCGCGGGCCTACGCCGCGCTCATGCGGTAGTGGAGACGAATCACCGTCGCTGACCACAGCCTCATGTGGTGGTCAGTCCGAAGCGTCCCCTCGTCGTCGACGAGAACCTGGAACGACTCCGCGATCGGGATCCGCCGGACATGAGCCCGTCCGTCGACGCGTCGCACCGTGAGGTAGGCCCCCGGTGACCCGAAAGGCCCGATTGGTGACTCCAGGATCAACGACCCATTGGGCCCGTTTCGCGGAGTGAGCACGACGACGCAGTTGCCATCGGGCAACGGAAAGACGACACGAACCACGGGATGCTGAGACGACGGAACCCGGGTGATCCCGTACCAGCCGCTGTAGATCGAGCGTCCCGTCGCTCGGATTGTTCGCAGCCACGCAGCGCCGAGTTGAACGCCGCTGGAGTCGTCCACCGCGACCACCTCGCTTGCCATGCCGTACGCCACCTCGAGCGGCTTCATGGGCAACGAAAGCTGCTGCAAGCGCTTCGCGAACAGGGACGAGATGGCCCAACCTCCCGGCCACATGAGCGGGCTCCACTGGGACCAGACATCGAGCCGGTATCGACTCGTGTGCTCGTAGAAGTCGACGACCTCGGGTCGTAGCGCGGACGGGTTGAACGTCGGACTGGCCAGATCGGACATCGAGCTGAGCAGACCCGCCTCGGTCCGACGGTGCCCGCTGACGCCTTTCGCAAGGCGATCGACCCAAGCGTCGCCGACGACGTCGAGGTCCCCGACGGGACCGTCGAGCCAGGGCTCCACCGACAACTCCACCTCGTGGCCGGTCACACGTACCCACCCCTGCGTTGTTCGATCGAGCAGTCGCCCCAACATCCTGGCCGAGTGTGCCAGAGCGGTCGGCCCGGCGTCAGGCCGCCGGAACGCGAGCCGCGAGATCAACCACCGATGCGCCGCCGCCGATAGCCTCGCTGGTGGTCGCGGCGGTGCCGCGGCCGCGCAGGAGTTCCGAGTTGGGTCGCCTTCGCAGATCGACCCGGAGTTTCGTTGTGGTTGTTGAATCGTCGTTTCGCGCGCTGGGTGTGCCCGCCGCGCTGTGTACCGAGTTGGACGCGCTCGGGATCGCGGCGCCGTTCGAGATCCAATCGGCGGTGATCCCGCCGGCGCTGGCCGGCACGGACGTCGTCGGTCGTGCCCCGACCGGTTCGGGGAAGTCCCTGGCCTTTTCGGTGCCGCTCGCCGCCGCCGTCAAGCCCGGTCGCCCGCGTCGCCCGGGCGGATTGGTGCTCGCTCCGACGCGGGAGCTGGCCGAGCAGCTGGCGACGACGATTCGTCCGCTGCTGCGCACCCGCGGTCTCGACGTGGCTGCCGTCTACGGCGGTGTCGGATACGGGCCACAGCGTCGTGCCCTCGACGCCGGTGCATCCGTGGTCGTGGCCTGCCCTGGTCGTCTGGAGGATCTGCTGTCGAGCGACGCCATCCGGCTGGACGACGTGCGTCACGTGGTGATCGACGAGGCCGATCGGCTGGCCGACATGGGGTTCCTCCCCGCCGTGCGGCGGATCCTCGCCCGTGTCTCCGAGCGCCGTCAGGTCCTGATGTTCTCGGCCACGCTCGACGGCGCGGTCGGTGACGCGTCGCGATCGCTCCAGCGGAACCCGGTCCGAGTCGAGGTCGGTGAGGTCGGCCCGGATCTCAGCGCCGCCCGGCATGCCTTCTGGACGGTCGATCGTCCCGATCGAGCGCGCTGGACGGCGAGCGTCGCCGCGGAGCTCGGCTCGACGATGGTCTTTTGCCGTACCCGTCACGGAGCGGATCGCTTGGCCCGGCAGCTGGCCAAGTTCGGGGTCAGTGCGGCCCCGATCCACGGCGGGCGCAGCCAGCGTCAACGCGATCGAGCGCTGCGGGCGTTCGCGACCAACGAGGTGTCGGCGCTGGTGGCGACGGACGTCGCGGCGCGTGGGGTCCATGTCGATCATGTCGCCGCCGTCGTTCACTACGACGCGCCGGCGGACGCGGCGACCTTCGTGCACCGCTCGGGCCGAACGGCGCGCGCCGGCGCGACCGGGTCGGTCGTGACGATGGTCGAGACGGGCGGCGAGCGTGACGCCCGCAAGCTCCAGCGTGAGGTCGGCATCGACGTCGCATTCCGGGCGCCGTCGATCGACGCCTTGAACCCCCGCCCCGCGGCCTCGTCGAAGCCCGCTCCGACACCGGCGACACCGGCGACGTCGGTGTCGCAGCCCGTCGAGCAGACCGACGGCCGGCAGGTCGGGGTGGTAAAGACCTTCCGACGCTCCTACGGATTCGTCGACATCGGGACCGGGACCGACGTGTTCATCCACGCCAAGAACGTGACCGGATCGGTCGCGGCGGGCGATCGCGTCACCTTCACGTTGCGTCCCGGCCGGCGTGGTCCGCGCGGGGTGGACGTCCGGACGGTCGCCGCCGCCCGTTGATCTCCGCTTGTGTCGCGTCAGCGGGCGAATGTCGCGCCGCTGCCGCGACACAAAGCCGGAGCGAGCGGCCACTCGCGCACGGCGTGCCAGGCGTGTTCGGCGTCGTGGCGGAGCAGCGTCAGGCGGCTGACACGGGTGACGATCGGAGGGGCCGACGCCAGGTCGTCCTCGATGATCCGGGCGGCCGCGGTGCCAATGTCGGTGGCGACGGTGAGATGAGGGACGACCTCGTCATGCTCGCCGCCGTAGGGCGGGCAGTCCGGAAACTCGGCCGCCAGCGCGACGGTGAGGTCGCGAAAGGGCCGGGCCGGTTCTGGCACCAGATAGAGGACCCCACCGGGAAAGCACGCGGCCCGTGCGAAGGTGACGTCGAAGGCAGGGATCGACGAAGCATGCGCACCGATCACGGCGGCCGCGGCGTCGTCGACGACCGACCGGAACGGGTACAGCACCGAGACGTGGGCGGGCACCCCGGGGGCGACCCCCGGGAGGGGCTCCCGACGATGGGCGGCGAGAAACGCCTCGGCCTCCGGGACGACGACAACGAGCGCGGTCTCGCACACCTGGTCGAGCTTCGCGCGGGATCCGACGTCGCGGCGGGCCGAGGCGGCGACGATGCTGCGAGACTCGATCCCATGTCGTTGATCCACTACCGAATCGACCGCGACGGCGCCGATCGTCTGCTGTTCCTCATGCACGGCTACACCGCCGAGCAACACCACCTCGCGTCCTACGTGCCGCTGGTCGACCCCGACGAGCGGTTTAGCGCGATCGCTCCACGCGGCCCGTTGGACATGCCCGACGGTGACGGCGCGGGGTGGTGGCCGATCGATCTCGACACCTTCCAGTCCGACCTGTCCCAACTGGTGCCGTCGCTGACCACGCTCGAGGAGTTCATCGCCACCGAGGCCGACAAGGCGGGCGTTCCGCGCGAACGATGCGTCGTGGGTGGTTTCAGCCAGGGCGGCTACCTCGCGCTCGCGCTGGCCGGTCGGCCCGGCGGCCCCCGCTACGCGGGTGTGTGGGCGATGTGTTGCGGCATCCCGCAGGCACCAGGCCTCGAGATCGACCTCTCCGACGGTGGCGGCCGCCCGGCCCTGTTCCAGTGGGGCACCCGCGATGCCTTCATCGGCCCGGATCAGCCGCGTGAGGTGATCAGCACCCTGGAGGCCGGTGGATGGCACCTCAGCCACCACGCCTACGACATGGCCCACAGCCAGACCATCGAGATGATGATCGACGCCCGGGCGTGGCTCGCGGGAGTGCTCTGACGCGGCGAGCGACGCCGGTCCGGTCGGTACGAACACGCGACCGCGGCCCCGGTGTCAGGGCGCGCGCCGGGCGTTAGGGTGCCCTTGCTCCGGCGCAGCCGGAGTGGTTCGGCATCCAGCGAAGTCCGGTGAGAACCCGGCACTGTCCCGCAACGGTGATGTCTCGGCTCGACGAGCACGAGATGAGTCCGGTCGCCTGACGACGGACCATCCTGTTGGCCCTCGGACGAAGGGTCGCTCGGAGTTGGTTGTCCCCCCGAAGAGCGGCCCGGTGGTCCGGCCCGCTCCGAAGGAGAGCCCTCCGTGCCCCACCGTTCGACTTGTCCCCGGCGCTCGCTGCGCCGCCTGGCCGGCAGGCTGCTGGCGTCGGGCCTCGTGCTGGCCGCGTCCGGCGACGTCGTTGCCGACGCCCCGACCGTCTCGGCGGCCGCGGCGTCGAGCGATGCTCCGACGCTGACCATCGCCACCAGCTTCGGGATCGACGACCTCGACCCGCTGACGAACTCGTTCTGGGGTCCGGAGTTCGGCTACGTCGAGCTGCTGATGCGTCCCGAGCGCGACGGCCTGCCGACACCGTGGGTCTTGGAGTCCCTCACCAACGTGGACGCCACCACCTGGGAGCTGGGGCTGCGCGACAACGTCGTGTTCGACAACGGCAACCCCCTCGATGCCCAGGCCCTGGTCGACCTGTTCGAGTACATGAACGAGAACAACGCCGGGTTCGCCGCCGCGCTGAACCTCGACGCCGTCGAGATCACCGACGTGTCGACGCTCACGCTGACGACCACCGTTCCCGTGCCGAGCCTGGCCAACGTCCTGGCCGACGAGTCGAACCTTCCGGTCTTCGACGTCGCCACCTACCAGGAGTTCCTCGCCTCCGGCGACAGTCCGTCGGCACTGGTCGAGCGCGGTCTCTACACCGGGCCCTACACGATGACCTCGCTCGACGACCAGGCCGCACAGCTGGTGCCGGTCGACAGCTACTGGGACGGAACGCCTGCCCTGTCGGCACTCACCGTGCGATTCGTGCCCGAGGCCACGTCGCGCGTCCAGGCCGTGCAGAACGGCGAGGCCGACATCGCGCTGTACACGCCGATCGACGCCGCCGCCACCTTGGAGGGTCGTGACGACGCGTTCTACGTGACCGGCGAACCGACCGGGTCGACGTTCTCCGTGCAGCTCCGCAACGACGGCGACTGGGCCGAGACCGATGTCCGCCGGGCGCTCTACGCGGCGATCGACTACCGCCAGCTGGCCGAGGACGTGATGGACGGCCACGCCGACATCGCCACGTCGGTGTTCGCCAAGACGTTCCCGTACGCGATCGACACCCAGGTGACCGATCTCGACCAAGCCCGCGAACTGTTGGATGGCGCCGGATGGGTGGCCGAGGACGGCGGCACGCGCACCCGTGACGGCGAGTCGTTGACCCTTCGCCTGCTGAGCTACCCCCAACAGCCCGACTCCAACGTCCTCGCCGTCGCGATCCAGGCCCAGCTCGCCGAGGTGGGCGTCGACGTCGAGGTGACCGACGTGCCCGACATCACCGAGACCCGCGAGGGCACCGAATGGGACGCCGCGATCGTCGGTGACTCGCTGCTGTCGTTCTCGCTGAGCCCCGAGGACGGGCTGCGCGGTGACCTGGTCACCGGCGGCGATCAGAACTTCGCCGGCATCAGCAATCCCGAGCTCGATCAGCTGGTGGAGACGCTGAGCGCGACGTTCGTCGAAGCCGAACGCAACGCGTTGCTCGAGGAGATCCAGCACGTGATCCACGACAACGGTCTGTGGGGTGCAACGATCATGCGCCAGCCCGCCGTGGTGACCAACGCCAACTGGGCCGGCTACGTCACACCGGTTGCCAACCTCTGGGTGACCGCGTCGACGGCGCCGTCGAGCTGACGCTCGTCATCGCCGATCGGCCGTGATCGTCGTCGCGCTCCGGCGCGTTGCCCAGTCGGTGACGACGTTGCTCGGGGCGGCGGTCATCACCTTCCTGCTGCTATCGGCCACGCCCGGCGATCCCGCCGAACGGATCCTCCGTGCGACGGGTCGGGAGAGCATCACGCCGACCGACATCGAGGCGCAACGCGCCGTGCTGGGCCTCGACGATCCGTTGCTGCGACGCTTGTGGGATCACGTCACCGGCTTGCTCAGCGGGGATTTCGGAACCTCGTGGAGCACCGGTCGACCCGTGCTCGACGAGCTGGCGGGCCGCCTCCCGGCCACGCTCCGGCTGACCGTCGTCGCGCTTGCGATGGCGCTCGCGCTCAGCTTGATCCTCGGGCTGGTGTCGAGCGGGGCGGCGGGGCGTTGGCCCGATCACCTCGCCCGCGGGATCTCGATGGTGTTCCTCGTCGTGCCCACGTTCATGCTCGGTGTCATCGCCCTCGATCTCGTGGTCGTGCGTGCCGGATGGGGTCGCGTGGTCTCCGACGGCCAGTGGGGAACCGTGCTGCTCCCGGCGTTCGTGCTGGCGGTCGGAGCGGCATCGTCGTGGTCGAGGATCCTGCGCACGAGCATGCTCGAGGCCCGATCGGCGCCGTTCCTGCTGGTCAGCCGGGCCCGGGGCGCGAGCCCCACCCGGCGGATGTTGGTCCACGAGCTCCCCAACTCGCTGCCGCCCTACATCACGATCATCGGGATCGAGATCGCGTTCTTGTTGGGTGGCGCGCCGATCGTCGAGAGCATCTTCACCTGGCCGGGTGTCGGACGCCTCACGGTGCAGGCGGTGGAGGCCCGTGACATGCCCGTCGTCGTCGGGTTCGTGATGCTCGCCGTCACAGCGTTCGTCGTGGCCGCGGCGGTGGTCGACATGGTCAATGCCGCCCTCGACCCGCGCCGGCGCGACGTGCGATGACCACGTTGTCGGAACACGTGTCGGCTCGGCGTCCCCGAGTCCAGAGCGGTCTCTGGCAACGTCTGTGGCGTCATCGCGGCGGACGGGTCGGTGTGCTGCTGCTCGCCGTGATCGCGACGGCCGCGCTGTTCGGACCGCTGCTCGTCGAGGCTGATCCGAACCAGCCCGACTACGTCAACGAACTGGCCGGTCCGGGACGGGGTCACCTCCTCGGGACCGACGGGGCCGGGCGTGACCTCCTCGCCCGAACGCTCGTCGGTGCTCGATCGTCGCTCGGTGCGGCACTGATCGTGATGGCCATCGTCACGGTGATCGGCCTCCTCGTCGGGGTGTTGGCCGGGACCGCCGGTGGACCGCTCGACGCGATCCTCAACCGTGTCACCGACGTCGTGATGGGACTGCCAGAGCTGGTGCTCACCCTGGCGATCATCGGGGTGCTCGGCCCGACGTTTCCCAACCTCGTGCTCGCCATGTCGGCGACGGGCTGGGCCGGTCTGGCGAAGCTGGCACGGTCGCACACCCTCGGGGCGGGACGGCGGCCCGATGCGGTCGCGGCGCGCATGGCGGGTGCCGGTTCGGTGCGTGTCGCGCTCGGTCACGTGCTGCCCGGCGCCGTGTCGCTGGTGCTGGTCGCGTCGACGCTGCGCCTCGGCACGACCGTGGTCTCGCTGGCCGGCCTGTCGTTCCTCGGGCTCGGCGCACAGCCCCCGACGGCCGAGTGGGGCAAGATGCTGTCGGACAGCCGACAGACCTTGGCGCTCGCACCGTTCCAGGTCATCGGGCCGTGTGCGGGACTGATGCTCACGGTGTTGGCGGCCACGCTCATCTCCGATGCCCTCCGTGACGTCAGCGAGCCGGGGAGCCGGGCATGAGCGCACCGGCCCTCGAGATCGAGGGCGTCTCGGTCATCTACGCCAACGGTTTCCGTGCGCTGGACGAGGTGTCGTTGATGGTCGGTCGGGACGAGGCCCTCGGGGTCGTCGGCGCCTCGGGCTCCGGGAAGACGACACTGCTGCGGGCGATCATGGGGCTCCTGCCGCCGTCGGCGCGCGTCCGTGGTCGCATCGTCGTCGACGGCACCGACCTGCTGTCGTTGTCGGCGCGGGAACGTCGTCGGATATCGGGTCGAGTGGTCGGCCTCGTGGCCCAGGACCCCTACGCCGCGTGTGATCCGCTGCGGCGGGTCCGTCACCATGTCGTGGAGGCTTGGGCGGCGCAGCGCATGGCCGTCCCCGACGGGATCGTGGACGAGCGGTTGGAGGCGATCGGCATCCCTGATCCCGCCGAGCGGTCCCGCCAACGGCCGCACCAGTGGTCGGGCGGGATGTTGCAACGGGCCACGATCGTGGCGGCGACCGCCCACGGCCCGGTTCTCACCCTGGCCGATGAGCCGACCAGCGCGCTCGACGCCGACCTCGCCGACGATGCGCTCGAACTGCTGCGGGCCGCGAGTTCGGCGCTGGTGCTGGTGACCCACGACCTGGCGTTGGCGGGCCGGCACACGCACCGGATCGTGGTGCTCGACGGCGGCCGCGTCGTCGAGTCCGGTGCGTCGGGCGACGTGCTGGCCCACCCGGGGCATCCCACCACCAAACGGCTGGTCGAGGCATCGACGCCGTCGGTGTGGAACGCCGACCCCGGGAACTCTGACTCCGACCCCGAATCCGTTCGGGGTGAACGGCGCGTGGTGGTGGCAGCCGACGAGATCACCAAGTCCTACCGGACCAAGAGCGGCCAGACCCTGCCGGCGGTGCGCGCGACGTCGCTGCGGTTGCACGCCGGCGAGGTGCTCGGGGTCATCGGGCCATCGGGCGCCGGGAAGTCGACGCTGGTGCGACTCCTCGCCGGGATGGAGCGTCCCGATTCCGGCTCGTTGCTGGCCGCCGGCGAGGTCGTCTGGGGCGCCTCGGGGCGGCCGCGGATGCCACGCCCGGGGTTCGCGATGCCGATCTTTCAAGACCCCGTCGCCAGTCTCGACGCCCGCTGGCCGCTGTGGCGCACGGTCACCGAGCCGCTGGTGATCCGTCGCGGGCGCATGGCTCGCCCGGCCCGCCGCCGGTTGACGTCCGAGCAGTTCGGCCGGTTGGGCCTCGACGACATCGACGTCGACCGGTTGCCGGGTTCGCTCTCGGTCGGTCAGTGTCAGCGGGTTGCGGTCCTCCGCGCGTTGATCGCCGACCCGTCGCTGCTCGCCGCCGACGAGCCGGCGGCCAGTCTCGATGTCGAATCGGCGCAGGCGGTGAGCGAACTCCTCCGCGTGGCCGCCGATCGGGGAACGGCGGTGGTGGTGGTGTCCCACGACGAGCGGCGACTGCGCTCCTACGCCGATCGGATCATGCGGATGGTCGATGGCGAGCTCCGAGCCAACGAGACACGGTCGCGCTGACCGACGGGCCACGAGCCGCCCCGCTCCGACTTCGCCCCGGTCGTCGTGGCATCGTGGCCGGTGGGATGAACTGGCTATCCAGCGTGCTGCCGACCCGCCTCGACCGGGTCTCGAGCTATGCCGACGCACGCGCCAAGGCCCGATACGCCCTGCCCCGGGCCGTGTTCGAGTACGTCGACGGTGGCGCCGAGGGCGAGCACACGATGCGGCGCAACGTCGAGGCCTTCGACGAGCTGGTGTGGCGGCCCCGACAGGCGATCTATCACGACCACGTCGACACCAGCACCGAGGTGTTGGGGGTGCCGCTCGCCATGCCGGTGATGACGGCGCCGTGTGGCGGGATGCGCCTGGTGCACCCCGAGGGTGACATCGGGCTGACCCGGGCGGCGGGCGACTTCGGGATCGCCCACATCGCCAGCGCGGTGTCCGGGTACCCGCTGGAGGAGATCGCCGCCGCCCACCCCGGCCCGACGTGGTTCCAGCTGTACCGGCTCGGCTCGCGCCCGCTGATGGAGTCGCTGGTGCGCCGCGCCCAGGCGGCCGGTTTCGGTGCGCTGGTGGTGACCGTCGACAGCGTCGTCGTCGGCTACCGCGAGAAGGACTACCGCAACGGTTTCGAACTGCGGATGAAGATCGACGTGCCGAACATGGTCAAGATGGCCCCGCAGGTCCTGCCCCGGCCCCGCTGGCTTTACGGCTTCTGGCGCGACGGCATGCCGTTCGAGGTCGCCAACACCAAGCCGCCCGAAGGCGGTCAGGCACTGCCATTGTCGGCGATGGGCCGCACCGACCTGTCGCACTCGCCGACGTGGGAGGACATCGAATGGATCCGCACCCGCTGGGAGGGGCCGCTGGTGGTCAAGGGGGTGATGGGCGCCGAGGACGCTCGCCGGGCCGTCGATGCCGGCGCCGACGGGATCGTCGTGTCCAACCACGGGGGCCGACAGCTGGAGGGGGCACCGGCGACGATCGACATCCTGCCCGAGGTCGTCGCCGAGGTCGGCGACG
>JBKEAH010000169.1:0-6363 GCA_047972065.1 Desertimonas sp.
AGGTGACGTTCATCAGCGTCCCGTCCGACCCGGTGGCGTACGGAGCGGTGCCGGCGGTGTCCAAGCCGATGTTGAAGACGAGCTGCGACATCGTCCCGTTCACGCGGACGCTGCCACATGCGCCCCGCTCAGGATTGGGGTCGCCGGGGACGGACTGACACGTCCCGCCCCCGGTGGCGCTGTTGTAGATGCTGTTGCTCGTCACCGCGATGTCGGTGCCGCTCGAGAGCAGGGTCAGCGTGTACGGGCTGCCGGTGGCGAGCGTATAGCGCATCGCGAAGGTGCTGGTGCCCTCGGTGTTGCCGCCACCCATCCCGGCGACGTGCACGACGGGGTTGGTGACCGGACGAGGAAACGAGATGGTGAGCGTTCCGCGCGGACAGTCCGTCGTTGGGGGCACCGCCGCGTCGGGGGGGTAACACCCCGATGCCTGGACGAACGGGCGCACCGCGGGGGTTCCGGTGGGCTGGTCCGGTTCGAAGTAGTTCGTGCTGTACCCGGTGGCGCCGATCACGGAGTTCGTGGCCCCCACCGAGTCCGACAGCGCCAAGGTGGGCACACCGGCCGCGGTCGTGCCCGAGGTCACCGTGGCGCGCCACAGCTCGAACCCAGCGGGGTTCGACGCCGCGACCGGCCCCTGGAACCACGGCGTCGCGGTCGACGGTGTGAACACCGTCTGTGACTGGTAGGCGTCCGCCGCGGACGACGGCGCCAGAACAAGCACCTGTGCGGCCGCAGCCAGGACCAGCCACGCAATCAACACGCGCGGCACGCACTTGCCGGCCGCGACGGCCGACCTGATCGAATTCATCGCCCGAATCCTTCTTCCTCCTGCTCCGCCCGGAGCAGTGAGCAGAGATGCTAAGACGACACCTTTCGTCTCACAACTGTTGGCGTCAACTTTTTTGAAGAGCGTCGTAGTTGCCGCCCCGCGACACTCCCGTGAGACCATCGAGGTGGGCAACGCACCTGGTTGTGGTCCCAAATTGACCCCAACCCTCGACCACAGATCGAGGGTTGGGGCGACCGGCCGTTGCGATGACCTCGCGGTCAGGCCGGCGAGTCCACCCTCCGCACGGTGGGGCGGCACGAACCACGTCGGACGGGTAGCCGGACGGCGTGCCACGATGACACCCGTGATCGTCGACGCCGCCTGGTACGTGAACGGCCAGCGGACGCTGGAGACCGACTCGATCGACACGTTGGCCGCCCGGCGCGGCAACGGAGGGTTCGGGTGGCTGGGTCTGCGGATCGCCTCCGACGACGAGCTGGACGCGGCGGGCGAGGCCTTCGACATCCCCACCCTGGCCATCGACGACGCCCGCAAGACCCACGATCGGCCGAAGGTCGAACGTCACGGCGAGTGCCTGTTGACCGTCGTGCCGACCGCCCGTTACGACGACGAGCGCGAGGCCGTCGAGTTTGGCGACCTGTTCCTCTTCGCCGGGCCCGACTACCTCCTCTCCGTGCGATATGGGAACGCGGCTCCACTGGCCGGCGTGCGAGCCTCGTTGGAAGCGGACCCAGACGTCCTCGCTCACGGCCCAGGCGCCGTCCTCCAGGCCGCGCTGCTCCACGTCGTGCGCAGCTACGAGCCGGTGGTCGACGGCCTCGAGCTCGATGTGCGCGAGGTCGAGCGACAGGTGTTCAGCGAGGATCGCAGCCAGCCGACCAAGCGGATCTACTTCCTCTTGCGCGAGGTACTCGACTTCCTCGTCGCCCTCGAACCCCTGGCATCGTCGGTCAAACACCTCACCTCGCACGAGTGCGGCCGCTGGGTCGACCGGGCGATCATCCCACTATTCCGCGACGTCGACGAAGCGCTGGCCCAGGTGGTCGAGCGGGGCCGGGTGCTCCACCAACTGCTCAACAACGCGCTGTCAGCCAGCCTGGCCCAGGCCTCGATGCGACAGAACGACGACACCCGCCGCATCTCGGCCTGGGTGGCCATCGGGGTGATCCCCACAGTGGTCGCCGGTCTGTTCGGGATGAACCTCGGAGGCATTCCTGGCCACACCCACGTGCTCGGGTTCGCCGTGGTCTGTGCGATCACCGCGTTGCTGTGCATCTGGATGTACCGTCGGTTCAAGGCTGCCGACTGGCTGTGATGCTCCGCCCCCAAACCCGGGCGCGCATCCGGCCCTGACGAGACAACACGGGGTGCCCCATGCCGACTCCCAAGTTCTCGGTCCCTCGATTCGGGCTCAACCCCTCGCTGGCCACGTTCACGTCGACGTGGTGGCCCGATCTCATCGCCGGCATCACCCTGTGGGGGCTGGTCGTGCCCGAGGCGATGGCCTACGCCGGGCTCGCTGGCGTGCCCGCCCAGGCCGGGATCTACACCGTCATCTTCGTCGTCGGCCTCTACGCCCTCTTCGGGACGTCACCGCTGCTGGTCGCGTCATCGACGTCGGCGGCGGCGGCGACCGTGGGCGGCATCGTCGCGTCCGTCGGCGGGAAACCCGAGGTCGTGGTTGGCGCCGTGTCGATCTGCGTCGGGGCGATCTACGTGTTTGCCGGCATCTTGCGGCTGGGGTTCGTGGTCCGGTTCATCTCGTTGCCGATCCACGTCGGCTTCATGTTCGGGCTCGCCCTGTTCATCACCATCTCGCAGCTCCCCAAGCTGCTCGGGCTCGAGCACATCAGCGGGAACGCCATCGAGAAGGTGTGGCAGATGATCGCCCACGTCGGCGACATCAAGCCGCTGACCATGCTGATCGGACTCGTCGCCCTCGCCCTTCTGTTCGGGATCGAACGGTTCGCACCACGGATCCCGGGCGGGCTCGTCGTCGTCGGTGCCGGCATCGCGGCGGTCGCCCTGTTCGGCATCTCGACCGACGACGTCGCGACGGTCGGCAAGATCCCGAGCGGGCTTCCCAGCATCTCGTGGCCCGATCTGTCGTCGTCCAACTGGTTGGCGATCTTCGCGGCGTCGTTCGGGGTCGTACTGGTCGGTCTGTCCGAGGCGGCATCGGTCGAACAGAGCCTTGCCAACCGGCGCGGCGAGAAGATCGACCTCAACAGCGACATGATGGCCTTTGGTGTCGGCAACGTGGCGTCGGGCTTCTTCGGTGGCCTGGTGGGCGCCGGTTCGCTCTCGGCGACCTCGTTGAACGAGCGGGCCGGAGCGCGATCGTCGTACTCGTCGCTGGTCGCCGCCATCATGGCCCTCGCCACCATCCTGTGGTTCTCCGGCGTGCTCACCGATCTCCCCGAGGCGGTCCTCGGCGCGCTGGTCATCCACGCCGTGGCCAACCACATCAAGGTGACGACGGTGTGGCGGTTGCGCCGGTTCAACCACATCGAGTTCAACGTCGGCCTGTTGACCACGATCGCCGTGTTGCTCTTCGACGTGCTCGCCGGTCTGTTGCTGGCGATGCTGGGCAGCCTCGTGTACTACGTGTACCGCACGATCCGCATCGAGGTGGAGCGCGATGCGCAGGCCGCGACGGAGCGGCCCGACAACCAACTCGACCTGTCGGTCAAGGGAATGGTGTTCTATGCCAACGCCGAATCGCTGTCGGAGCAGATCGACGAGGAGCTCGCCACCGCCCGTCGCGATGGTCGCCAGATCGACGTGGTGGCCCTCCGCCTGACCGGCCAACAGAAGCTCGACCTCACCGCCACCGCCCTCATCGAACGGCTCGCCCACGACCTCGATGGCCACGGCGTCCGGCTGCACTTGGAGGAGGCCGGCGAGACGATCCGCAGCGAGCTCGGTCGCGCCCCGGACGCGGCACCGAACGAAGCGCCGCGGAACCAGCCGCTGCTCCATCCCCCGAGCGGCGCCGGGCGCGACCGGGCCGACGACCCGACACCCCCGACCACGCGCAACGAGGGTTGAACGCACCACCGTGGTGCGTTCAACCCTCGTCTGCGGCTCAACCCTCGAATGAGGGCAGCGGTCAGCTGTCGGCGGTCGCCGGTTCGCCTTCGAAGGTGCCATGGACGCTCGACAGCCAGGCCGCCGGGTCGTCCATGCCGTCCTCGGCCTCGCTCGAGTAGTACGTCATCGGCTCGTAGTCCGGAGCGGCGATGTCGAACTCCCGGTACTTCATCATGCCGGTCCCGGCCGGGATCAGCTTGCCGATGATGATGTTCTCCTTGAGACCGATCAGGCTGTCGCCGCGGCCGTCGATGGCAGCCTCGGTGAGCACCCGGGTGGTCTCCTGGAACGAGGCGGCCGACAGCCACGACTCCGTGGCCAGCGACGCCTTGGTGATGCCCATCAACTCGGGACGGCCTTCGGCCGGGCGGGTGCCTTCCTCGACCATCCGCCGGTTGGTATCACGGAACACCTTGGCGTCGACCCGCTCGCCGGGCAGGAAGGCGGTCTGACCGGGCTCCTGCACGCCGATGCGGCGCGTCATCTGACGAACGATCAACTCGATGTGCTTGTCGTGGATCGACACACCCTGATCCCGGTAGACCCGCTGGACCTCCTCGACGAGGTAGAGCTGCGTCTCGCGGATGCCCTTGATCTCCATCAGCTCCTTCGGATCGAAGGGGCCGTCGGTGATCGGCGCGCCGGCACCGACCTCGTCGCCGTCGGCGACGATCGGGCGGGCGCCGAGCGGCAGCACGACCTCATGCTCCTCGCCGTCGTCGGCGATCACGCTGACCGGGATGCCCTTGCCCTCGTCCTCGCCGATGCGGACCACGCCGCTGGCCTTGGCCAGTCGGGCGGCACCACGCGGCGTGCGGGCCTCGAACAGCTCGACGACGCGGGGCAGACCACCGGCGATGTCCTTGCCGGCCACACCGCCGGTGTGGAAGGTCCGCATCGTCAGCTGGGTGCCGGGCTCGCCGATCGACTGAGCGGCGATGACGCCGACGGCCTCGCCGAGCTCGATCTCCTTGCCCGTGGCCAGCGACCGGCCGTAGCACATCGCGCAGATGCCCAGCTCGGCGTCGCAGGTGAGCACCGAGCGCACCCGCAACCGCTCGATGGCCGGGTCATCGCGCAACGCCTCCATCTCCTCGTCGCCGATGATCGTGTTGCGCGCCAGCACCGTGCCGTCCGACAGGGTCGTGTCGTTGAGCAACGCCCGGCCAAAGAGCTTGGTCTCCAGGTAGGTGCGCTTGTTGGCCGAGTCCGGAGCCACGTCTTCGACCCACACGCCGAGGGTCGCGCCGCAGTCCTCCTCACGGATGATCAACTCCTGCGCCACGTCGACGAGACGCCGGGTCAGGTACCCCGAGTCGGCGGTCCGCAGCGCCGTGTCCACCAGACCCTTGCGGGCGCCGGGTGTGGCGATGAAGTACTCCAGGGTCTCCAGACCCTCGCGGAAGTTCTTCTTGATCGGGCGGGGGATCATGTCACCACGGGGGTTGGCGACCAGACCACGCATGCCGGCGATCTGGCGCATCTGAGTCATGTTCCCGCGGGCACCGGAGCCGACCATCATGTCGATCGGGTTGAAGCGCTGGGACTTGAACTCGTCCTCCATCGCCCGCTGCACCTCGGCGGTGGCATCGGTCCAGATGCGCACCTCCTGTTGGCGGCGCTCGCCGTCGGTGATGATGCCCCGGCTGAACTGGGTCTCGACCTTCTCGGCCTGCGCCTCGTGGCGGTCGAGGATCTCCCGCTTGGTGGCGGGTGTCTTGACGTCCTCGATCGACACCGTCAGACCCGACTGCGAAGCAAACCGGTAGCAGAGGTTCTTGATCGCGTCGAGCGAGCTGGCGATGACGGCCTTCGGATAGTTGTCCGACAACCGCTCCACGATCAGACCCATCTCGCGCTTGCGGATCACCGAGTTGATGTGGCCGAACTGCTCGGTGTAGTCCCCGGGCAGGGCGTCCTCGAACAGCGCACGCCCGACCGTGGTCTCGACGGGCTCCTTGCCCGGGCGACGCATCGTGATCTTGGCGTGCAGATCGAGGGTGCCCTCGTCGTAGGCGCGCTGGGCATCCCAGAGGTGCCGGAACACGCGGCCCTCGCCCTTGGCGCCCGGCGTCTCCTCCGACAGGTAGAAGGCGCCGATCACCAAGTCCTGGGTCGGGGTCACGATCGGACGACCGGACGCCGGCGACAGGATGTTGTTCGCCGACAGCATCAGCACCCGGGCCTCGGCCTGGGCCTCGGCCGACAGCGGCACGTGGATGGCCATCTGATCGCCGTCGAAGTCGGCGTTGAAGGCGGTGCACACCAGCGGGTGGATCTGCAGCGCCTTGCCCTCGACCAGCACCGGCTCGAACGCCTGGATGCCGAGGCGGTGGAGGGTCGGCGCACGGTTGAGCAGCACCGGGTGCTCCTTGATGACGTCCTCGAGGACGTCCCACACCTGGCTGCGTCGACGCTCGACCATCCGCTTGGCGGTCTTGATGTTCTGCGCCAGCTCGAGGTCGACCAGACGCTTC
>JBKEAH010000290.1:0-2129 GCA_047972065.1 Desertimonas sp.
TGGCCACCCCCATCAGCACCGGACGACTCGTCCTGATCCGCCATGGACAGAGCGAGTGGAACCAGAAGAACCTGTTCACCGGCTGGGTCGATGTCGAGCTGACCGAGCTCGGCGAGACCGAGGCGCGGCGCGGTGGCGAGTTGCTCGCCGCCGAGGGCCTGCTCCCCGACGTCGTGCACACCTCGCTCCAGCGCCGGGCGATCCGCACCGCCCAGCTGACGCTTGGTGCGTGCGACCGGTTGTGGATCCCGGTCCATCGGTCGTGGCGGTTGAACGAACGCCACTACGGCGCACTGCAAGGCAAGGACAAGGCCGCCACGCTCGCCGAGTTCGGCGAGGAGCAGTTCATGACCTGGCGGCGTTCCTACGACACACCACCGCCGCCGCTCCCCGACGACGACGAGTGGTCACAGTTCCACGACCCCCGCTACGCCGCGCTGCCCCCCGAGGTTCGTCCGCGCACCGAGTGCCTGGCCGACGTCGTCACCCGGATGCTGCCCTACTGGTACGACGCCATCGTCACCGATCTGCGCGCCGGTCGCACCGTGCTGGTAGCCGCCCACGGCAACAGCCTGCGGGCGTTGGTCAAGCACCTCGACGGGTTGGCCGATGACGCCGTGGTCGGGCTCAACATCCCCACCGGCATCCCGCTGCTCTACGACCTCGACGCCGATCTCCGGCCGCTGACGCCGGGCGGGCGCTACCTCGACCCCGACGCCGCCGCGGCGGCGATCGAGGCGGTCAAGAACCAAGGTCGGCGCTGAGGTCGTCCACCGCTCACGCCCACCGTCACCGGCGGGTCGCATCAGTGCGTACGATCCCGCCATGGCCAGCAAGAAGGCATACCTCGATCACCTGAAGAACGTGCCGCTGTTCGCGTCGTGCTCGAAGCGTGAGCTCGAGCGGATCGCCCGCTCCGGTGACGAGATCACGATGACGGCCGGCACCCTGTTGGTCGATCAGGGCCAGACCGGCAAGGAGGCGTTCGTCGTGATGGACGGCTCGGTCACCATCAAGCGCAACGGGCGCAAGGTCACCACGCTCGGGCCGGGAGCGATCGTCGGTGAGCTGTCGCTGCTCGATCACGGACCCCGCACCGCCACCGCGGTGTGCGAGACCGACTGCACCCTGTTCGTCATCGACCAGCGGCACTTCCTGGCCGTGCTCGACGACGTCCCGGCGATCGGCCACAAGATGCTCGCGATCCTGGCCGGGCGCATCCGCGAGCTCGACCGCGCCTACTTCGGCTGACGCCACTACCGGGGCGCACGTTCCGAGCACTACGGTTTCCGCTGTCATGAACGCGTCCGCCGACACCGAGACGACCGCGCCCGCAAAGGGCCGCTTCCGCCCGCACCACCTGGCCATCGGCCTCGGCCTCGGTGTCGCCGTCTTCATGGTGATCTCGGGGATCGTGCCGCTGATCACCGACTGGCACAACGACAACGAACGCCACCGCGAGGTGTTCATCAACATCCCCGGCCCGCTCAAGCTGGCGTTCTACACCGTCATCCCGGTGCTCATCGTCTGGGGAGCGTTCCAGTTCGCCAACCGGATGAAGAACTGGGAGCGTGGCGGACCGGCCCGTTCCCGCCGCACGACGGCCAAGAACGTCAAGCGCCGGGCCGGTGACTTCCGCGCCGGGGTGTACATGCAGACACTGCTGCGTGACGCCGGGGCCGGGCTGATGCACTCGATGATCTACTTCGGCTTCCTGGTGTTGCTGGCCGTCACCACGGTGCTCGAGATCGACCACCAGATGCCCGAGAGCCTCAAGTTCCTCCAGGGCCGCACCTATCAGGCCTACGCGTTCGTCGGTGACGCTGCCGGGGTGGTCTTCCTCGCCGGCATCGTCTGGGCGATCGTGCGCCGCTACGTCCAGCGCCCCTACCGCATCCGGATCAAGACCAGGCCCGAGCACGCCGTCATCCTGGCCACGTTCTTCGCCATCGGGGTCACCGGCTTTGGCGCCGAGATGTTCCGCCTCGGTTTCCAGCGGGCCGAGGGTCTGGACATGGACTACGAGCAGTGGAGCTTCATCGGCTACCCGCTCAGCTCGCTGGTCGACGGCTGGTCGGTGTCGAGCCTGGAGACCTGGCATCAGTGGTGGTGGATCGCCCACGTCGTGT
>JBKEAH010000087.1:0-4745 GCA_047972065.1 Desertimonas sp.
AAGGACGTCGAGAGCCTCAAGGCCCAGGTCATCGAGTCGACGCAGGCATCCGATCAGGCCAAGGCGGCCGTGTCGCAGAACAGCCGGTTGCTCCAGGAGAAGATCGCCGAGAAGTCCAAGCTGCTCAGCCAGCTCGACCAGGCCAAGATGCAGGAGGAGATGAACTCGGCGATGGCGCAGCTCAACGAGACCGTCGGCGCCGACGTGCCGTCGCTCTCGGAGGTGCAACAGAAGATCCAGGCCCGCTACGCCAAGGCCAATGCGACGGCCGAGTTGGCCGGCGAGTCGGTCGAGTCGCGGGTGCTCGAAGTCGAGCAGGCGACCGCCAACATCGAGGCGCAGGGCCGGCTGTCGCAACTCAAGGCCGAGCTCGGGCTGGGCGAGGCTGCTGCGCCCGCCCAGGTCGAGCAGTCGGCCCCCGCCGCCGAGCAGCCATCCCCCGGCGCCCAGGAAGGCACCACACCGACCTGACCGCTGCGGACCCCACACGATCTGGGGACGGGGAACGGCCGGGCGCAGGATGGAGCGACGTCAGGTCGGGAGCAGGACGAGGTCGTCGCGGTGGATGACCTCGTGGGCGACGGCGGCGGGAAGGTCGCTGGTGCGACGCCCGGCGCTGCGGCGCACATCGGCGGCGTCGGCGGCCACCATGCCACGGGCGAAGGCCGCCCCGTCACGACCCAGGACCTCGACCGTGTCCCCGACCACGAACCGACCGCTGACCTCGACCACCCCGGCGGGAAGCAGGCTCGTCCCGCGCTCCAACAGCGCCCGCCGGGCCCCATCATCGACGATCACCCGACCGGCCGCGCGGGCCGCGAAGGCGATCCACAGCTTGCGCGCCCCCAGCCGTCTCCGGTGGGGGTCGAAGCTGGTGCCGACCGTCGCCCCGGCCACCGCGGCGGCCAGCACCCCGGGACACGCGGCGTTGGCGATCACGGTCCGCACCCCCGACCACGAGGCGATGCGGGCCGCCTCCAGCTTGGAGGCCATCCCCCCGCTCCCCCGCCCCGAGCCCGCGGCACCGGCCGAGATCGCCAGCAGCGGGTCGTCGGCACGAACCCGCTCGATCAGGCTCGCCGTCCCATCGGTGCGCGGATCGGCGGTGTAGAGACCGTCCTGGTCCGTCAGCAGCACCAGCACCACGGCACCCATCGTGTGGGCCACCAACGCCGCCAGCCGGTCGTTGTCGCCGTAGCGCGTCTCGTTGCTGGCGATGGCGTCGTTCTCGTTGATGATCGGCACGACACCGAGCTCCAGCAGACGCGTCAGCGTGCGGCGGGCGTGAAGGTACTGGCGGCGGTCGACGAAGTCGTGCGGCACCAGCAGCGCCTGCGCCGGCACCAGTCGATGGGCGCCCAGCGCCGCCTCCCACGCCCGCATCAGACGCGGCTGACCGGCCGCCGCCAACGCTTGCAGCGTGCCGACATCGGTCGGACGAGCATCGAGTCCGAGGGCCGCGACCCCGGCGGCGACGGCGCCCGACGACACCACCAGCACCTCGTGATCGCCCGCCCGTACGGCGGCGACCTCACCAGCCAGCTTGGTGATCGCGGCGTCCGACACCGAGCCATCGGCGCCCGTCACCGACGAGGTGCCGATCTTCACGACGACACGGCTCATGGCGTTCGCTCGCACATCGCGACACGCCCAGGGATCGCTGGCTCAGTCATCGTGGTAGTCGAACGAGAAGTCGGCGATCCACACGACGTCGCCGTCGCGAACACCGGCCCGGGCGAGCAGCTTGTTGACGCCGAGGCGTTCGAGTCGGTGAGCGATGTAGTTCTGCGCCTCCGGTGTGGTGACATCGTTGAGCGCGACGACCCGCTCGACATCCCGACCCGAGACCCGGAACGAACCGTCGTCGAGCCGTTCGACACGCGCCCCGGTCGCCTCCGGTCGCAGCAGGACGACGCCTTCGTCGTCGGGTCCGACCATGCGGGTGTCATGCACCAGGGCCGCCATCGCCCCCACCACCCGCGCCACCCCGTCACCGGTGACCGCCGAAATGACGTAGGTGCCCTCGGGATGGTCGTCGAGGAACCGCTCGGCGGTCTCCGCCGCGGTCACGTCGGCCTTCGTCCCGACCACCAGCCGCGGCCGGTCCAGGAGGTCGGGCCGGTACTCCCCCAGCTCCTGGAGCAACACCCGCTCCTGGTCGGCCGGCTCGACCCCGTCGAGGGCGGCGAGATCAATCAGCAGCGCCAGCACCCGGGCCCGCTCGATGTGCCGCAGGAACTGGTGGCCGAGACCCCGGCCCTCGCTGGCTCCCTCGATCAGACCGGGGATGTCGGCGACGACGAACTCGGTGTTGTCGTCGACGCGGACCACCCCGAGGTTCGGCTCGAGGGTCGTGAACGGATAGGCCGCGATCTTCGGCTTGGCCGCCGAGATCACGCTGATCAGGGTCGACTTGCCGACGTTGGGGAATCCGACGAGCGCCACATCGGCCATCAGCCGCAACTCGAGCCTGAGCCAGCGCTCCTCGCCGTACTCACCCTGCTCGGCGAAGGTCGGGGCGCGCCGCCGATTGGAGAGGAACTTGGCGTTGCCCCGACCGCCCCGGCCCCCGGCCGCGGCCTGGTAGCGGTCACCGTGGCGGTTGAGCTCGGCGAGCAACTCGCCGCTGTACATGTCGGTGACGATCGTGCCTTCGGGGACCGTCACCACGAGGTCCTCGCCCCGCCGACCGTGCAGATCCTTGCCCTTGCCGTGCACCCCGCTCTGGGCTCGCCGATGGGGATGATCGCGGTAGGCGAGCAGCGAGGCGACGTTGTGATCGGCGACCAGCCATACATCGCCGCCGCGGCCGCCGTCGCCGCCGTTGGGTCCGCCGTTGACGACCGGGCCCTCGCGCCGAAAGCTCACACAGCCGGCCCCGCCGTCGCCGCCACGCACGTTGAGCTGGCACTCGTCAACGAACTGGGACACGGCTAGTGACGTTATCGGTCGCCGCGGAAGCGGCCCGGCCGCACCGGTGGGGCCGTCCCTATCCTCGGGTCGATGGCGACCACCGCGGGCGACGAGTCGATGCAGGACCGCGCCGAGCGCTGGGCGTCGACCATGACCGGACGATCCGACGGTACCGTCCGGTTCGCTCACGACGACTCCGACGCCCGGGTCGAGAGCGGGACGGACGTCGTGCGTGATCGCCGGCGGCGCGAAGCTGCCGAAACCGACCTGCTCTCGGCGACCGCGACACGCGCCAGCGGGGCCGGCCGACGGGCGACGCCCGAAGCGCCCGATCCGCTGCGAACCTGCTTCGAGCGCGACCGCGACCGCATCCTTCACGCCGCCGCCTTTCGGCGTCTGGCCGGCAAGACCCAGGTGTTCGTGTTCCCCGAGGACCACCAGCGCACGCGCCTCACCCACGCTCTCGAGGTCGCCCAGGTGGCGGTCTCGGTGGCCCGTGCGCTCGGTCTCAACGTGGCGCTCACCGAGGCGATCGCGCTCGGGCACGACTGTGGACACGGTCCAGGCGGCCATGCCAGCGAGGACGCGCTGTCGACCTACGTCGTCGGTGGCTTCGAGCACGCACGTTGGGGCGCCGACGTGACCTTGAGTCCCCTCAATCTGTGCGCCGAGACCCTCGACGGGGTTCGCAACCACTCGTGGAGCCGACCGGCGCCCGCCACGCCCGAAGGTGAGGTCGTGTCGTGGGCGGACCGGATCGCCTACGTCTGCCACGACTTCGAGGACGCCGTCGCCGCCGGGATCGTCACGCCGGCCGAGCTCCCCGACGTCGTGGCGCAGCGCTGCGGGACCGAGCGCCGCCAGCAACTGGCGGTGTTCGTCCACGGGATGGTCGACGCGGCGCGCCACGGTGGACGGGTCGGGATGAGCGAGGGCCCGGCGGAGGCGTTGGCGGCGTTTCGACGGTTCAACTACGACCGGATCTACCTCCGACCGGCAAGCCAACGCCAGGCCCGAGCGGTCATCGACCTGCTCCGTGCGCTGGTGGAGCGATACGTCGCCGCACCCGACCTGCTCCCGGCCGGTGGCGGTGAGGACCCGGTGGCCGAGGCGGTCGCATGGGTCGCGGGGATGACCGACCGCTTCGCCTGCCGCCAGGGCGTCGAGCTGCTCGGCTGGGACGCCGATCGCCTTCCTCAAGGTATCGCCTGACCTGGGGTGATGCCGGTTGCAGTCATTGGTCCAACGGTGCAGCCAGAATGCAGCCGGGGTCTCACATCCTGTTGACATGACCCCGAGCGAGCGACAGCACGAGCGGGGTGATCGATCGGTCGGCACCGTCACGGCGGGTGGCGAGCGGCCGGTCGGAGCCGGGCAGGTGTGGAGAGTGGGATGGCCAGAGGGAGTGTCATCGCTGCGGGCACCACACCTGTTCAGCTTGGGCGGGTGGCACCAGGCGTGCGGGCGGCACGCCAGGTCCGGGAGGGAGACCACGCGTGCGGGCGGCACGCTGGGGCGGGACACGACACCGTGTCGGCACGTTCAACGGGGAGCGTGCCCGACACGGTCGTCGTCCCACCATCGTGGGATGCTCCCTCCGAGCAGGACGCGATGACGAGCACCGAGACGACGAAATCCATCACCGTGGCCGACATCGAGCGCATCGTGGCGCTCGATGATCCGGTGCTTCGCAACCTCCACATCACCCAGACCTATGCCGATCTCGGCGCTCGGCTCCGCGACGCCGTCGGTGGAACCGACCACACGTGGTGCACGTTCGCCGTGTGGGCATCGGCGACGGCCGGGCTGTCGATCCGCCGCCAGGAGCTCGA
>JBKEAH010000177.1:0-6645 GCA_047972065.1 Desertimonas sp.
GCGCGGTCGGGCCGAGCTCGACGATCGTCCCTTCCGACATCACCGCCACCCGCTGGGCCAACGATGCGACCAGCGGGAGGTTGTGGGTGACGAACAGCATCGCCAAGCCCAGCTCGCGCTGGAGGTCGATCAACATGTCGACGATCGACGCTTGCACCAGCACGTCGAGCGCCGAGGTCACCTCGTCGCACACCAGCACCGATGGCCGGCTGACGAGCGCCCGGGCGATCGCAACCCGTTGGCGCTCACCGCCCGAGAGCTGGTCCGGATACTTGGGCGCGTACGCCGCCGTCAGCGAGACCTGCTCCAGCGTGCGATCGACAGCCGTTCGGGCCTCGGCCGCCGACGCGCCGCCGATGCGCAGCGGTCGGGCCACCGACTCGCCGATGGTGCGTCGGGGATGCAACGACGAGTACGGGTTCTGGAACACGTACTGCACCTGCAGGCGCTGCTCCACGCTGCGTTGGCGGGCCGAGCGGGCGAGCTCGACGCCGTCGAGCATCACCGTGCCGGTCCACTCGCGGTGCAACCCGCCGATCGAGCGCGACAGGGTGGACTTCCCCGAGCCCGACTCGCCGACCAGCGCAACGCACTCGCCGCGATGGATGTCGAACGTGGCGTCGGAGACGATCGTGGTGCCGCCGTAGCCGGCGTCGACGTGGCGTACCGACAGCACCGGCTGCTCGACATCGACCGACACCAGCGGCGGTGGATCCGGGTGCGCCAGGCGCTCGGGGATCTCGAAGGGCCGGAAGCACCGCACCACGTGGTTCCCCGCCGGTGGCGGCGGGCGTTCGGCCGATCCGGCGTCGCCGGACACTCCCGCGGTGGTCGCGACGGCCGGCTCGACGGCCGGGAACTCGTTCCGGCACCGCTGGTCGGCGAGATCGCAGCGTGTCGCGAACGCACACCCCTGCGGTCGCCGTCCCGGCGCCGGGGCGCGGCCTCCCAACCCGATGATCGTCCGTTCGGCGTCCATGTCGGGGGCGGCGGCGGTGAGCGCGCGCGTGTAGGGGTGGGCCGGGTTGGCGAAGAGCCGCTCGGTCGGGCCTTCCTCGACCACCCGGCCGGCGTACATCACCGCCACCCGGTCGGCCAGGTTGGCCACCACGGCCAGGTCGTGGGTGACGTAGACCGCGGCCACCGAGTGCTCGGCGGCGAGCCGGCGGACGGTGTCGAGCACGTGGAGCTGGGTGCTCACGTCGAGACCGGTCGTCGGTTCGTCGAGCACGATCACCGACGGCCGGCAGGCGAACGCGAGGGCCAACCCCACGCGCTGCTGCTGACCTCCGGAGAGCTGATGGGGATAGCGGCGGAGGAACTCGTCGGTGTCAGGGAGCAACACGTCGCGCATGACCTCGCGGCGCCGGTGGTCGCGCGCCGCGTCGTCGTCGCCGAAACCGTGGCTGGCGAGCACCTCCCGCAGCATCGAGCCGATGCGCCGAGCCGGGTTGAGCGCCGAGCCGGGGTCCTGGGGCACGTAGGACACCAGGGTGCCGCGCGCCGCCCGGAGGCGGCGGCCGGTCAACTCGCTCAGCTCGGTGCCGTCGATGACGACCCGCCCGCCGCGGCGGACCACGCCGCGGCGGGTGTGGTTCAGCACCGACAGACCGACCGTCGTCTTGCCCGAGCCCGACTCGCCGACCAGCCCGAGGATCTCGCCCGGTCCGAGCGTGATGTCGACCTCGTCGACGATGTCGTCGCCGGTGGCGGCGATCTCGAGCCGCAGGCCCCGTACCTGCAACACCGGGTCGCTCACTGGTTCGCCCTTCCACGGTCGATGCCGCTGATCGCCCGGGCCAGGCCGTCGGCCATCAACCCGGTCCCGATGGTCATCAGGGCGATCGCCAGCGACGGCAGGATCACCCCCCAGGGCTGCACGCTGAGCGCGCCCTGGTTCTCCTGGATCATCCGCCCCCAGTCGGCCCCGTTGGCCGAGGTCGCGAAGCCGAGGAAACCGAGGCCGGCGATGATGCCGACCGAGTAGGTCAGGCGAAGGTTGGCCTCGACCAGCAGCGGGCCGCTCACGTTGGGAAGCAGCTCGCGGGTGATGATGCGGGTACGGCTCTCGCCGAGCGCCTCGGCGGCCGAGACGAAGTCGCGTTGCACGACCTCGACCGCGGTCCCGCGCACGATGCGAGCGATCCGCGGCATGGTCGTAGTGCCCACCAGGACCACGATCAGCCACGGCTTGGGTCCGATCATGGTGAGGGCCACCAGGGCGATCAGCAGCTGTGGGAAGGCCAACAGCAGATCCATCACCCGCATCAACGCGTTGTCGACCGCGCCACGGGCGTAGGCCGCGACCAGGCCGACGCCGGCCCCGCCGACGAGCCCGAGCAGGGTCGCCAGGGTCGCCAACACGATGATCGACCGGCCGCCGAAGAGAAAGCGGGACCACACGTCCTGGCCGAAGTAGTCGGTGCCCAACATCGTGCCCTCGACGTGACGAGTGTTGGGGGTGGCGACGAACTCCTGCTCACCGAACGGTGCGACGAAGGGGCCGATGATGGCCAGCGCGACCAGCGCGACGACGAACACCACGCCGACGCGCGTCCGCCACATCCGCATCGCCGCCGACCACGTGCCGACCGGCGCCGAGCCGTCGCCGCCCAGGGTCTCCTCGTCGAGCGCGGGCTCGAGCGGGCCGATCGGGTCGTCGGTCTCGGTGATGCTCATCGCAGACCGGTCCGCAGCCGGGGCGTGACCAGGATGGTGATCACGTCGGCGATCAGGTTGGTGACCACGTAGATCATGGCGATGAACATCGCGATGAACTGCACCACGGGTGCGTTGGCCTGGGGGATCGCGTCGCGCAACGCGATGCCCAACCCCGGAAAGTTGAACAGCGACTCGACGATCACGACACCGGCCGCGAGGTAGGCGACGTTGAGCGCGATCACCTGGATCGTCGGGCCCAGGGCGTTGGGGAAGGCGTGACGCCACAGCACCGAACGCTCCGACAGGCCCGACAGCCGGGCCATCTCGATGTAGTCGCTTTCGAGCACCTCGATCATCGCCGCCCGCATCGTGCGGGCGACGTGCGGCGTGACGGCGAGGGTGAGGGTCAGCACCGGAAGCACGAGGCCGTCGAGATCGCTCCATGGTGGTTCGCCGGGGCGTATTCGCACCACGGCGGGAAAGACGTTCCACACCGTGGTGCCCAACAGCAGGATCAACAGTGCCCCGACCACGAACTCGGGCATCGACGCCAGCACCAGCAGCTTGGTCGACACGACCCGATCCAGCCAGCCGTCGCGCCGCAGGGCGATGTAGCCGCCGATGACGATCGACAACGGGATCGAGATGACCGACGCGGCCACCATCAGGAACAGCGAGTTGCGGATCCGGTCACCGAGCACGTCGAGGACGGGCACGTTGTTCGAGTACGACGAGCCCGGGTCCCCGCTGAGCATCCCGGTGACCCAGTCGACGTAGCGCGTGGTCGCCGGTCGGTCGAGACCGAACTCGGCTCGTTTGGCGGCGACGACGTCGGGCAGCGCCTCGCGCCCGAGGATCCGCTGGATCGGGTCGCCGAGCAGATTGGTGAGCACGAAGACCAGGACCGATACCACGAACAGCGTCGCGACGCCGAGCAGTACCCGCCGGAAGATGAACTTGGTGATGGCGATGACGATCCCCCTGATCGTTGATCGAGCCGCCGACGATCGACCGCGGCGGTGGCGGCGGCGAACGGGTCGCCCGGTGGGCGACACCGTCGGGGTGTCGCCCACCGGGGGCTCAGGTGTCGAGCCAGACGTTCTTGAAGCCGCGACCGAAGTGGTCGAGGTTCAGCGCGTTGGGGCGGGACTCGAAGCCATGGACGTGGTCGGCGTGACCGTCGAGCAGGTTGTTGAAGACGCTGACGATGTTGCCGCCCTCGTCGTACTCCTGCTGCTGCATCTCGCGGATGATCGCGTTGCGGGCGTCGTCGTCGGTCTCGGCCAGCGCCTGGAGATAGAGCTCTTCGAAGTCGGAACCCTCGGGCGGCCAGTGCGTCTCGGGGTACGAGGCGTCCTTGAGTGAACCGGCGGCCACCTGGTTGAGGTAGGGGCGGGTAGCCCAGTAGCTCGACGCGAACGTCCGCTTGGTGTACTGGTCGCCCCAGTACTCGCCGCCGTCGAGGACGCGGGCGTTGACCGTGATGCCGGCGGCCTTGGCCTGCTCGGCGAAGGCCGTGATCAGCTCGGGGAGCCCGGCGGTGTCGTCGGGGGCGAAGAGGTCGATCTCGAGCCCGGCCTGGCCCGCTTCCTCGAGCAGCGCAACGGCGGCGTCGATGTCCTGGGTGCGCTGCGGGAAGTCGGAGGGGTACGAGGCGTCGAGGACGCCGTACATGTCGTTGCCCACCGACCCGTAGCCCGACAGCACCCGCTGGACCATCTGCTCACGATCGACGATGAGCCGCATCGCCTGGCGCACCCGCACGTCGTCGAACGGGGCCTGGTCGATGGCCATGGTGATCGTCAGCCAGCTCCCGGCCTGGGACTCGAGCAGCTCGATCCCGTCGGTGGCGGTGATGGTGCCGGCCTGCGAGAACGGCACGTCCACGATGCAGTCGACCTCGCCCGACTGCAGCGCGTTGACCAGTGCGTTGGAGTCGGCGAAGTCGATGATCTGGACCTCGTCGAGGTACGGCATGCCCGTGCCCCAGTAGTTCGGGTTGCGCACGTGCACGCTCTCGGCGCCCGGCGTGAAGCTCTGCAGCACGAACGGGCCGGTTCCGATCTGCTCGGCGTCTTCGCGGCTGTAGCCGTCGGGGACGATGGTGGAGGTGTACTCGGCCATCCCGGTGAGGAAGGTGACCGCCGGCTGCTTGAGCTGGATCTCCACGGTGCGGTCGTCGACCTTGGTCAGCCCGCTCGAGTCGAGCAGGAGCGGCAGCGACGGCGACAGCCCGAGCGTCGGGTCGAGCCGACGGTTGTACGAGTAGATCACGTCGTCGGCGGTGACCGTCTTGCCGTTGTGGAACTCGATGCCCTCCTTGAGCCGCACGACATAGAGGTCGGCCGCCTTGACCTCGACCTCCTCGGCCAGCCCGTGCTCGTAGGAGACGTTGAAGTCGGCGTCGTAGTTGACCAGCGACTCCCACCCGGTGACCAGGCGCGCCTGGTCGGCCTTGGCGACGATGGTCTGGGCGTCGATGATGTCGTTGGTGCTCCCCACGATCCCGACCCGCAGGGTGCCGCCGGTGGTGGGCTCGGCGCCGCGTGGCGTCCCGGCCCGGCCGGCGGCCGTCGCCCGCCGCGGCCCGCTCGTCCCCGAGGGGGACCGCGACCCCGCGGACACGATGTTGCCGCCGGCGGCGAAGGCGGCCGCGGCGGCGCCGGCGCCGAACAGGAAGTCGCGCCGCCGCAGACCCGAGCGGGGTCCCCGCCCCGTGCTGCGGCGCGTGCCGCCGTGGGGGTCGATGTGCTGGTTGTCCATGGTCTGTCCCCTTCCGATGAGACGTCTCGTCGTCGGTCCGACG
The DNA here is from genome assembly GCA_047972065.1 of Desertimonas sp. Taxonomy (GTDB): domain Bacteria; phylum Actinomycetota; class Acidimicrobiia; order Acidimicrobiales; family Ilumatobacteraceae; genus JALZMG01. The sequence continues at coordinate 5,468 of JBKEAH010000177.1, forward strand.
ACGGTCAGGTGCGAGTCCTTGCGGCCATCGGGGCTCGCAGGTCGTCGAGCGTCAACCCGGCTCCCCAGCGGTTCCCCTCGAGCGCGAGGAGGATCTGGGTGAGGTTGCGGTCGCGCTGTCGTTCGAGCTCTCGGATCGTGTGGCCGCCGGACTGCCGGTCGGACTGATCGGCGATCGTCGCCACCAACTCGTCGGTCAGTGCCGGCGTGTCCATCAGCTTTGTCCACGGCCAGGTGAGCGCGTCGCCGAACTGGCCAAGGAAGTGGCGCATGCCGCCTTCGCCGCCGGCGATGCGGTAGGTCTCGAACAGGCCCATCTGGGCCATCCGCAGCCCGAAGCCGTAGCGGATGGCGTCGTCGATCTCGGCGGTGGTGGCGACCCCGTCGTTGACCAGCCAGAGGGCTTCTCGCCACATCGCTTCGAGCAGCCGGTCGGCGATGTGGGCGTCGATCTCGCGACGCACCAGCAGCGGGTGCATGCCGATGCGGCGGAGCCAGTCCGACATCGTGTCGATCACCGACGCCGCGGTGGTGGGTCCGCCGACCAGTTCGACCAGCGGGACGAGGTAGACGGGGTTGAACGGGTGGGCGACGAGGAAGCGCTCCGGGGCGGTCATCGCCGCGGCGAGCGCCGAGGGTCGGAATCCGGAGGTCGACGAGGTGATCACCGTGGTCGGGCGGACCGACGACTCGATCTCGGCGTACGTGTCGATCTTGAGGGCGAGCCGCTCGGGCACGCTCTCGATCACCACGTCGGCGCCGTCGCACGCCGCGGCGATCGACTCGCGGCGCGCGAGCGTGCCGACCGGTCCGTGCGCGCCGAGGTCGTGCCAGGCGCGGGTGGCGAGCTCGAACACGTCGCCGAGCACCTGGTCGGCCATGTCGGAGGGGTCGTAGACCGTGACGTCGATGCCCTTCAACCGAAGGCGTGCGGCCCAGCCGGCGCCGATGACGCCGGCACCGACGATGGCCACGTGGCCCGGCTTGGGGGGCGCGCCGGTCGGTCCGGCGGCGCCGTCGGCGGTCATGTCGAGCTTGTCAGCGAGAGGTCGTGGCGCACCTCGGCCGGCGTCTTCACATCGACACCGAGCCGGTCGAGGATCTCGACGGCCCGCTGGACGAGGCCGGCGTTGGTCGCCAGCTCGCCGCGCCCCAGATAGAGGTTGTCCTCCAGCCCGA
>JBKEAH010000227.1:0-14527 GCA_047972065.1 Desertimonas sp.
TCGGCTGCTCGAAGCCGGCGATCATCTTCAAGAGGGTCGTCTTGCCGCACCCCGACGGTCCGAGCAGCGAGAAGAACTCGCTGCGCCCGATGACGAAGTCGGCGCGCTCGACGGCGACGAAATCGCCGAACTCCTTGTGCACCGAATCCAGCACGATGACGACGTCGCCGCTGCTGACTCCCGGCGCCCCCTGATCCGCCTGCCCCTCGGTCACTCCAGACCTCTCTCTTCGCGTCCGCGGTCCACGTGCCGCCGCACTGTAGACGGCGGCGAAACCCGGCGCTTCCGTCGCGCCACACGGCGCGAGCCGGAGCCGTCAGCGAGGTCGGTCGGCATCACCGGCCGACCGCCTACTGTTCGTCCCGAACCGGCCATCACCCTGGAGCACCGTCATGACCTACGCCGTCACCGATCCGTCAACGGGCGACGTGGTCCGCACCTACCCGACCGCCACCGGCGCTGACGTCGAGGCGGCGATCGCCGCGGCGTACGCGGCCAGCCGCGGCTGGGCCCGCGAGACCACCGTCGCCGACCGCTCCGGGTCGATCCGCCGCGTCGCGTCGCTTCACACGGCGAGACGCGACGAGCTCGCCGCGATCATCGTGCGCGAGATGGGCAAGCCACTCGACGACGCACTGGGCGAGGTCGACTTCTCCGCCGCCATCTACGAGTACTACGCCGACCACGCCGAGCGGTTCCTCGCCGACGAGTCGATCGACATCGATGGGCCGGGCCACGCGGTGATCCGACGCAGCCCCTACGGCGTGCTCCTCGGGATCATGCCGTGGAACTTCCCGTACTACCAGGTAGCCCGGTTCGCCGGCCCGAACCTGATCGTCGGCAACACGATCATCCTCAAGCACGCGCCGCAGTGCCCGTCCTCGGCAGCAGCGATCGCCGACATCTTCGCCGATGCGGGCCTCCCCGATGGCGCCTACGTCAACGTCTACGCCTCCGACGACCAGGCGGCCACGATCATCGCCGACCCCCGTGTGGCCGGGGTCTCGCTGACGGGCTCCGAGCGCGCCGGCGCGGCCGTCGCCGAGGTCGCCGGTCGCCACCTCAAAAAGGTGGTGCTCGAGCTGGGCGGGTCCGACCCGTTCATCCTGCTGTCGACCGACGATCTCGCCGCCACCGTCAACTCGGCGGCCGCCGCGAGGCTCGACAACACCGGCCAAAGCTGCAACGCGGCCAAGCGGTTCATCATCGCCAACGACCTCTACGAGCCGTTCATCGAGCAGTTCACCGCCGCGGTGCTGTCGCGGACCGGTGAGCTGGCGCCGCTGTCATCGGTCGCCGCCGCCGAGCGACTCGAGGCCCAGGTGAACCGCGCCGTCGAACAAGGAGCGACGCTGACCACCAACGGATCACGCGACGGCGCCTACTTCCCGCCTGGTGTGCTGACCGGCGTCACGCCGCATGCCGACGCCTTTCGCGAGGAGCTGTTCGGCCCGGTCGCCATCGTGTTCGCCGTCGACGGCGAGGACGACGCGATCGCATTGGCCAACGACACACCCTTCGGTCTGGGGTCCTACGTGTTCACGACCGATCCCGAGCAGGCGGCACGCGTCGCCGACCAGATCGACGCCGGCATGGTGTTCGTCAACGGGGTGCTGCTCGATGGCGCCGAGTTGCCCTTCGGAGGGATCAAGCGTTCCGGCTTCGGTCGCGAGCTCGGGCGCTACGGCATCGAGGAGTTCGTCAACAAGAAGCTCATCCGCACCCTGACGTGACCGTTCTACGCTCCCGAACCATGACCGCCGTGATCCGCACCGTGGGCGTGCCCAGGGAGATCAAGACCGCCGAGCACCGAGTCGCGATGACCCCCGACGGGGTGCGCGAGCTCGAACGCCACGGGATCAACGTCTTCGTCGAGACCGGGGCCGGCGAGGGCGCCTCGATCGCCGACGCCGACTACGTCGCCGCCGGGGCCGACATCGTGCCGACCGCGGCGGACGCCTGGTCGCAGGAGATGGTGATCAAGGTGAAGGAGCCCAAGGCCGAGGAGTTCGGCTTCCTGCGGCCCGACCTCACCCTGTTCACCTACCTCCACCTCGCGGCGTACCCCGATGTCGCCCAGGCGCTGGTCGACGCCGGGACGACAGCGCTGGCCTACGAGACCGTGCAGCTCGGCGATCGGGCGCTGCCGTTGTTGGCGCCGATGAGCGAGGTGGCCGGCCGTCTGGCGCCCCAGCAGGGAGCGCACTTCCTCGAACGCCACAACGGCGGACGGGGAGTGTTGATGGGCGGCTCGCCGGGCGTGCGACCGGCCAAGGTCGTCGTGCTGGGCGCCGGGAACGTCGGCTGGAACGCGGCGTGGATCGCGGCGGGAATGGAGGCCGAGGTCGTGCTGATCGACAAGAACCTCGACCGGTTGCGCTGGGTCGACCAGATCCACAAGGGGCGGATCATGACCTTGGCGTCCAACCGGGGAGCGATCGAGCGCAGCGTGGCCGACGCCGATCTGGTGATCGGTGCCGTGCTCGTGGCTGGTGGCCGCGCCCCGGTCGTGGTCAGCGAGGACATGGTCCGTGGCATGAAGCCGCGCGCCGTGATCGTCGATGTCGCCGTCGACCAGGGTGGCTGCATCGAGACGATCCGCGAGACGACCCACGACGAACCGACCTACGAGCGCCACGGCGTCGTCCACTACGCGGTGGGCAACATGCCCGGCGCCGTGCCCCACACGTCGACCTACGCGTTGACCAACGCCACTCTCCCCTACATCCAAGACGTCGCCGTCGCCGGGGTTGCCGAGGCTGCGCGCCGGGACCCGGCGATCGCGCTCGGCGTCAACACGGTCGGCGGCCATGTCACCAACGAGCCCGTTGCCGAGTTTCTCGGCGTCGACTACGTCCCCCCGCTGACCGCCCTCGGGTGACACCTGGGGTGTGTACCGTGCGGGAATGACCGAGGGGGCGACGGGGGCGGCGACAGCGGTGTGGGATCTCGAGGGACTCCCGGTCCTCGACGCCGCGATGGCGAGCGACCATGAGGCCGCGGGGGCAGCGGTGCTCGACGCCGCCGAGCAGTCGTGGATCGCCCGCAACCTGTTCGGGTTCTCGATCCTGCGGTACGAGGACGTCGTGGCGATGCTGCGCGACAAGCGGTGGCACAGCGCGACCAACCGCATCTTGGAGATGCAGGGCGTCACCGACCCCGACGTACTGACCCGTCGACGCACCTCGATCCTGTCGGCCGAGGGTGACGAGCACACCCGGTTGCGCCGTCTGGTCGGCCCGGCGTTCTCGCCCCGCGCCGCCGACCAGCTGCGCCCGTTCATGCGTCAGGTCATCAACGACCTGCTCGACCCCGTCACCCCGATCGGGCGCGCCGACCTCGCTGTCGAGGTGTTCGAGCCGTACCCGATCCCGATCATCTGCGAGTTGCTCGGCGCCCCGAAGTCCGATTGGCAGCTGTTCAGCCGGTGGGCCGAGGACATCCTGCGCATCTTCAACGGCAACCTCGGCGAGGACCTACCGACCATCAGCGCCGCCCAGGATGAGATGGACGAGTACACCCGCGGGCTGATCGCCGACCGGCGCTCGACCCCGCTCGATGATCTCTTGACCAACCTGATCGCCGCCGAGGAAGCCGGGGACAAGCTGACCGAGGAAGAACTGGTGATCATGGTCGAGGCGGTGCTGATCGGCGGCACCGACACGACCCGCAACCAGCTCGGGTGCTCGGTCGCGTTGTTCGCCGAGCACCCCGCGCAGTGGCGGCTGCTCGCCGAACGACCCGAGCTGGCACCCAGGGCCGTCGAGGAGACGATGCGCTTCTTCGGCGCGGTGCGGGGAACCGGCCGCTTCGCCAGCGAGGACATCGTCTACAAGGACGTGTTGTTCCCGGCGGGGACGTTCATCGCCCCGTCGATAGCCGCCGCCAATCGCGACCGGTCGGTGTTCGCCGACCCCGGCCGCTTCGACATCACCCGGGAGCCGTCGGGCCAGCCGCAGCTGACCTTCGGCTCGGGCATCCACTATTGCCTCGGCGCGGCGCTGGCGCGGGCCGAGCAGCAGGAGGCGCTCCCGCTGCTGGCGCGACGCCTCCCCGACATGGAGCGCGAGGCCGGGGTGACGTGGAAGCCCAACCGCGTCGGCATCTTCGGCCCCGAGCGCCTCCCGGTGACCTTCCGGCCCACGTGACCGAGGGTGGGTGTCGGATCCTCACCGTCGGTTCCCCTCAGCCGGGTCGGGCACCCTTGGACAACCAGAAGCCGTTGAGCGCCGATTGCACCTTGACGTACCAGATCAGGTGCCCGATCAGCGGGAGCAGCAACCACAGGCCGAGCAGCGCTCCCACCGGGCTCTGTCGACCGTCGCGCTGGTACATCCGCTCGATCTCGCTGGGCACGATGAACATCACCACCGGCGACACGAGGACGGCGATCAGCAGCATCAGCGCGCCGCCGAGGCCGTCACCGTTGTACCGCTGCAGGTCATCGCCGGTTCGGTAGCTCCACACCATCGACCAGATGCCACAGGTCACGACGGTCAGCAGGATGACCAAGCCGGTCGAGTAGAAGGCACCACCAAGCTGGGGCGGGATCTGGCCGCCCCGTGGCCACGACCCGCCCGGTGCCGGCGGGCCGCCGTAGGACAGCGGTGGCGGTGGGGGCTCCAGGGGCGGGGGCGGCAGGTCGCTCACGCCACCATCATGGCCGCGCCGGCGCCGGCCCGACGCGAATTCAAACCCACCCCGACGGGTGCGAGCGCGCCGGGAGCGATGCCCGCGATCCGACCGCGGCCACCGGCGCGGCCTACCGTCCGCGGGTATGACCGCGATCACGCTTGGCTACAGCACCGGATACTGGTCGGCGGGTCCGCCGGCCGGAGCCCTCGACGCGATCCGCGAGGCGGAGCGGTTGGGCTTCGACTCGATGTGGACCGCCGAGGCCTACGGGTCCGACGCCCTGACCCCGCTGGCATGGTGGGGCGCGCAGACCGAACGGCTGCGTCTCGGCACCGGGATCGTGCAGCTGTCGGCCCGTACCCCGACCGCCACGGCGATGGCGGCGCTGACCCTCGATCACCTCTCGGGTGGCCGGGTGATCCTCGGTCTCGGGGCGTCGGGCCCGCAGGTGGTGGAGGGGTGGTATGGCCAGCCGTACCCGAAGCCGCTGGCCCGCACCCGCGAGTACGTCGACATCGTCCGGCGCGTGCTCGCCCGCGGCGAGCCGGTGGAGTTCCACGGCGAGTTCTTCGACCTGCCATTCCAGGGGGGAGCCGGGTTGGGCAAGGCTCTCAAGTCGACCGTGCACCCGCTACGGGCCGACCTGCCGATCTTCCTCGCCGCCGAGGGCCCCAAGAACGTGGCGTTGGCGGGCGAGATCGCCGACGGATGGATGCCGCTGTTCTTCGCCCCGAAGGAGGATGCGTTCTACCGCGACTGTCTCGCCCGCGGGTTTGCCGCCAGTGGCGACACGACCAAGGCCGACCGCTTCGAGGTGGTCTCCTCGGCGTTCATCGTGCCCGGTGACGACCCCGAGCGCTGCGCCGACGCGGTGCGGCCATTCCTGGCCCTCTACGCCGGCGGTATGGGAGCCCGAGGCGCCAACTTCCACTTCGAGGTCTTCGCCCGGATGGGCTACGAGGAGGTGGCCACCAAGGTGCAGGAGTTGTATCTCGATGGCAGGAAGGACGAGGCGGCCGCCGCGATCCCCCTGGCGATGGTCGAGGACGTTGCCCTGGTGGGGCCACCGGCCAAGATCCGCGAGGAACTCACCCGATGGAAGGACACCTGCATCACCTCGTTCCTCGTCAGCGGCCCGGCCGGCGCGCTGTCGGGGTACGCCGACGCGATCCTCGGCTGAGGCGATCGTCGGCGTTCACCGGGCCGGCTACGACGCGAGCACGACCGACACCGCGGTCACCTGGCCGGCGGTGATCGTCACGAGGAAAGGCCCGGGACTGAACTGGAACCCCGCCGGCGCACCGGCCGGGATCTGTCCCGCCATCAAGGCCGCCAGATCCGCTCCACTCACCGCATAGTGAACACCGGTGGTGGCGTCCTGGACGAGCACCGACGCGAGACCCTCGGCGGTGGCCGTCACCACGACCGAAGGGTCGTCGAGCGAGTTGTTGTCCGACGGACATTCGTCGAGGCTGAACCGCTCGATGCAGGCGTCGCCCACGAACAACTGCACCAGCGTGAAGCTCATCACGGACCCATCGACCGTACCGTTCCACGCCCAGTACACGCCGTCGGCCAATGGCTCGATGATCGGCGGTGTCGTGTCACCGATCGGCGGGCCATCGACTCCGGTCGGCCAAGTGACCGGCATGGTGGTCGGCGCGACGGGCACCGTGGTCACCGGCGCGACGGTCGTGGGCGCGACGGGCACCGTCGTCACCGGCACGGCGGTCGTGGTGGTCGCCGGGGTCGTCGCGACCGGTGTGGTCGTCCCCGATGAGCTTGTTTCCGGCGACGACGCAGCATCGGAGATCGATGGAGCCGGGGTCGCCCCGCCGAACGAGTCCTCCCATTGGTCGGCGTTGCCACACGAAACGAGCCCGATGGACCCGATGGCAAGGACGGCGAGGAGTCGAGATCGGGGATGCACGGCGGCAGTGTGGCACCACCGGCACCGGCGCGGGTCGCGGCCCCGGGCACACCCGGCCGCCGGCCGGCGACGTCGACCGCGATGACCGGCCCGTCAGCGGGCGTTGGTCACGGTATGAAGTACTGATCGATCCGGGTGACGACCCCGCCCGATCGGGTGACGACCAACGGGAAGCTCACCATGACGAACCCGGCCGGGGCTCCGGCGGGGCTGCCGCCCTCCAAGAGCACGGCGAGATCCTCACCGGTGATCTGAAAGCGGGTGCTCGGCGCGTCGCGGCCGTCGAGGACCGTCACCACCGCGACGTCGTCGGGCCGGACGGTCGCCACCACGTCGGAGTACTCCACCCCGTAGTCGTCGAGGCAATCCTCATCGGGCACCGGGAAGTGGGTGCGGCACGCCTCTCCCTGGAAGAGCTGGCCGAGGTGCAATTCGAACTGTCCGCCGGCCAGCGCGATCGACGTGGCGAAGAAGGTGCCGTCGCCGGCCGTCTCGACGGGCTCGGTCATCGCCCGGGGTGGCGGGAGCACCCGCTTCTGGCCAGCTCACCACGGCGGTCGTGGCGGTCGCTGCCGCCGCGGTGTTCGCCGCTGCCGGCGCCCGTGGCGCCGACACCGGCGCGCTCGTGCTCGTCGAGGTCGGGCTCGATGACTCACGACTGGAGCCGCACGCGACCAGGGCGATGACACCGGACACGATCACCGCGACGCGGCGCTGGTAGCTCATGGGCCGAAGTGTGCCAGCGAAGACGGGGCGGGACGAAGCGTCTCCACCTGAGGCGGGTGCCGGGTCGTGCGCGCTAGCCGTAGAGCGCCTCGAAGTCCTCCGCGTAACGGTCGTAGACCACGTTGCGCTTGAGCTTGAGCGACGGGGTGAGCTCGCCGTCTTCGAGCGAGAAGTCACGTCCGAGGATGCGGAACCGCTTGATCTGGGCCACCTTGGCGTAGCTGGCGTTGGCCTCGTCGAGGTCGGCCTGAACGAGGTCGCGCACCTCGGGCCGCCGGGCCAGTTCGTCGAGATCGGTGGGCAGGCCGTTGGACTCGGCCCACGGCACGATCGTCTCGGCATCGAGGGTGATCAGCGCCACCGGGTACGGCTTTCGATCGCCGTACATCACCGCCTGGCTGATCCATTGCGATCGACGCAGTTCGCCTTCGATGTTGGCCGGCGTCAGGTTCTTGCCACCGGCGGTGATGATGATGTCCTTCTTGCGACCCGTGATCGTGACGTAGCCGTCGTCGTCGATCGAGCCGAGATCACCGGTGCGCAGGTACCCGTCCTCGGTGATCGCCTCGGCGGTGGCCTGAGGGTTGTTCCAGTACTCCTTGAGCAGCATCGGGCCCGCCATCTCGATCTCGCCGTCGGGGGCGATGCGCACGTCGGCGCCCTCGACGGCCTTGCCGATCGTGCCGAACCGAAAGGCGTCGGGAAGGTTGAGGGTGCCGATCGAGGTGGTCTCGGTCATCCCCCACCCCTCGAACACCGGCACCCCGGCGGCGTAGAAGAACTCGAGGATCTCCTTGGCGATCGGCGCCGCGCCGGAGATGGCGAACTTGATCGCGCCCCCGAAGATGCCCCTGACCAACGCGAACATCTCGCCGTCGGCCTGATCGAAGGCGGCGCGCTCGGCGTCGGACACCGGGGTACCGGCCTGATCGGCGGCGCGCACCTTCAGCCCAAGCTCGATCGCCCGCGCGACCTTGGCTTCGTCGCCGGCGGGCACCATCGACATGGCGATCGCATAGACCTTCTCGAAGATGCGCGGCACCGAGGGCAACACGTTGGGATGGATCTGACCGAGCTCGGTGACGATCTGGGTGGTGTCCCCACCCCAATACGCGATCGTCGCACCGACCTCGACACAGTCGGCGTGCACCAACTGGGCGAACACGTGCGCCAAGGGAAGGTAGAGGTAGACGGTGTCGCCCGGTCCGAACAGCGCCATCTCGACCGCCGATCGGCGTCCGGCGGCGAATCCCTCGTTGGTCAGCACGACGCCTTTGGGCCGCCCGGTCGTGCCCGATGTGTAGATGATCAGACACGGGTCGTCGGGCCGGGCCGCGGCGGCCCGCGCGGCCAGCACGGCGGCGTCGCCGCCGCGCCCCGAGTCCATCGCCTCGGCCCACGGCGTCGCGCCCTCGGCCTCGCCATCGATCACGATGATGTGGGCCAGACCCGGGAGGTTCGCCCGCACCTGGTGGATCTTGGCGACCTGGTCGGCGTTCTCGCAGATGATGATCGTCGACCCCGAATCACCGACCACCCACTGGCACTCGTCGGGGGAGTTGGAGGGGTAGACGGGCACGACGACCGCGCCCGCCGAGGACGCCGCGAGGTCGGCGATCGAGAACTCGACCCGGGTGTTGCACAAAATGGCGACCCGGTCGCCGGACTCGACACCGAGTCCGATCAGCGCGTGAGCCATCTGGGCGACCTGCGCCCACAGCTCGGGATAGGTCAGCTGCTGCCACTCGCCGTCGCGCAGGAACGTGGCGGCGACGTCGTCGGGATACTGGTCGGCCGCTCGCGCGGTGAGGGCGGCCATCGGCGCGTTCGAAGGGGCGAGCTCCGTCGTCATGGCGCGACCGTACCAGTGAGCCCGTCGCCGCTACGGCGCCGGATGTGACCGATGACCACCGCGCCAGGGCCGGCCGCGGACGCTCGCAGTCCGGGACGCGTTCGAGCCGCTCGGTAGCGTCGCATGACGGTCCCATGACGACACCGATGATGACGACGACTGCCCGTGCGATCCCCCACGACCACACGCCCGGCTCGGCGCGTGCCGCGCTCTCGTACCGGGACTTCCGGCTGATCTGGCTGGGGCTGTTCGCCTCGAACATCGGCACGTGGATGCAGAACTTCACGCTGCCCGCCTACATCGAGCACCGCACCCATTCCGCCGCGCTGGTCGGTCTGTTGGTGTTCACGCAGCTTGGGCCGCTGCTGCTGCTGTCGATCCCCGCCGGGGTGTTGGCCGACCGCCTGCCCCGACGACCGTTCCTCGTCGCGATGCAGGCGATCCAGATGACCTTCAGCGTGGTGCTCGCCGTGCTGGTGGCCACCGATCAGCCGATCTGGACCCTCTTCGCGGCGTCGCTGGTGATCGGCATCGGCAACGCCATGAACGCTCCCGCCTTCCAGGCCAGCGTCCCGATGCTGGTGCACCGCGCCGACCTCGCCGGCGCGGTCAGCCTCAACTCGGTGATGATCAACGCCTCGCGCGTGATCGGCCCGGCGCTCGCGGCGCTGTTGGCGCTGTTCGGGTTCACCACCTCCCAGCTGTTCCTCGTCAACGCGGCCACCTACCTGTTCCTGATCGCCGCGCTGGTGTCGGTCGCCGTGCCCGATGTGCGCGGGCAACACGCCGAGCAGGGCTGGCGGCGACTGTTGACCGGGGTGCGGATCGCTCGGGACCGGGCGGTGCTCGGCCGATCCCTGCTGACGATGACCACCTTCTCGGCGGTCAGCCTGGTGTTCATCGGCCTGTTCCCCTCGGTGGCCCGACGCAACTTCGGGGTCGACCCCGAGGGCGGGACCTACAAGATCCTCTACACCACCTGGGGGGTCGGCGCGATGCTCGGTGCGCTCGCGGTCGGCACCGTGCTCAGCCAGTTCGACCGTCGGCGGCTGGTGGTCATCGGGTTCGTCGTGTTCGCCGCCAGCCTCGCCGTGTTCGCCGTGGTCCGTACACCCGGCCCCGCGTACCCGGTCGCCTTCGTGCTCGGCTTCGCCTACTTCATGACGGCGACATCGCTGATCACGATCTTCCAGGAGAACATGGCCGACAGCGAGCGGGCGGTCGTGATGCCGTTGTGGTTCATGGCCTTCGGGGGGACGATCCCGATCGGCAACCTGATCTTCGGCCCGGTCGTCGATGCCATCGGCGCCCGGCCGGTCCTGCTGCTCGGCGCCGTCGTCGCCTTCGGGCTGGCCCGCTGGTGCGATCTGCGCCGGTTGCCCGACGACGCCTATCTCCCCGCCGAGATCCCCCACGACGCCCCCGCCGACACCCGTCAGGTCGCCGTCGCCCCCACCGCCGGCTCCTAACCCGCCCCCGGTTCTGACACCTAATTCACGCCAACGTTGGCCTCGATCTTCACAGAGAACCGCGGTGCGTGGGGTGCTTGCGATTGTGTGTGAGAAACCCCGCCAACGATGGCTGGGATCCGGTGTCAGAACCGGGGGCGGGTCAGCGGGCCGACAGGGTGGTGGCGAGCTCGAAAAGGCGGGCGCTGTTGCTGGCCTTGACGAGCACGACGGTGCCGGCGCCGATCGAGCCGATCCGCGCCGCGACCACGCCCTGGTCGAGCGGGGCGACGCCGTAGGCGTCGGTGCCGACCGCCAGCAGCTCGATGCCGAGTTGGCCCGCCAGCGACGCCACGGCGCGGTGTGCGGGCGCCGGATCGTCGAGCTCGGCCATCGGCCCGACGACGGCGATCCGGCGGTCGGCGGCCATCCCAGCCAGCGCCCGCATCGCCGCCGCCATCGAGGCCGGGTTGGCGTTGTAGGCGTCGTTGAGCACCACGCCTCCGCTGGTGGTCGCGAGCACCTCCATCCGGCCCGCCGACAGACGCGCCGACCCGAGCGCGGCGGCGGCGGCGTCGACCGGGACCCCGACGACGCCCGCCACCGCCAACGCGGCGGCGGCGTTGCCCACCATGTGGGCGCCCGGGACGTCCAGCCGCACCGCTCCGTCGCCCCACGGTGAGGTGAACTGAAACGTCGGCCGGGCCCGCTGGTCGAGGGTCATCGCGACGACCCGCACGGTCGCCTCGGCGGCGTGCCCGAACGTGACGATCGCGGCGGCGGTGCGTCGGGACATCGCGGCGACCCGGTCGTCGTCGGCGTTGAGGATCGCCGTTCCCCCGGCGGGCAGCGCGTCGATCAGCTCGGCCTTGGCGCGGGCCACCCCCTCGATGCCGCCGACCCGTTCGGTGTGCGACGGCGCCACGGCGGTGACGACGCCGATCGAGGGACGGGCCACGTCGCACAGGCGGGCGATCTCGCCGAACCCGCGCATCCCCATCTCGACGACCAGGACCTCGACGTCGTCGGGCGCGCCGAGCACGGTCACCGGCAGACCCTGTTCGTTGTTGAACGACCGCTCGTTGGCCGTCACCCGTCGGGCGGCCCCGACCGCCGCCGCCACGAGATCCTTGGTCGAGGTCTTGCCGACGCTGCCGGTGATGCCGACGACCGGGCCCGACAGCCGTCCCCGGCCCCAACGCGCCAGGTTCATCAGCGCGTCGGCGGTGTCGGCCACCTCGATCGCCGGCGCTTCGACGGATCGCTCGGCGGGCCGCGCCGTCAGGTACGCCCCGGCGCCCGCATCGACCGCGGCGGCGACGAAGTCGTGGCCGTCGCGCTCGGCGACGACCGGGACGAACAGCTGGCCGCGCTGGATCGAGCGGGAATCGAAGGACGCTCCGACCAACGCCACGTCGTCACCGACCAGCCGGCCATCGGTGGCGGCGGCGACCTCGGACGCCCGAAATCTCACCGCCGGCACGGTAGCGCCCGCTTGTGTCGCGTCCGCGGGCGTGATCACCCCCGCGGACGCGACACAAGCGGGGAGCGCGCGCCAGATACTCGGTTGGGGGGCGGTGGTGCGCGGGGTCGTCGGGCGACGGGGGGTACCGTCGACGGCGTGTCCGATGAGCGCATCCATCTCGTCGTGCTGTTTGGCGGCCAGTCGGCCGAGCACGATGTGAGCTGCGTGACCGCCGCCCACGTGCTCAAGGCGATCGACCCCTCCCGCTATCGGGTGACCCCGATCGGCATCGCCACCGACGGCCAGTGGGCACTGGCCGAAGCGGCCCAACTGGCGCTGGCCGACGGGCCGAGCGCCCTGCCCGGCAAACTCGACCCCAGCGGCCAGCGCCTCGACCCATCCAGTGCGCTCGCCGGTGCCGATCGACGACCGGGCGAGGTCACCGTCGTGATGCCCCTGCTCCATGGCCCGATGGGCGAGGACGGCACGGTGCAAGGCCTGTTGGAGCTGGCCGACGTCGCCTATGTCGGGGCCGGTGTGCTCGGCTCGGCGGTCTCGATGGACAAGGCGCTGGCCAAAGAGGTGCTCGCCGCGACCGGGATCCCGCAGGCCCGCCACCGCGCTTTCGCCGACCACGAGCTCACACCCGGGCTGCCAGCAGAACTCGCCCGCGAGTTGGGACTCCCCTGCTTCGTCAAGCCGGCCAACATGGGGAGCTCGGTCGGGGTCAGCAAGGCGACCACCGTCGAGGAGGTGCGCGACGCGATCGCCCACGCCCTCACCTACGACGAGTGGGTGGTCGTCGAGGAGGCGGTCGACGGCCGCGAGATCGAGGTCGCCGTGCTGGGCGGGACGAGCCCCAAGGCGTCGGGGGCGGGCGAGATCGTGCCCGGCGCCGAGTTCTACGACTACGAGGACAAGTACGTCACCGACGGCGCCCAGCTGCTGGTCCCCGCACCGCTCTCATCGGCCCAGCTGGCCGAGGTCCGCGAGCTGGCGGTGCGGGTGTTCCGAGCCCTGCGCGCCGACGGCCTCGGTCGTGTCGACTTCTTCTTCGAGGAAGGCGGGCGGGGCTTCCTGTGCAACGAGATCAACACGATGCCGGGCTTCACGCCGATCTCGATGTACCCCAAGCTGTGGCAGGCGGCCGGACTGTCGTACCCTGATCTGATCGACCGGTTGGTCGAGCTGGCCATCGAACGCCACGCTCGACGCCGGCGCAACACCAAGCACTGAGGGATGCGACGCCCACAGGGGAGGGGACACGATGACCTTGCAGGACACCCGCTTCGGCGGGATCAACCACCTCGCCTTGGTCTGCCAGGACATGCAACGGACCGTCGATTTCTATCAAGGCGTGCTCGGCATGCCGTTGATCAAGACGATCGAGCTGCCCCAGGGCATGGGTCAGCACTTCTTCTTCGACTGCGGGGGCGACGACTGCGTTGCCTTCTTCTGGTTCGCCGATGCCCCCGAGCGGGCACCCGGGATCGCCTCGCCGGCCGAGTTTCCCGGCGCCGGCGAGTTGGCCACCGCCCACGGGTCGATGAACCACGTCGCGTTCTCGGTGCCACCGGAACGGATCGAGGCGTTGCGCGATCAGCTGATCGAGCACGGCATCGAGTGCACGACCATCTTCAACCACGACGACAGCGAGTACGGCGTGGCCCGCGAGTTCAACGATGACGTGTTCGTCCGCTCGGTGTACTTCTTCGACCCCGACGGGATCCTGCTCGAGTTCGCCTGCTGGACCCGCGAGTTCGGCCCCGACGACGTGGCCCACGCCCCGGCCCGAGCCGCCGACGCCCGCCCTCCCGCCGCGATCACCACGGTCGGCGCCTGATGCCGGCCGTTCCACCCGGCCTGCGCGATGCGTTCTTCAAGCTGAGCCATCAGGGCATGGGGCTGACGCGGAGGCTCAGCGGCGGACGACTCGGCACGACGATGGGTGGCATGCCGGTCGTCGAGCTGCACACCACCGGCCGCACCACCGGCCGGCGACGCTCGATCTTCATCACCCCGCCCGTCCGCGACGGTGACCGCCTGGTGATCGTGGCCAGCAAGCTGGGCGACGACCGCGATCCCGACTGGTACCGCAACCTGGTCGCCGACCCCGAGGTCGAGGTCACCATGGACGGTGCCACCCGCGCGATGGTCGCCCGCACGGCGACCGGCACCGAACGCGACGAGCTCTGGGCACAGATCGTGGCCGCGGCCCCGAACTACGCCGGCTACGAGGAGCGAACCGGACGCGAGATCCCGGTCGTGGTGCTCACCGCCGTGTGAGCCGACGCTCGCTCCGGGCCAGACGCGGGCGTCGGCGGAGTGTCCCGACCGGTTCGACCGCACCCACGTCAGTCGGTCAGCAGCTCCTGGGTGCGACCCCACAGACGCGACATGCCGCGGATCCAGCGGTCGGGATCGGCCGCCTTGCGCTCGATGAACTCCTGCATCTCGGGGTGCGTGAGGAT
>JBKEAH010000264.1:0-1553 GCA_047972065.1 Desertimonas sp.
CCACCGACGACTCCGGCGTGATGTCCACGTTGCAGGCCTCGACCTCCAACGGATGACCGTTGATGCCACCCAGCCGCTCGTTCACATACCGCACACCCTGCTCGAACCCGGCCCGGATACCCGGCAACGAGATCGCCCCACCCTCCAGGTTGTGGAACCCGACCACCACCGGGTCCAACGACTCATCAGCCGGGCCCACCTCCGCCGACCCGGCCTCGCCCTCCTCCGACACGCTGTCATCCGACGCCGCCGAATCATCCGGCACCGTCGTGTCAGCACCCTGGGGTGCCTCGCCACCCCACGCCGCCAAACCCACCACCAAGGCGGCGGCGACACCAACCCTGCCGAGCGGCTTCCTGAGCGTTCGCTTGTCGTTCATCGTCATGTCTCCGTCACTGTTGGGGTTTGCGCCGTCATGTGGTTGGCCGTCGACCGGAGGTCGGGCAACCGTTGCCGGGCGCGGTGGCCTGGGGGTTCGTGGGATCAGGGTCGGGTCAGTCCGGGATCACGGGGCTGACGTCGACGGGCGAGAAGTCGAGGACTTCCAGCGCGCCCTCACCGAGATTGCGGACATACAGGATGTTTCGTCCGCACGACGACGTCCCGGGCCACAGCGGCGCCGAGCAGTCGTAGGGGCTCTCGGTGAAGAACTTGGTGCCCGTCGCCGCCGGCAGGGCCTCGATCACGGTCTGAGCGGTGTACTCGTCGCCGGGCACCTGGCGGAGCATGTCGGCCGCATCGACGGCAACGGCGAAGCCGAGCGTGCCGTAGAGGCTGTCGACGTAGTCGGGCTCCTCGGCTTCCATGAACTCTCGGTACACGGCGATGTCGGCCTCGACCTTGGCGGGCAGGTCGTTCATCTGCTCGGTGTAGAACTCGGCGTGATTGACCACGCCCTCCACGACGTCGGCCGGCAACGACGTGCGGAACTCGACGCACGAACCGGCGTGGAACACGCCTTCGAACCCGGCGGCGTCGAAGGCGGGGACCGCGGCGGTGCAGTCGGCCTCGGTGGGTGCCCCCATGTCGATGCCGTCGGGCCCGGTGGCCATCACCGTCGCGGCGAAGCTGGCCCAGTCGACCGTCGCCTGCACGTAGTAGTGCGGGGTCACGGTGAGGTCGAGCGCCTCGGCCACCGGCTTGATCGCCTCTTCGTACGCGGCGTGGCCCGAGGGCAGATCGACGATCAGCACGGCCACGTTGGTGGCGCCGAGCTCCTTCTGGGCGATCAGGTGGGCGGCGTAGGCCTCCTCGATCGAGAACAGGGTCACGAACGCCTCGCCCGGCGACTTGTCGAGCGCCGGCGAGAACGGGAACATCGCGATCTCGGCGATGTTGGCCTCCGACAGCACCGGCAACGCCGCATCGGCGGCCACGTCGACACCCTGCACCGCCGCGACCACACCCTGCTCGACGAACTGGTTCGCACAGTCCACCGACGACTCCGGCGTGATGTCCACGTTGCAGGCCTCGACCTCCAACGGATGACCGTTGATGCCACCCAGCCGCTCGTTCACATACCGCACACCCTGCTCGAACCCGGCCCGGATACC
>JBKEAH010000280.1:0-17820 GCA_047972065.1 Desertimonas sp.
GCGGGCGTGGCGCACACGATCGACTTCCTCGACTTCTATCCCGACGCCGTCCACGGCTTCGCCCCCGCCGGCCCCCGCTACCACCGCGAGGCCAGCGAGCTGCACTGGGAGCGCGTCCACAGCCTCTTGCGCCGCAACCTGCCGAGGTAGACCGCGCGGTCAGATCGATGCGGGTCAGGCGGTGCTGCTGGCGATGAGCACGATCTGTGCCGTGCCATCGCGCAGCTCGATGACGCCGGCGTCGCGTCGTCGCTGCCGGGTCGTTCCCCCGTCGTCGATCGTGTAGCGCTCCTGCCCCCGGCGGGTGTCCTCTGGGGCCGCGTCGTCGCGCAACGCGGCGACCCGCCAGGGCTCGTACGGGTGAAGGACCGGTGCTTCCAGGGCGGCGCCGAAGCCGGTTCCCGCGACGGTCGCGTCGGCGTCGTCGGCCGGCACGACGAACGTGAGCTCGAGTGTGCGGTCGGGGCCTGTGCCCTCGGCGGTCTCGAGGACCTCCGCTTCCTCGGGGACGTCGAGTCCACTGAACGCCTCGAACTCGCTCACGAACTCATCGATCGTCATCTCATCTCCTTCGGCGCCGCGGCCGATGTCGTCGTCGCCACGACAAGCTGCCAGACCAAGCGCGCACACGAGCACGAGCCGACCCATCCTTCGGCGTGTCACGCTCCCTGGACCTCCGGGACGCGTCCACCGTCGCGCGGGTGCGGGCGGTTTGGATCGGATCGTTCCCGATCGTCGTCGGTCTCCCGCCAGCGTTCGTCCGGGTCCTTGCGCATCGCCGCCGCCGTCGCCATGGCCTGCGCCGTCAGAAACTGCACCGCGGCGTCGGTGAAGTCGTGGCCATGCTCGTCCGCCCACTCGCGCACCCGTTGCTCGACGGTGTCAGCATCGGTTGCGGCGACATCGAGGTCGTTTGACGCTGACGAAGTCGTCGTCGTCACGGGCATGGTCGTGGCCGCTGGTCTCGATGTCCGTGTAGATGAGATCGCCGAGCGGGCCGGAGCCGGCGAAGTCGATCAACCACTGCTCCGCATCGCCCAGCTCCTCGGCGGTGAACCCGAGGTCCTCCGCGTCGAATCCCGAACGGATGGCCAGCGCGAAGGCGAGGGCGAGTGTCGCCGGGCTGGAGATGAAGGGTCGAGGAGAGCCGCTCGGGAGGGCGTCCGTCGCGCCCTGGAGTCCACCGCACCCTGCACCAATGCGTCGGCGATGGCCTGTCGGCCTTGGCTGGACCGCTGCGGCAGCAGCGCGGCCAGGCCGAGAAGATGCTCGATAGCGGTCTGAGCGCCGCCGTGGTGCAGCGTCGGTACGGTCGAACAGCGCATCGCCGCGGCCGTCGGGGTCCGGACCGCGGCGGCCGCCTCGAGCACAACGCCAACGTCGATCTCCACCTCGTACCCCGATCTCTCACCGCCACGCCGGACTCCATCAGGCTACGGAACGTGGGCGGGGTGTCGGCGTCGATCGCTCGCCGCCCTGATCTCGCCGATGGAAGGATTCGGGGGCGCGGTGACCGCGGGCGCAAGATGCACGGATCGACGGTGCGGGGCCGAGGGCGATGGTGAGTCGGTCTGTAAGCGGGATTCTGTGGTCGGGGCGGCGATCGCTCGCCGGACCGGCCGGTGGCCATCCATCTGTGCGGCCTACCCGGAGGTTGCTCGCCGGAGCGAGCGGACGGGCCGCCCACGCCTCCTGCTCGGCCTTGCTCCGGCTGGGGTTTGCCGAGCCACCCGGATCGCTCCGGATGCTGGTGCGCTCTTACCGCACCGTTTCACCCTCACCTGTGACCGGTCACTCGGCCCATCGGCGGTCTGCTCTCTGTTGCACGTCCGTCAGGTCACCCCGACCTGGCTCTCGCCAGCAGCCATACCCGGTGGAGTCCCGACTTTCCTCGACACCACGCCGAAGCGGATGCCGCGGCCACCCGGCCGACTCACCATCGCCCGCGCAGTCTACGAGCAGCAGCGAGACGTCAGGCTTCGCAGGACAGGCTGGCGTAGACGAACGAGTTGTTGGCCGGGGTCTGCAGGCTGGCCGTGAAGCGCGTCCCGGCGTCGCTGAGCGGTCCGACGGTGAACGTGATCGGCGCCAGGGTGCCGAAGTTGCCGGGCACGGCATAGATCGGGAGCACGCCGTCGCTCTCCTCGGCGTCGACCTCGCCACCGGTGATCGTCGGATTGACGTAGCCGGCCGAGCCGCCGCGAGCGATCGCCATCGCCGCCGCCTGGCGCGCCGACAGCGCGCCCAGCCCGATCGACTCCGATCGCAGCGACGGGTCCTGCAGGCGCACCACCAACTCCTGGTACATCGACGCCAACACCGACTCGATGCCGTAGGCGATGCCCAGCGCGTCGCGTCCCGCGTCGTCGGAGGGCTCGATCGGCGTGGCGCCCTCGGCCACATCGGCGGTGCCCGAGAGCCGCTCGAACAGCTCGGGAACCACCCGCTCGGCGAACCAGGGGTTGGCACACTCGTAGGCGTCCCCGCCGGCCTTGGTGGTCAACTCGGCCAGGATGGCGGCGTTGGCCGTGTGATGCTCGACGATCCGGCCGACCAACGCGGCGATCGACGGGTCGAGCACGCCGAGTTCGTCGAGCTGGGCATACACATCGAGCGCGGTGTACTCCAACGAGGAGGCCGTCCGCAGGTAGACGGCGTCGTCGACGGGTTCGTCGGGCAGGGCCGTCTCGACGGGCGCGTTGCCGACCCGTCCCGGCTCGGCCGCATCGTCGCTACATGCCGCGACCAGCGCCGCCAGCGAGACCGACAGACCGCCGGTGACCAGCAGCTGCCGGCGCGAGACCCGAGGGGTGTCGGCGGTGGTGGGAACGTCGTCAACGGACATCGGGTCAGCCCTCCGAGGGGATCGAGAGCGCGGCGCTCGAGTTGTCGAACACGGCATCGGGGTCGGCGCCGTTGCCAGCCAGATCGGCCAGCACGGCGGCCATCTGGGCCTCGGCGATCGTGATGGCGGCGATGTTCGAAGCGGCGTCGAGGTTGTGGAACATCCCGGTCAGCTCGGAGTGCGTCGCCACGAGGGCGTTCTCCAACTCGTAGCCGGCGCTGGCCACCTGGGTGATGTCGCCGCTGCTGAAGGCCCCGAGATACTGGTCGACGATCGCTTGATCGGCGGTCTGGGGTGCCGCGGCGCCGATCTCCGCCGACAGCGCGTCGGCGGCGGCCTGATGATTGACCCGGGCGGTCGCCAACACGCCGGTGTCGTCGGAGGTCTCGGCCTCGATCGCCGCGGCATACAGATCACGAGCCGCCAGTTCGGCGCCCTGGGCGAAGGCCAGCAACGTCACGTCGCCGTCGGTCGGGCGGGTCGGCGGCGCCGTGGTGGCGGGCGCCTCGGTGCCGTCCGGACCGGTGCCGTCCGGACTGGAGCCCTGACCCTCCGTCGTCGGCGGTTCCGTCGGGGTGGTGGCCGAGACCCGCGACCCGATCAGTGCGGTGGCCACGGCCCCGGTGAGCCCGGCGGTGAGCACCCGGCGTCGGGATGGGTTCTCCACGTGCGAACGTCCTTTCACGGTCATGTCGACGGCACAGCCTTCCCGGCGGGGGGTAGGCGGGGCAACTTTACGAGTTCGCGAGCCCGATCAGGAGAACTCCAGCGCCGACAGTTCGGGAATCCAGCCGCCCGCTCGCCGGACCGCCTCGGCCCATCTCCCGTGGTCGAACGTGTCGGCGGGCTCGACCACCGCGGCGGGTGACCAGGCCCGGTCGGCGTCATCCATCGACGAGAACCGCCCCACCGCCAGCCCGGCGAGGAAGGCGGCACCACGCGTCGTGGCCTCGGGGGTCGGGGACACCTCGACGGGCCGCCCGGTGGCGTCGGCCACCGCCTGGACGAACGTCGGGTTCTGACTCATGCCGCCGTCGACGCGCAGCGAGTCGACCGCCAAGCCGGTGTCGGCCTCGGCCGCCATCACCAGATCGGCACCGCGCTGGGCGACGCCCTCCAGCACGGCCCGCACCACGTGGCCGCGCTCGGTGCCGCGGGTGAGCCCGAAGAGCGATCCGCGGGCGCCGTAGTCCCACTGCGGGGTACCCAACCCGAGCAACGCCGGCACGAACACCACCCCGCCGCTGCTGCCGACCGTGGCCGCCACGTCGTGGCTCTCGGCGGAGGAGGTCAGCAGTCCGAGATCGTCGCGCAGCCACTCGACGTTGGTTCCCGCCGACAGCATGATCGCCTCGGTCCCCCATGCCAGCTCGCCGAGGCGTGACCACGCGACGATCGGGAACGTGCCGTTGGCGAGCCGGGCCGCGGTACCGGGCGCCTCCCGACCGCCACAGATGTCGAGCATCCCACCGGTCCCGAAGGTGGCCTTGGCCCGTCCCGGACGGACGCACCCCTGCCCGATCAGCGAGCTCTGCTGATCGCCGACCAGCGCGGCGATCGGTGGCGCCCCGGCCAGCGCGGTGGCGTCGCCGATCAGGCCCGAGGAGTCGACCAGCCGAGGCAGCATCGACGCCGGGATGCCCAAGGCGTCGAGCACCCGCTGATCCCAGCCGTTGCCGTCGTGACGCATCAGACCGGTGACCCCGGCGTTGGTGTGGTCGGTGACGTGGGCGGCCCCCTCGGTGAGACACCACACCAGCCACGAGTCGATCGTGCCGGCGCAGAGGTCCCGATCCGGCGCGGCGGGGGTGTTGGCGAGCAGCCAGGCCACCTTGGTGGCCGACTGATTGGGGGCCAACGCCAACCCGTGCTCGGCCTTCGCGACCATGCACTCACCCACCGTGCGCAGGTCCTGCCAGCCCAACCCCGGCCCGACCGGCTCGCCGCTCGTGCGGTCCCAGACCACCGTCGTCGCCCGCTGGGCGGTGATCCCCACGGCTTCGATGGGTTCGGGGGCCATGGCGATCGCCTCGGCGGCGGCATCGAGCACCGTGGCGGCAAGCGCGGTGGCGTCGACCTCGACCAACCCCGGGAACGGCGTCGCCGGAGGCTGGTCACGGC
This sequence comes from Desertimonas sp., assembly GCA_047972065.1. Lineage (GTDB taxonomy): Bacteria > Actinomycetota > Acidimicrobiia > Acidimicrobiales > Ilumatobacteraceae > JALZMG01. The sequence continues at coordinate 4,967 of JBKEAH010000280.1, forward strand.
GTGCCTCGGCAACCACGCCGAGGGTGTCGTCGACCACCGCGGCACGCAGCGTCGTGGTGCCGACATCGATGCTGAGGATCACTCGGTCTCCTGATCGTTGGTCGGGCCCGCCGTCGGGGCCGAGATACCGGTGTCGGTACTGGGCGGGACGAGGCCGCGCGACACGAGCAGCTGGCCGGCCAGGCCACCGAGCAGTCCGGCCCCGAGAGCGAGGAACACGTTGCCCACGATGCCGCCCCACCGGACCTCGGCGCCGCGCAGCAGCCGGATGGCCACGAACACCGCCTGGATGCCGGCGTAGGAACCGATCGCCACCACCAGGCCGTGGCTCAACGGGGTGCCGACGACCTGGCGCCAGGCGGCGACGCCGGCGCCGAGGAACAGCCCACCCAGCATCACCAGGTTGATCACCAGGATGCCGATCGTGTCCCAATCGCGATCGACCCCGATGCGCCCGACCACGGCGGCCGGCACGGCGATCATCGCAGCCACCGAGACGCCCGCCACGATGGCGTCACGATCCCATCGAGACGGCAGTGCGCTCATGGCCGCGCCGGTGGCCACGGCACCGAACCGAACGGGGAGGCCAGCCCGAGCTTGCCCGGGTTGAGGATGCCGGACGGGTCGAGCGCGTCCTTGACGGCACCGAGCACGCCGAACCCGGTGCCGAGTGCGTCGGCCATGAAGCGGCCGCGATTGATGCCCACCCCGTGATGATGCGACAGGTTCGCCCCGTGGGCCAACGCCGCCCGCTGCCCGGCATCCCACAGCGCCACGTAGGTGTTCTCGATGTCGGCGGGTTCGGGGGTGGCGGCGAAGGTGAAGTAGAGGCACGCCCCATCCGGATAGCTGTGGGAGAGATGGCAGCTGGACACCCGGGCCGACGGCACCGCCATCAGCGCCGCGGTGACCTCGCGCCGCAGCGTGCCGAGGCGAGACCACGGCGCCGCGACCTCCATCGTGTCGACGACGAACCCCTTCTCGGTCAGCGACTGCAGCGCCGAGGTGTCGTTGCGATGGGCGAGCCACCCGGCGACGAGATCCGCGGCCGCCGCCTCGCCGCCGGTGCAGCAATCGGCGACCACCGCCATCGTCGCGTCGACCAACCGTTCGTCGCCCTCGTCGAGCACCAGCAGCGTGCACCGCTGGCCGTCGCCCCCGTGGCCGCGGGCCGACTCGACCGCGTCGTAGAGGCGCAGCACGGCGGGGGTGGCGCCGCGGCGCAGGATCCGCCGGCAGGCCTCGACCCCGGCGTCGAAGTCGGCGAAGGTCCACGCCGCCTGCCGCTCGAGCGGTGGGATGGGATGGGTCCGCAGCCACACCGTGGTGATGACGCCGAGGGTGCCCTCGGCACCGACGAACAGCTGGGTGAGATCGGGGCCGACCGCACCGGCGGGGGTGCCGCCGGTGCGCACCAGCGTGCCGTCGGCGAGGACCACCTCGAGACCGACGACGAGGTCCTCGATCTTGCCGTAGCGGGTCGAGTACTGCCCGGCGCCCCGGCATGCCACCCACCCGCCGACGGTGGCCAGATCAAAGCTCTGGGGAACGTGCCCGACGCTCAAGCCGTGTTCGGACCGCAACGCCGTGTCGAGATCGGGTCCGAAGGTCCCGGCTCGCACGGCGACCACGCCGGAGATCACGTCGACCTCGACGATCCCGGCGAGACCGGTGAGGTCGGCCACGACCCCGCCGAACACCGGGACCGCCGCACCGCACACACCGCTGCGGCCGCCGGCGACGGTGAGGGGAACCCGATGGCGAGCGCAGATCGTCACCACGGCGACGACCTGGTCGACGGTGACGGGCCGAACGACCACCGCGGCGCGGTTTGGCACCTGCCCGGCCAGCGACCAGTGGAGCGCCAGCGGCCACCAGTCGCGGCTGGCGGCGGCGACGCCGCCGGGGTCGTTCGTCGCGACGATGACCTCGGTCAGCGCAGCGAGTTCGTCGATCACCGTTGCCGACACCTCGACCGCACCCGGCCAGCGGGCGGCGGTACCGCGCAACTCGATGGGTGGAGTCGGTTCGGTCATCGGGGCTCAGGATGTCACGCCGCGGCCGCTCGTTCAGGATGTGAGCGGCACCGCCGAGCGGGCCTCGTCCACCTCGCGCCGGGCCATCGCCCGGTACTCGGCGAGCTGGCGGTCGCGCTCGGTGTCATCCCAGCCCAGCTCGTCGCCGATCAGGCGGGCGACGTCGGGTGCTGCGTCGACACTTGCCTGGCGATCGAACAGATGCACCCGCAGTCGGCGGGTCAGGACATCGATCAGGGTGGTCGCCATCTCGTGACGGACCGCGTACACGGCCTCGGCTCGCAGGTGCGGTTGACCAGGCACCAGCGGGTCGCCGAGGCTCGGGTCGGCGGCGACCAATGCGCCGACCTCGGCAGCCAGCGCGCCGTACCGGCTGCCCAGGTGGTACGCCGGTGTTCCCGGTGGCGCCTCGACGTAGCCGGCCGCGCCGAGCAGTCGGAGCCGCTTGGTCCGGCAACGGGCCCGGCGCCCGAGCCGGTCGAGCACCTCGTCGACGGTGTCCTCGGCCATCTCGCGATAGGTGGTCAGCTTGCCGCCGGCGATCCCGACCACCCCGGCCGGTCCGACCGTCACGCGGTGTCGGCGCGACAGGTCGGCGGTGCGTCCGCTCGTCGCCGACTTCACCAACGGACGCAGGCCGGCCCAGACACCGCTGACGTCCTCGGTGCCCACGTCGGTGTCGACCGCCGCGTTGAGCGCCCGCAGCACGTACGCGACGTCCTCGGCGGTGCACGGTGGGTCGTCCAGGCGGCCCTGGTAGTCGGTGTCGGTGGTGCCGACGTAGGTGTGCTCGAAGGTGCCGTCGGGGCGGGGGCCCCACGGCACGACGAACAGGCTGCGCTTGTCGCCGGGCACCGGGATGACCACGGCGATGTCGTTGCGCACCTTCTCCCACGGCACCGCGAGGTGCACCCCCTTGGCCGGTCGGATCGAGTCGGGGTCGACCCCGTCCTCCAGCTGGCGGATCTCGTCGGCCCAGACCCCGGCGGCGTTGACGACGACGGTGGCCGACACCGTGCGTCGCTCGCCGTCGCCGGTGTCGACGACCACCCCGTTGGCCTGCCCGTCGGCATCGGAACTGAGGTCGACGACCCGGCAGCGATTGGCGATCGCGGCGCCGTGTTCGGCGGCGGTGCGCAGCACGGTCAGCACCAGGCGGGCGTCGTCGGCGCTGGCGTCGTAGTACAGATACCCACCGGCGATGCGTTGACGCGGCATCGTCGGCAGGTGCTGGTACGCGTCGTCGGCCGATAGACGCCGGTGCAGCTTGCCGATGCGGAAGCCACCGGTCAGGTCGTACATCCACATCGCCGATCCCAACGCCCGGGCGACGCGGCGGGGGATGACGCCGTCCTTGGTGAGGATCGGGATCATGAACGGCAACAGCTTGACCAGGTGCGGTGCGTTGCGGCGTAGCCGTTGGCGCTCGTGGAGCGCCTCGTAGACCAAGCGGACGTCACCGTTCTGCAGATAGCGCAGCCCGCCGTGGATCATCTTGGAGCTCTTCGAAGAGGTGCCAGCGGCGAAGTCGTCCGCTTCCACGAGCGCCGTGCGCAGCCCACGGCTGGCGGCGTCGAGGGCCACGCCCGCACCGGTGATCCCGCCACCCACGACCACCACGTCGAAGGTCTCGGCGTGCAGCCGGGCCAGCATGCGAGGCCGATCGAACGGCACCACGGTGGGGGGTGTGGGGCGGGTTGGCACCGGGGGCCATCCTACGGAGCGGTCCCAACGCCCGCGCAAAGAACCGCTGGCGTTGGCGTGGCCACGGCTCTAGGGTGGCAGCGCACATCACCACTGGATGGGGGATTCAGTCAGTGTCGCTCGAAGACATCGAATGGCGGAAGTTGGGGGCCTGTCGCGGGCTCGACGCAAGCATCTTCTATCCCGACGAGGATGACGATGCCACGGTGGCCAAGGACGTCTGCCATCAGTGCGGCGTGCGTGTCGCCTGCCTCGAGTACGCGCTGAGCTCGCGGGAGAAGGCGGGCGTCTGGGGCGGCGCCACCGAGCGCGAGCGACGCCGGATCATCCGGCAGCGTCGTCGCGCCTCCTGACGACCACATCAACAACCCAAACAGCGAACCGACCAGCCGGCCCCGCCGGGCGCCGGTCTAGTGTCCCACGACGTGACGGAACGTTCGGACACGCCCGCGCCCGACTCGCCACCGGATCCCGCCTCGCCGGAGTTCGCGCTCGCCGAGCACGGCGGTTGGCCGGGTTTGTTGACCGAGCTGCTCGATGGGCGAGATCTCACCGCCGAACAGTCACGGGCGGCGATGCACACCATCCTGTCCGGCCACGCCACGGCCGCCCAGCTGATCGGGTTCGTGGTGGCGCTGCGGGCCAAGGGCGAGACCGCGGAGGAGATGTCGGGGCTGCTCGACGCGGTCCTCGCCCACGCGGCGCGCGTCGAGTTGGACGAGGCGACCCGTCGGGCGGCGCTCGACATCGTCGGGACCGGCGGTGACCGCTCGCACTCGATCAACGTCTCGACGATGGCGGCACTGGTCGTCGCCGGTGCCGGGGTGCCGGTGTGCAAGCACGGCGCCCGTGGCGCGTCGTCGCAGTGCGGTACCGCCGACGTGCTCGAAGCGCTCGGCGTGGCCATCGAGCTGACGCCGGCCGGCGTGCGACGTTGCGTCGACGAGGCCGGCTTCGGGTTCTGCTTCGCCCCTCGCTTCCACCCGGCGTTCCGGTTCGCCGCGCCGTCGCGCAAGGAGATCGGCATCCCGACCGTCTTCAACTTGCTCGGACCGATGGCCAACCCGGCGGGCGTCGGGCGTCACCTGATCGGGGTCGCCGATGCCACCGTGGCCGGGCGCATGCTGGCCTCGCTGCGGGCCCACGGCGCCACCGACGCCTGGGTCGTCCATGGCCAGGGTCTCGACGAGCTGACCACCACCGGGCCGTCCACGGTGCTCGCGCTGCGTCACGACGGCTCGGCGGAGACCTTCGCCGTCGACCCGGTGGCACACGGCTTGGCCCCGGCGACGATGGATCAGCTCGTCGGCGGGCCACCGCCGGTCAACGCCGAGGTCGTGCGACGGGTGCTCGGTGGCGAGCACGGGGCCCACCGCGACATCGTGGTGCTCAACGCCGGCGCCGGGCTGGTCGTCGCCGGTCGGGCCGCCGATCTCGGTGAGGGCATCACGCTGGCGGCGGCATCGATCGATGGTGGCGGCGCCGCCGCCCTGCTGTCGCGGGTGGTCGAGGTGTCCAACCAGGCGGCGGCCGCGGGACACTCGTGACCCGGGTCCGCGTCCCGGCGTCGAGCGCCAACATGGGGCCCGGATTCGACGGCCTGGCCGTCGCGCTCAGTCTGGGGGCCGACGTCGGCGTGGTGGACGACGGTACTGGTGGTGGCCTGCCCGAGCGGGCGCACGTGGTCGATGAGTCCCATCCAGCGACGGTCGCCTTCCGGCGAGGCGAGGGGCGTGGGCGGCTGTGGGTGCGGTCGCCGATCCCGATGGGCCGGGGACTCGGCTACAGCGGCGCGATGCGGGTCGGGGGCCTGGCGGCGGCCCTCGTGCAACGCCATGGCGCCGAGGTGCTCGATGCGGGCCGGTCCGACACCCGGGCCGAGATGCTCGGTGTGACCGCCGAGTTGGAGGGCCATGCCGACAACGTCGCGGCGTCGATCCACGGTGGGGTGGTGGCGACGGCGTCGGGGTCGGCGGCTCGGATCCCGACGCCGTTGGCCCCTGTGGTGTTGGTGTGGATCCCGGCGACGACGACCTCGACCGACCGGTCGCGCTCAGCGCTGCCGTCGACGGTGCCGTTCGCCGACGCCGTCTTCAACGTCGCCCACACGGCGCTGCTCGTGGCCGCGTTGGCCGCCGGTGACGTCGCGGCCTTGGCGGTCGCGGCGCGCGATCGCCTCCACCAGGATCGCCGCCTCGCCGCCGTCGCGCCGGCCCGTGCCGCGCTGGTCAGCGGTCTGGAGGCCGGCGCGTGGTGCGGATGGCTGTCGGGCAGCGGGCCGACCATCGCCTTGTTCTGTGCCGCCGACGACGTCGACCGGGTCACCGCCGCCCTCCCGCCCGACGGCGACGTCAAGCGTCTCGGGGTCGCCGATCACGGCGTCCGTCTGGTCGCCACGACATCGGCGTGACGACATCGGCGTCACCGACGCCGCCGGGTGAGGTGAGGCGTCGCGCCAGCAAGAGCGCCTCGTCGGCCAGCGTGCGGGCGAGCGGACGGCCCGTCTCGGGCGGCGGTGGCGGCGGCACCGGGATGGCCCCGGCGGCCGACCCGGCGACGCGCACATCGATCAAGCGGGCCCGGTCGACGATCCACGTGATCGCGCCGCGGCGCACGTCGAAACGGCCCCGTGCGGCGAGGTCGGCCATCTGCCGGGTGCGGGTGACGGCGCCTTGGAGAGCCGAGAGGCGGTCGCGGGCCAGCGCGGCTTCCTCGAAGCGCTGCGACGCCGACAGCGTCTCCATCCGGTCACGAAGCGTCACCCCGACGGCGTCGCCGACACCCGTCATCGCGTCGACGGCGCAGCGGACCGCGGCGTCGTAGCGGCGGCGGTCGGCCAGCCCGGCACAGGGGCAGGCGGCGACCCCCATCTGGGCCGGGGCGCAGGCGGTGGCGTCGGGCGCCGGGAGGTGACGGCGGCCCAGCCGGGCGGTGCATCGGCGCAGCGGGAGGGCGGACTGCAACGCATCGACGACCAACCCGGCCATCGTCCGCGACGGCAACGGGCCGAGGTGGACACCGCTGGGCGACGGATCCCTGACGATCGCCAGGCGCGGCCACGGCGCCTCGGTGTCGAGCCGCACATAGCAGTACCGATCGGTGCGCGTGCCGGCGCGGTTGTAGCGGGGGAGCAGCCGGGCGATCAGCCGCGCCTCGACGACCTCGGCGGTGATCGGATCGGGCAGCTGGTGGTGGCGCAGGCTCTGGGTCTCGCGTAGCAGCGGGCCGATCTTGCGTCGCTCGTCGCCGCCGAAGTAGCTGCGGACCCGCTGGCGCAGGTTGGTCGCCTTGCCGACATAGAGGACCTCGCCGCGGTGGCCGCAGAACAGGTAGACGCCGGGGGCCCGCGGGAGGTCGTTGGCGAGCCGCAGCTTGGCGGCCTGGGGATGACGCCCGATGGTCGGCAGGCTCGCGAGGTCGTCGAGGCCGAGCACGCCGAGCCCGGCGGCCCGCTCGATCAGCAGGTGCAGCAGGTCGACGGTCGCCAGTGCGTCATCGAGGGCACGGTGGGTCGGCCGGTGGTCGAGCCGGAATCGGCTGGCCAGCGTGCCGAGCCGGCAGTCGGGGACCTCCTCGCGAACCAGGCGTCGGGCGAGCGCGACGGTGTCGATGCTCGGACCGGTCAGTGGGGGATGAGCCCCGGCGTGGAGGGCCCGTCGAAGGACGGCGAGGTCGAAGCCGACGTTGTGTCCCACCATGACGCAGTTGCGGGTGAACTCGACGAAGGCCGGAAGGACGGCTTCCAGCCGGGGTGCCGGCGCCACCATGGCATCGGTCAGGCCGGTGAGGATCGTGACCGGTGGGGGGATGGCCCGGCCGGGGTTGACCAGGGTCTGGAAGGTGCCGAGGCACTCACCGCCGCGCACCTTGACGGCACCGATCTCGGTGATCCGATCCTCCTGACGGTTGCCGCCCGTCGTCTCCAGGTCGACCACGCAGAACGTGACGTCGCACAACGGGGTGCCGAGCTCGTCGAACGAGCCCTGCACCGGTCGCGGGCTCGCTGCGGGCGGGGCGGCGAGCGAACCGGCCCCAACCGAACGTCGTGGTGTCATCGACGCATCACAGCACGAACACTCGTTCGGGTCAAGAACACTCGTTCGAACCCCGGTCGACCATCGGAGTCGCCGGCGGCGTCGGTCGCCGCCGGTGGGGATGCCGTAGCGCGGCGGAATCCCTAGCGTGGGTGGCATGTGCGACGGTGCAGCCAACCCGGTGCACATCGAGCATCGTCGGTTGCGCTCGGCGATCGAGTTCGCGGTCGCCGAAGCCCAGCGAGGCCAGCGGGCGCGACCGCCCGAGCCGTTCCCCGACCTCTTTGCCCGTTACCTGCACGTCACCAGAATTCCCGCCGGAGCGCTTGGTCCGCTGCGCCGGGCGGTCGAGGCCGACGACGCCTTCCGCCGGAGGGTCGCCGCGGCGGTGGCCGGTGACCCGACGTCGTCGGTCGATGAGGTCGGGCGTGAGTGGTTGGGTGGGAGCGTCGACTGGGCGGCGCGGGCGATGGCAGTGGTCGAGACCGATCGGGCGACCTCGGCGGCGCAGACCGCCGCCGGTCAGCTCCGGCGAGCCGAGAAGCGTCGGGTGGCCGCCGAGCACGCCGCCGAACGCGAGCGTGCCACCGCCGGCACCCTCCGGGGGCGTCTGGACGAAGCGATCCGGGCGGCCGACGAGGCCCGCCACGCCGTCACGGCGGCGGCGCAGGAGCGGGCGGTGATGTCGGTGGAGATCGCCGAGGCCCGCACGGCGGCACGCCACGCCGAGGACCGGACCCGGGCCGCGGGACAGCGTCTGGCCGGTCTGGCCGACGAGCTCGCGGCGATGCGTGCCGAGCGTGACGAGGCGGTGGCCCAGCGTGACGCCCTGCTGGCCGAGCGCGCCGAGCGAGCCGGCTCACCGGTCGCCGTCGCAGATCTGGGTGTGCTGCGCGATCTGGCCGTGCGAGCTCGGCGCGTCGCCGATCAGCTGGCGTCGGTGGTGGCCACTCCGGCGCCGCCACCGCGTCGCCCCTTGGCGTTGCCCGGGGGCGTGTCACGGGACTCGGAGCGGGCGACCGCGGTCTTGCTCCGTGCCGGCGCCGTGGTCCTGGTGGACGGGTACAACGTGTCGATCGGCACGTGGCCCGACCGGCCGCTGGCCGAGCAGCGTCGGCGGCTGCTCGACCTGTGCGACGGGGTCGCCCGTCGCTTCGGCAGCGATCTCGTGGTGATCTTCGATGGCGCCGACGTGGTCGGTGCGCATCACGCCGGCCCGCGCCGGCTGGTGCGGGTGAGCTACTCGTCGGCGGGCGTCACCGCCGACGATGTCATCCGGGCCGAGATCGCGGCGGTGCCGACGTCGCGCCCGGTGGTGGTGGTGACCGACGACGGCGAGGTACGCCGTGACGCCGCCGCCGCCGGCGCCAACCTGATCGGCAGCGGCGCCTTCGTGGCGATCGGGTGACCCGTCGTGGTCTGAGTGTGAGACCCCGTTGTCAGGGTGGTCGGCATGATCATCTCGTGTGACGACTGCGCACGTCAGCACACCGCCACGTGTGAAGACTGCGTCGTGACCTACCTCGTCGGTGCCGATCGCCACGGTGTCGAGATCGCTCGCGACGACGTCCGGGCCGTCCGACTGCTCGCCGGGGCCGGGCTCGTGCCGCGGCTGCGCCACGCCATCCGGTAGCGGACCGCGCCGATGGGGTGTGCTCGGTGCGCGTGCACGGTCACGGCGTGCCCGGTCGGGCGGCGCCCGGCTCGACCAGGTCGATGCTGTCGGCCCACAGATCGGTGAGCAGCGTCGCCGACTCGATGACGGTGGCCAGCTCGTCGCGCAGCAGCACGATGTGGTGAAAGCAGTATCGCTCGATCATCGCGGTGAGGGCATCGGCCATGTCCTCGGCGCGGTGATCGGCACGGATGAGCCCGGCCTCGATGCCCGTCTCGAAGGCGATCGCGCTGCGGCGCTTGTACACCGCGGTGTAACGCCGGGCCAGCTCGCCGATCGCCGGGTCGATGAGCCGGGCGGTCTCCCAGACCAGCATGAACTCGCGGTGTTCGAAGTAGTGGGCGACGAACGCGCTGATCATCGCCCGCAGCCCACGTCGGCCCTCGGTGACGCTCCACCGGCCGATGTCGCGACGCGAGGATTCCTCGAGGAAGTCGATCACGAGGGCCCGCAAGACGTCGTTGAGGTCGGCGAAGTACGAGTAGAACGACGCCAGGCTGCACCCGGCGGCGGCGGCCACGTCGCTGGCGGTCGTCCGGGCGTAGCCGCGCTCGTAGAACAGCTCGCGAGCGGCGGCGATCAGCCGCCGCCGGCTGGCCTCGGCGCGCGGACCGAGTGGCTGACCACGGTCACCACGACGCGAGTGGGTCACCGCGAACTCGGCGCTGGCGATCAGCTCGCGGAAATCGGAGGGCGGCGGTGGAGCCGCCGCGCTCGGCGCCCGGCGTGGCATGGGTGAAGCGGTCTACCTTTCGTTCCGATCGAGCCGACGGGACTCGGCGGTGAGGATCGGCGCACTGTAGGCGGGCCACCGCGGCCGGCGATGCGGTCAGTCGGCGGCGATGCCGACGCCGCGGAACTCCTGCTTGCCGAGCAGGTAGCCCTCGACGCCGACCAGGTCCCGGTTCCAGGCGTTGAGGTAGGGCACGAACCACAGCGGGATGTCGTATTGCTGCTCCACCGAGATCGTCGTCGCGGCACGGATGGCGGCGAGTTGCTCATCGGGGTCGATGGTGCCGCGGGCCGTCTCGAGCGCGGCGTCGAACTCCGGCACCTCGAGCTTGCCGGGGTTGAGCGCGCCGTCGGAGGCGTAGAGGATCTGGAGGGTCTGGATCGCCGAGGCCCGGCCGCCCCAGAGCCCGAGCGACAGGTCGTACTCGCCCTCGATGAAGAACCCCGCCACGAACCGGGTCACGTCGACGGTGACGACCTCCAGGCTGATGCCCACCTCGGCGAGCTGGGCCTGGATGACCTCTGCCTGGCGGCTTCCGTCGCCGCCCGCCGCGACCTGCATCGACAGCTCGAGCCCGTCGCCGTAGCCGGCCTCGGCGAGCAGCTCACGGGCGCGCTCGGGGTCGTAGCCGAATCGGTCACAGCCGAGCTCGTCGACATGGGCGGAGTAGCCGGGTGGGAACGGCTGCGAGCACGGGGTGGCGTACCCGAGCAGCAGCGCCTCGGCGGCGAGTGGCCGGTCGATCGCGTGGCTGATCGCCTGGCGAACCCTGACGTCGTCGAGCGGCGGGCGCACCTTGTAGGTGGCGATGCTGAGGTAGGAGATCGAGTCGAACGCAGCGCCGGTCAGATTCGGATCCTCGAGGGCGATCTCGTAGTCCTCGGGGGTGAGCGCCGCCCAGTCGATCTGACCGGAGCGCAGCGCGTTGAGCCGGGTCGCGGGGTCGGGGATCGCGGTGATCGTCAGCGTCGCGACCTGTACCGCGTCGGGGTCCCAATACGTCTGGTTGCGCACCAGCGTCGCCTCGGACTCGGGGATTTCGTCCTGCAGCGCGAACATCCCCGCCCCGACCGGGTCATGGGCCAAGGTCTCGAAGGCGGCCGGGCTCGCCATCATCCCCGCTCGATCCGACAGCACGGCGGGGAGCTGAGGCATCGGCACGTCGGCGGTGATGGCGACCGTGGTCGGGTCGACCACCTCGATCGCGGTCACCGACAGCAACTCGGGCGCCACCGTGCTGCCCTCGGTGGTCTGTCCACGTTCCAGGTTCGCCTTGACCGCGGCGGCGTCGAACGGGGTGTCGTCGTGGAACACGACGCCCTCACGAAGCGTGAAGGTCCAGGTCAACCCGTCGGGTGTCACGCTCCACTCCGTGGCCAGCCCGGGGATCAGCTCGCCGGCGGTCGAGTGGTGCACGAGCCGGTCGTACACGGCGCTGAGGTAGACGTTGTCCTGGCTGATCGTGCTGAAGATCGGGTCCCACTGGGCGAGCCCGAGGGCGTAGCCGTAGCGCAGGTGGCCGTCGGGGTCGATCGCCCGCTGTGCGATGCTCTCGGCCGGCGCCGAGCCGGGTGTCGAGTCGGGCGGTGCGGCGAGGGCGCTTGGGGCGCCGTTCTCGCCGCCGACGACGGTGACGGTGACGGCGAGCGCCGCCGCTGCAGTGAACGCCGCGAGGCGTCGGGTGATCATCATGGATCCTCTTCCTGTTGGGGGTCGGTCGGCTCGGGGGCCGGTCGTCACGGCAACCGGTCGATGACGTCGGCCAGCCACTCCTCGAGGTGGCGCCGTCCGCGTCGACCGATCCGTGACTCGGGCATGTACAGGTCGAACCCGTGTGGGGCACCCGGGTACACGTGCAACTCGACGGGAACACCGGCCTGGATCATCCGCTGGGCGTAGGTGACGTCCTCATCCAAGAAGCCATCGAGTGTTCCGACGCACATGAACGCCGGTGGGAGCCCACGCAGGTCGGTCGCCCGCCCCGGTGATGCGTACTGGTCGACATCGGGCCCGCCACGCCGGCCTTCGAGGTAGCAGTTCCACATCAGCTCGAGGGTCGAGGCCGGCCACAGCGGGACGTCCCACTGACTCGACGGGGTCGTCATGCGGTCGTCGATCATCGGATAGACGAGCGTTTGAAAGGCGACCGCGTGCTCGCCGCGGTCGCGCGCCAGCAACGCCAGTCCGGCGGTCAGGTTCCCACCGGCGCTGGAGCCGCCGATACCGATCGCATCCCGGCGGATGCCCAACTCCGCGGCGTGCTCGTGGGCCCAGCCGAGCGCGGCGTAGCAGTCCTCGAGCGGACCGGGGTATGGGCGCTCGGGGGAGAGCCCGTAGTCGACCGAGACGCCGACGATGCCGAGACGGCGGCTCCACACGTCAAATCGCGCATCGTCTTGGAGGTTGGTCCCCGCCACCATGCCGCCGCCGTGCATCCACACGAGGGCGGGCAGGGCGCCGGCGACACCCTTGGGCCGATGGACCCGAACATTGAACCGATATCCATCGGCGGCGTCGATGTCATGGGACGTTCGTGAGACCTCATCACTCAGCCTCGATCCACCGGTGGGTTCTCGGGTGGATGGTGTGAGGGTGGTGCTTGGTGGTGGCAGCGGGTCGGCGGGTGGCTCGGGCTGTTGGGGGTCGTTGAGGACGCGTCGAAGCAGGGGTGG
>JBKEAH010000285.1:0-34153 GCA_047972065.1 Desertimonas sp.
TGCGGATCACCAGCCGGTCATCGCCGAGGCAGGCGCCGATCACGGCGTTGATCGCCACGAAGTGCGACACGACAACCGTGCCGGCCGGCAGCGTCCCGACCGTCGACACCACCGCGCTCCGGTAGGCGACGAATCGGTCGCCGAGATCCGACCATGTGCCCGTCATCGCCGCACGCAACCACGGGACCCGCTCGCCAAACGGCACCCCGTCGGGGGACGGGATCTCGGCCACCGTCGGCTCGACCGCCGCCGCGACCCCCCACCGACGCGCCAGCGGCGCCGCCGTCTCCCGGCATCGTCGCAGCGGGCTGGTGACCAAGCGAGGCGACGCCTCCGATCTCATCGGAGCGAGCCGATCGGCCAACCGGTCGGCCTGCTCGCGTCCGACCGCATCGAGGCCGGGATCGGGGTCGTCGTCCCAGCCGCCGGTGGCACGCCCGTGGCGAACCAGCAGGATCTCCCTCACGCGGACGCCGCCACGTCGTCGAAGATCCAGCCCCACCGCATCGGATCGACGACGCCGGGCTCGATGTACCACTCGCTCCCGAACGCCTGGGCGAACACCTCGGCCGGCATCGACGCCATCGCCACCGCGTCGTCGACCTGACTGGCATGGGCCGCGAGCGCGGCCTGCTTGCGCGCCGCCCACGGTCGCACGTCGACGGCCAGTGAGATCTCCGATTCGCTCGAGCCCATCGGGTTCCCGTCGTCGCCGGGTTGGTTGGGATCGAACTCCTCCGCCCCGTCCGGCGCGGATCCCGCCGCGCGCGCCTCATCGAGCTGGCGGGCCCACGCATCGCGGTTGAAGGTGGACTCCAACACCCGGGCGACCCCAGCCAGTTCGGCGGCGCGGTGGCCGACCCGATGCACCTGGACGTGGTCGGGGTGGCCATAGCCGCCATGCCAGTCGTAGACCACCACAACGTCGGCCGCCTCCTCGCGCAACACCGTGGCCAGCCGCTCACCCGCCTCGTCGACCGACGCCGCGGCGAACGCCCCGTCGGCCTCGTTCTGCACCCAGCCGGTCATTCCCGAGTCGGCGTAGCCGAGCCACACATGGCGCTGCGCGCCGATCAGCTCGATCGAGCGAGCGGTCTCGGCCCGGCGGCGATCGACGAGGGTCTCGCCGTCGGCGAGATCATCGGGAGTGCTGCCGTACTCGCCGTTGGTGCAGGTGACGATGACCACCCGGTGGCCCTCATCGACGGCGCGCATCGCGGTGCCGCCGGTCGAGCTGGCCTCGTCGTCGGGGTGAGCGTGAACGAACACGATCGTCGCCATCGAGTCGGCAAGCTAACGGAGCGGGCGAGGCACCACCCGCTACAGGCTGGGGACCGGAAAGCGGATCGGGAGGTTGCGGGGGCCGCGGACCTGGCCACCGGCCCAGGTGACGCCGTCGGCGTCGGCGAGCTCGAACTCGGGGATCATCGCCAGGAACTCCTCGATCGCCACCTGCATCTCCAGACGGGCCAGGTTGGAGCCGAGACACCGATGGCTGCCGGCGCCAAAGGCCACGTGGCGGTTGATCTCACGATCGATGATCACCTCGTCGGGTTGGTCGAACACCTCGGGATCTCGATTGGCCGCCGGGAACGACAACAGCACGCGCTCGCCGGCCTTGACCGGGCACCCGGCGATCTCGGTGTCCCCGGTGGCGATCCGGGCCATCGTGACGGGTGAGTACGCACGCAGGAACTCCTCGATCGCCACCGGGATCAGCTCCGGGTTGTCGACCAGCCGCTGGCGGTCCTCGGGATGGTGAGCGAGATGCCACAGCGCCGAGCCGATCGAGCTCCACGTGGTGTCGATGCCGGCGATGAGCATCAACGAGACGTTGCCCTTGACCACGTTCATCGGCACCGCCTCACCGTCGAGCTCAGCCCCGAGCAGGAACGAGATCAGATCGTCGCCGGGTTGCTCCATCCGCTTGGCGAACTCGCCGATGAAGAAGTCCTGGATGATCGCCCGGTACCGAGCGGCTGTCTCGGGATCCTGCAACCCCAGCTCGAGCACGCCCTGGACCCAGTCGGCGAACTGGTCACCCATCTCCGGGTCGATGCCCAGGATCTCGGCGATCACCCGCGGTGGGATCTGCTTCGCGTACTCGGCGGCGGCGTCGACCTCGCCCCGCTCGATGAACCCGCGAATGAGCGTTCGGCACAGCTCCCGGGTCGGTTCGCGGAACCGCTCGACCGCCTTGGGGGCGAAGAACGGCAACATCAGCCGGCGTTCGGGTGTGTGGCGTGGCGCGTCGGTGACGATGATCGATCGCACCGGCAGACCGGTGGTCTCATCGATCGCCTGCGCCAACGGCGCCACCGTCACCTCGCGCGACGAGAAGTGATCGACGTCATGGGCCACACCGGTGACGGCGGCATGACTGGTCGGTAGGTACGAGCCTCCCCAGCGATCGGTGTGCGCGACGGGGCATCCCCCACCGCGGACCTCGTCCCAGATTGGGTACGGCTCACGCACGTAGTGCGCGTCGAAGATGTCGTAGTCCTGGTTCCAGTCCTGGACGGGTTCGGTGGTGGTCATCGACCTCTGGCCCCCTGGGTCGGAGCGCCGCCCCCGCGACGCATGAGACCCCGACGCTAGTGGCCGCGACGACCGATGTCAGCCGTTCCCGGCGTCGACGACGGCGCCGTTGCCGAGCACCTCGTCCACGCGGGCGGCGGCGAGACCCCAGTCGGTCAGCACCTCACGGCTGTGCTGGCCGGGGTGAGCCGGCGGGCGGGTGATCTCACCGGGTGTGCGGCTGAATCGCGGCGCCGGTGCCGGCTGGCGGATGCCGTCGAGCTCGATGAAGGTCTGACGGGCCACGTTGTGCGGATGGTCGTAGGCCTCCGACATCGTCAACACGGGGGCGAAGCACACGTCGGTGTGCTCCATGATCGTGCACCACTCGTCGCGGGTCTTGGACTTGAACACCTCGGCCAGCCGGGTCTTGAGTGCCGGCCAGTTGGACGAGTCCATCTGCTTGGCGAACTCGGCGTCGTCGGCGAGCCCGGTCAACCGAAGCAACTCGGCGTAGAACTGCGGCTCGATCGAGCCGACGGACACGTACTTGCCGTCGGCGGTCTCGTAGGCGTCGTAGAAGTGGGCCCCGCTGTCGAGCAGGTTGGTACCGCGGTGGTCCTCGTCGAACACCCCCGTCTGCATCATCGACCAGAACATCGTCATCAGCACGGCGGTGCCGTCGACCATCGCGGTGTCCACGACCTGGCCCTGGCCGCTCGTTTGGGCTTCGAGCAGCGCCGCCACCACACCGAGGGCGAGGAACATGCCGCCGCCGCCGAAGTCGCCGACCATGTTGAGCGGCGGGGTCGGCGCCGCTCCGGCCCGGCCGTAGTGGGCGAGGGCGCCGGCGAGCGAGATGTAGTTGATGTCGTGACCAGCCCACGGGCCATAGGGGCCGTCCTGACCCCACCCGGTCATCCGGCCGTAGACCAGCTTGGGATTGCGGGCCAAGCACTCGTCGGGGCCGACCCCGAGGCGCTCCATCACGCCAGGGCGGAAGCCTTCGATGATGCCGTCGGCGCGCTCGACCAGATCGAGCAACGTCGCCACCCCGTCGGGGTTCTTGAGGTCGAGCGCGATGTTGCGACGGCCGCGCAACGACACGTCGCTGGCCGGCGTCGCCGGGGCCGGGCCGCGTACGGCACCGGCACGCTCGACCCGCAACACCTCGGCACCGAGGTCGGCGAGCAGCATCGCGGCGAACGGTCCGGGACCGATCCCGGCGATCTCGATGATCTTGTAGCCCTTCAGGGGTCCGGCCATGATCAGTCCTTCCTCGCCGTGGTGACGGCGTGGTTCTGGTGGCTGATGACGGCATCGACGATCACCGGCCACAACGGTTGGGGGAGGTCGTGACCCATGTGGGCCAGCAACAGCAGGTTGGCCTCCGGGATCGCCTCGGCCGTCATCGTGGCGCCATCGGGCTGGATCAGCGTGTCGTCACGGCCGTGGATCACGAGGGTCGGAACGGTCAGCCGGCGCAGCTGCTCGCTGCGATCGCCGCTGGCGTAGATGGCAGCCAGCTGCCGCGGGGCTCCCTCGGGGTAGTGGGCGCGGTCGAAGCTCCGGGCGGCGCGGTCGCGCAGCTTGGCCGGGTCGACGTACCGCCTCGACGCCCACACGGCGGCCGCGGCGGCCGCCTCGATGGCCGCCGCGCGTTCGGTCGGCGGCGGGGCCAGCAAGACGTCGCGCGCCTCGGGCGTGGGCTTTCCGGTGCGGGGATCACCCGGCGAGCTCATCACCGACACCAGCGACAGCACCCGCTCGGGACGCTCGATCGCCATCGTCTGCACGATCATCCCGCCCATCGACGCGCCGAGGATGTGGGCCTGCTCGATGCCGAGCGCGTCGAGCAGGCCGAACGCGTCGTTGGCCATGTCCGACAGGTCGTAGGGCACCGGCGGGGCCGGCTCCCCGTTGAGCAGCGCTTGCATCACGGCCATCGGATTGACCTGCTGGCCGTCGAGGTGGGTCGACAACCCACAGTCGCGGTTGTCGAAGCGAACGACGTGACGGCCGCGGCTGGCGAGGCGTTGGCAGAACTCTTCGTCCCATGCGATCAGTTGGGCGGTGAAGCCCATCACCAACAGCAACGTCGGATCGCTCGGCGACCCGAACGTGTCGTACTCGATGTCGATCGAGTCGGGGTGGGTGGTCGCGACCGTCACGCTCGGCATCGTCGGAGTTTCGCGGACGGCACTACGTTGCGACGAGTGATGGGTGACACTCGATTCGGCGTGCACGCCGGACTCCAACACACGACCACCGACGACCTGCGCTCGCTGTGGCGACGGATCGAGGAGCTCGGCTTCGACTGGATCTCGGTGTGGGACCACTTCTACGGCGCCACCGGCCAACCCGACGACGCCGCCTGTCTCGAAGCGGTGGCGTTGCACGCCGCGTTGGCGTGTGAGACCGAGCGGGTGCAGATCGGCTCGCTCGTGTACTCGATCGGGTATCGCCATCCCGCCGTGCTGGCCAAGGCGATCACGGCGATCGACCTGCTGTCGCACGGCCGGGCCAACATGGGTATCGGCGCCGGCTGGGCCGAGGTCGAGTACGACGCCTACGGCATCGAGTTCCCACCGGTGAAGACCCGGATGGACCAACTCGAAGAGGGCATCCAGGTGCTGCGAGGGCTGCTCCACGACGACGTGACCGACTTCGAGGGTGAGTGGTACACGCTCCGTCGGGCCCGCAACGAACCCCGACCGGTGCAGGACAAGCTGCCGATCTGGGTCGGTGGCGGCGGCGAGAAGCGCACGTTGTGCATCGCGGCTCGCTACGCCGACGGCTGGAACGTGCCGTTCGTGTCCCCCGAGGAGTTCGCCACCAAGCGCGCCGTGCTCCATCGTCATTGCGCCGATGTCGGCCGCGACCCTGCCGACATCCGCTGCGCGGTCAACCTCGGGCTGGCGTGGACCGAGGAGAGCCTGATCGCTCAGTTCGGCGCGATCGCCGACCGTGTCCGGCCGGGGGTGCTCGGCGGTTCGGTCGAGCAGGTGGTCGATCGGATCGGTGAGTACGTCGCCGCCGGTGCGCAGCAGGTCAACCTGGCGCTGCGGGCGCCGTTCGATGCCGACGCGCTGGCCCAGTTCAGCGAGACCCTCGGGCTCACGAACCGCTGACGCCGCCGAGGCGCCGCAGGGTGCCTGGGGTCCGGATACCCCACCAGAACAGATCCTGGCCGTCGATCCGGGTCACCCGCGCGTCGGGGAACTGCGCTCGTAGCTCGGCGAGGTGACGCTCCTCGAACCGGTACGGCTCGCTGGGCACGAGCACGAGGTCGGGGACACCGGCCGACTCCAACGTCACGTGCGGGTAGCGATCGGCGGCGTCGGCGGTCACCAACTCGACGCCGAGCAGCCGGAGCAGCGAGCCCCCGTAGGTGTCGGCGCTGATCGACATCCACGGTCGACGCCAGATCGGGACGAAGGCGAGGCGTTTGGCGGGCGGCGAGGTCAGCGTCGGCATCCCGGCGTCCCAGCCCCGCGGCGGGGTGGCCCCCACGGCATCGGCGAGCACCCGGACCACATCGAGCGCCTGGCCGACGCTACGCACCGAGGTGACCTCCAACCGCAACCCGGCGGCGGCGAGTGCGGTGGCGTCCTGGCGACGGTTCTCGTCTTCATCCATGACGACCAGATCGGGTTCCAACCCGATGATCGCGTCGACGTCGGGGTTCTTCGTTCCACCGACGTGAACGAGATCAGGCTGCTCGCAGAACCGGGTGCACGCCACCACCTCGGCGCCCAGGGCCAGCAACGTCTCGGTTGCCGAGGGCACCAGGCTGACGACGCGACGCCGCACGGCCACAGTCATCCGTCGAGCAGACGGCGCTTCTGCGTCTCGAACTCTTCGGGGGTGATCGTGCCGCGATCACGGAGACCTTCGAGACGCTCGATCTGCTGGCCGACGTCGGCGCCGCTGCTTGCGCCGTGGTCCTTGCGGTACATGCGGTCCTCGTTGAGCTCCATCTGCGAGTGGATGAGGTTCTGGACCCGGTCAGGATCTTTGATGTCGGTGAAGCGCTGCTGACCGATCTCTCCGCCGGATTCGATCAACAGGTCGCCGGCGCCGATCATCCGCTCGAACACGGACTGGCGGAAGTGGACGCTGTTGACGCGCTCCAGCGGAATCTCGATGCCGCTCTTGGCGATGATGCCGGTGCGGAAGATCAGGCGATCGCTGGTGATGACGAAGTTCGTCGTCGCGTACTGCACATACCGCACGACCAGCCAGATCGCGGTGGCGATGATCAGGGCCAGGGCGACGTACTTGAGGAAGTCGGGCGCGTCGGTCGCCAGCACGATGATGCCGAGCACGATCGAACCGACCAACGCGAACGCCGGCTCGGCGAAGTGCCACCAGTGCGGGTGGAGGTCCAGCGCCACCGTCTCGTAGTCGTTGAGCAGCTTCTTGGGGTACGGCACGGCCCCAAATCGTACTTCCCCGACCACCCTCCGGTTCTGACACCGGATCGGCGCCATCGATGGCGCCGATCTTCACACAGAACCACCCCGTCACCCGCTCCTAGGCTGATCGGGTGGCCGACGCCGGGGATGCCGACAGCCGCCTGCTGGCCGGGCTGGACCCCGACCAGCGGCGCGCCGTCACGACCCCGTCGACGCTGGTGGCGGTGATCGCCCGGGCCGGGTCGGGCAAGACCCGCGTGCTCACCCGACGGATCGCCCACCGCGTGCGGGCCGGGTCGGCCGAGGCCCGTCACACCATGGCGCTCACCTTCACCCGCGAGGCGGCGGGCGAGCTGCGCCGACGGCTGCGCCAGCACGGCCTGCGTGACGCGGTCGAGACGGGGACGTTCCACGCCCACGCCCTCGGGCTCCTCCGCCAGCGATGGCACGACCTCGATCGCCCGGCGCCGAGCATCCTCAACGACCGCGGCCGGTTCCTCGGCGAGATCGCCGACGGCGTGCCGCTGACGACGCTCGCCAACGAGGCCGACTGGGCTGCGGCCCGCGGGGTCCGGGCCGACCGTTACGAACGAGCGGCGAGCGAACACCGGCGACGGGGCCCGACCCCATCGGCCGCCATCGCCGCCGCGCTCGGTCGATACGAGACCCTGAAGCACCGACGAGGCGTCATCGATCTCGATGACCTCCTACGGTTGCTGGTCGACGAGTTGGCGAGCGACGAGCGCTACGCCGAGCAGGTCCGCTACCGCTTCCGGCACCTGCTCGTCGACGAGGCCCAAGACCTCAACCCGACCCAGTTCCGCCTGCTCCAGCTGCTCGACGGGGCACGCGGCGATCTGTTCCTGGTCGGCGACCCGGCACAGGCGATCTACGGGTTCAACGGCGCCGATCCCGAGCTCCTCACGCACGTCGACACCCACCTGCCCGGCATCGAGATCCACCGGCTGCCGGTCAACCACCGCTGCACCATGCCGATCGTCGACATCGCCGAGCACACGCTGGCCACGGCCGGTCTGCCCACCGGCGCCGTGTCGGGTCGCGGTGACGGCCCGGCGGTGGTCACGGCGCAGGCCACCGACGCCGACGATGAGGCCCGGGTGGTGGCAACGGCGGTACGTGGCCTCGACCCTGGGCTGCTCCGCCACGGCCAGGTCGCGGTGCTCGCTCGGACCAACGCTCAGCTCCCGACCCTGCGCCAGGCGTTGCTGATGGCGGGCGTCCCCGTCCGACAACCGGCGATCCCTCCCGGTGGTCCGTTGGCCACGGCGGTGCGGGCGGCCACCGCCCAGCCGTCGGCATCGCGCCTTCGGGGCTGGGCCCACGACGTGCTCGAGACCGATCGCCCGGCCGAGGGCCCCCGGGTGGCGCCCGACGACTCGATCGCGGCAGCCGAACGCCGCACGGCGGCTGCCGTCCTCGAGTTCCTCCGGGAACAGCCACTGGGCGACGGCGCAGCCCTACGAGCGTGGATCGCCACCGCCAACCCGTTTGCCGTCGGCGCCGACCGCGACGGCGTCCACCTGCTGACCTTCCACGCCGCCAAGGGCCGGGAGTGGCACACCGTGGTCGTCACCGGTGTCGAGACGAGCCTGGTGCCGTTCCGATCGGCCACCACCACGGCCGCCAAGGCGGAGGAGGCGCGTCTGCTTCACGTCGCGCTGACCAGGGCGAGCGACGAGCTGATCATCACCCACGCGGCGCGCCGTGGTGGCTACGCCCGCAAGCTCAGCCCGCTGCTGACGGGCTGGTCACCGGCGGTGCCGACGGCGGTCGCCGTGCCCTTCGAGATCGCGGCGCGCGAGCGTCGTGCCGATCCCACCGAGGCCCGTCTGGCGGCCCTGCGCCACTGGCGCGAGGGCCTGGCCCGTGCGGCCAACGTGGTGCCCGACGTCATCTGCGACGAGCGCACCCTGACCGAGATCGCCCGTCACGATCCCGCCGATGCCGACGCCCTGGCCGCGGCGACCGGCATGGGTCCGCTGACCGCCGATCGCCTGTTCCCCGCGCTGCGAGCCCATCTCGACGGCGCGTCAGCCTCCGGCTGAGACCCGCGGCGGGCCCGGGTGCTCGGCGAGATCGGCGACGACGGGGGCGTGGTCGCTTGGTTGCTGGCCCTTGCGAGCGTTGCGATCGACGACGCACCAGGTGACCCGGTCGGCCACGTCGGGCGACGCGAGGATCAGGTCGATCCGCATGCCCCGCCCCTGGTGGAAGTCACCTCGGCGATAGTCCCACCACGAGTACACCCGCTCGGCGGCCGGGTGGACCTGGCGGAACACGTCGACCAGCCCACCGTCGAGCAAGGTCTGCAACCGCTCGCGCTCGGGCGCGCTGACGTGCGTCTGGCCTGCGAAGGCGTCGGGGTCGTACACATCGATGTCGGTCGGGGCGATGTTGAAGTCGCCGGCCAGCAGGACCGGCTTGCCATCGCCGACGGTGCGGATGTGGCGGGCCAACCGGTCGAGCCACGCCAGCTTGTACCGGTAGTGGTCGGCGTCGAGCGCCCGGCCGTTGGGCACGTACACGTCGACCACCACGATGCCGTCGCACGTCGCCGTGAGGATTCGCGCCTCGGCGTCGGCCTCGTCGTCGTCGGCGAACCCGGCGATGACATCGGTCAGCCCCACCTTGGAGAGGATGGCGACGCCGTTCCAGCGACCCTCGCCGTGATGGGCGGCCTCGTAGCCGGCCGCTTGGAACGCCAACTGGGGAAAGGCGTCGTCGGCAAGCTTGGTCTCCTGCATGCACAGGATGTCGGGCGCGACGTCGGCGAGCCAGGCGTCGACGCGCTCCTGGCGGGCGTTGAGCGAGTTGACGTTCCAGGTCGCAACACGCATCACGGGTTCTCGCCGCCGCCCTGATCCGGTACGGCCGGCGGCGCCGAGCCGGCCGATGCCGACGCGGAACGGGACCTCGGCGTGGCGGCAGCCTTCTTGGCCGGTGCCTTCTTCGCCGTCGCCTTCTTGGCCGGCGCCTTCTTGGCCGTCGCCTTCTTCGCCGTCGCCTTCTTGGTGGCTGCCCGCTTGGCGGCCGGCGGCTCTGGGGCTGTCTTCTCGGCCGCTGCCGCCTTGGCTGCAGCCCTCTTGGCGGGTGCCTTTTTCGCCGGCGCCTTCTTGGCCGGAGCTTGCGTCGCCGCGGGCGGTTCGTCGGCTCGGACCGACGTGGTTGTGGCCGCCTTCTTCGTGGCCCCCCTCTTCGTGGCCGCCTTCTTGGCGACGGTCTTCTTCATCGGCGCCGACTCGGTCGCGGCCAGCCTCTTGGACGCGGACTTCGTCGCCCGCTTCTTCACCGCCGGCATCGCGGTGGGCGTCGTGGGCGTGCCCTCATCGGGTGCGCCCGACGCGCCCGACGGCTCGTCGGTCACCGACGCCGGGCCTGCCGCGGCCGCCGAGTCCTCGGCGGGCCCCGCCGCGTCCGAGCTGGTCGCCGCCGCCGCCTTGGCCGGTCGCCTCGCTGACGCCCGCTTGGCCGGCGCCTTCTTCGCCGCGGCCTTCTTGCGCCCTGCGTTCCGCTTTGCCGCGGTCGGGGCGGCTGGAGCCTCCGGCGGGCTCGCCGATGCGTCCGACGACGCCGTGTCGGCAGGCGCCTCGCCGTCATGCTGCGCGGCGTCGATGACCTCGCTGGTCTCGACGACGGCGTCGTCGTCGGTCGCGGCGACCGATGCCAGCGCCGGGACGGCGAGATCCACGCTCCGCCGGCTCGGCGCAAAGCTGTGCACCACCAAGGTGACGGCGTCGCCGATCTTCATGATCTCGCGGGCGCGACGGGGCGGTGGGTCGCCCATCAGCCGCAAGGGGACGTACCCCCGCAGATCACCGACGGTGACGTAGGCGCCATGCGACGAGTACGACTCGACCACACCGTTGACACTGCTGCCGACCGGGTGTCGCTCGACGAAGTCGATGAAGGGCAACAGCTCGTTCACCGGGGCGCCCGCCTTGGGAGCCGCGGCGGCCTTGGGCGTGTCGGCCACCGGGGCGCTTGGCGTCGGTGCGGACTTCGACGATCGACGCGCCGCGGCCGGCTCGGTCGCGGCCGGGCGCGCTCGGTCCGCGGGGGCGGCTCGACCCGCCCGACCCGGAGGCGGGGCGGTCGGAACCGGCATCGGCTGGCTGGCGGCCTTGCTCACCGAGCGCCGGCCGGAACGTCCGTCACCACGAGCCGCCCTTGTCGCCCGACGGCTCGTCGGGCCCTTCACCGGCAGGCGTGGTACGAACACCCAGCCGACGAACGGCACCGGCTTGCCGCCGATCAGCCGACCGTCGTCGAAGAGCCACGGGTAGTCGCCGTGGAACTCCTGGAACGAGTCGTTGCTGAGGATCCGCGCCCCGACCTTGTTGGCGATCGACAACACGAAGGCGTCGCCCCGTCCGATGGCCCCCGCCGGCGGTGCCACCAGCTCGTTGTGGGCCACCGCGGCGTCGAACTCGTCGACCTCGGACTTGCCGATGCGGTGTCCAAAGGTGGCATCGACAACCACCGTCACGGTGGCGTCGGGGAATTCGGTCTTGAACGCCATCACGGCGTCGTTGAGTTGGGCGAGGCTGGGCATCGACCGACCTTCGGTCGCGATGTTCGAGCCGTCGACGACCACCACATCCGTGAGGTCCGACTTCGTCGTCATGGAGAGCTTTCGTTGCTGCGCGTGTCCCGATGGACGACGCCGCCCGATCGGGGACCACCGACGAATCGTCGGTCGGTCCGATCTCCATCGTAGAGTCGGCGCTCGTGATCCGAGCGGTACTGTGGGACTTCGGCGGCGTGATCCTGTCGAGTCCATTCGAGGCGTTCAACCACTACGAGCGAGATCGCGGTCTCCCGTTGGACTTCATCCGGGGTATCAACGCGGCCGATCCGGACACCAACGCGTGGGCTCGCTTGGAGCGCGCCGAGATCTCCCACGAGGAGTTCGACGACGCGTTCGCCGCCGAGTCCAAGGCCCGCGGCCACGAGATCCCGGGCGCCGACATCCTGGCGCTGCTGTCGGGCGAGGTGCGCCCGGAGATGGTCCGCGCCCTCGACGCCGTCAAGGCGGCGGGCTACCAGACGGCCTGTCTCACCAACAACATCGTCAGTCGCGACGAGGGCGCCCAGGCCGCCGACGCCCGTCCCGAGGTCGCTGCCGTGATGGCGCGCTTCGACGTCGTGGTCGAGTCGAGCAAGGTGGGGGTCCGCAAACCCGAGCCGTCGTTCTACGAGACGGCATGTGAGTTGCTCGGTGTGCAGCCCGGCGACTGTGTGTTTCTCGACGATCTCGGCGTCAACCTCAAGCCGGCGGCGGCGATGGGCATGCGCACCATCAAGGTCGGCAAGCCCGGCCCTGCCCTCGCCGAACTGAGCGCGATGCTCGACCTCGACCTCGGCTGATCCGTTGTGTCGCGTCAGCGGGCCGGATGTCGCCCGCTGGCGCGACACAAACGGGAGCGTGCGGCAAACACTCGGGTCAGAGGTCGCGGAAGGCGTCGTCCATGAGGTCGGCGAACTCTTGGTCGTGGATCGCCTTGGAGCCCGTTGCGGGGCTGCCCGAGGGCACCCGGGCGGCGTGACGAATGTCGTAGCCGCGCTCCTTGACCCGCCACGTGCGTGACTCGACGAAGGCCCAGGGGCCCATGTTCTCAGGCTCCTCCTGGAGCCACATCACCTGGGCGGCGTTCGGGTAGCGCTGCTGCAACAGCTCCAGCATCTGCTCGGTCGGCAACGGGTACAGCTGCTCGACCCGGACGATGGCCACCGGGGCTTCCCGCTTGTCACGCTCGGCCATCGCGTCCCACGCCACCTTGCCGCTGCAGTAGATCACCCGCTGCACCGCCGCCGGATCCTTGACGAACGGATCGTCGATCGTCTCCTGGAACGAACCCTGGGTCAGCTCATCGATGCTCGATCGAGTCTGCTTGAGCCGCAACCCCTCCTTCGGGGTGAACACCACCAACGGGGTGTGGCGCACCGTATGCACCTGCCGACGCAGCAGGTGGAAGAACTGCGCCGCGGTGGTCGCGTTGCACAGCTGCATGTTGTCCTCGGCGGCCAGCGTGAGGAACCGCTCGATCCGAGCCGAGCTGTGCTCGGGCCCTTGCCCGTGGTAGCCGTGCGGCAGCAACAGCACCAGACCGTTCTGCTGGCCCCACTTGTCCTCGGCGGCGACGAGGTACTGGTCGACGATCACCTGGGCACAGTTGATGAAGTCGCCGAACTGCGCCTCCCAGACGACCAGCGCGTCCGGGTTGGATTGCGCGTAGCCGTACTCGAAGCCGAGCGCGGCGTATTCCGACAGCAACGAGTCGTAGACCCAGAACTGGCCCTCGGCGCCATCCAGTTCACTCAGCGGGATCCACGGCTTGCCGGTGTCGTAGTCGATCAGCGCGGCGTGGCGGTGTGAGAACGTGCCCCGTCGGGTGTCCTCCCCCGCCATGCGGACGTCGTGGCCCTCCAACAACAACGAACCGACCGCCAGCGCCTCGGCGGTCGCCCAATCGACCTCGCCGTCGGCGTAGAGCTCGGCGCGCTTGTCGAACTGGCGCGCCAACTTGGGATGCGGGGTGAACGTGTCGGGATATGCGGTCAGGGCCGTGAAGATGCGGTCGAGCTCGGCGCGGTCGTAGCCGGTCTCGATGTGGGGCAGCACCCCGCGGGGCTTGGGCGGCTTGGCCGCCCGCACCGGCGACGGCTGCTGGCTGCGGGTCTCATCGAGGGCGACCTGCAGCTTGCCCTGGAAGTCGTCGAGCGCCTGCTCGGCCTCGTCCACGGTGATGTCACCGCGCTTGACGAGCGCCTCGACGTACAACTTGCGGACGCTGCGGTGCTCGGCGATCGCCTTGTACATCAACGGCTGGGTGTAACTGGGGTCGTCACCCTCGTTGTGGCCGTGGCGGCGGTAACACCACATGTCGATGACGACGTCCTTGTGGAACCGCTGGCGGTACTCGAACGCGAGCCGAGCCACACGGACGCAGGCCTCGGGGTCGTCCCCGTTGACGTGGAAGATCGGCGCCTGCACCGTCTTGGCCACGTCGGAGCAGTAGTACGACGAACGAGCGAACTCGGGGGCGGTGGTGAACCCGATCTGGTTGTTGATGATCAGGTGGATCGTGCCCCCGACGCGATACCCGGTGATGTCCGACATCGCCAGCGTCTCGGCCACGACCCCCTGGCCGGCAAACGCCGCGTCACCGTGGATCAACAGCGGCAGCACCGGATACGAGCCCGGCGGATCGATGTGGTCCTGACGAGCACGGGCCATCCCCACCACGATCGGGTCGACGGTCTCGAGGTGGCTGGGGTTGGCGGCGAGCTCGAGCTGGATGTCCGCACCGCTGGGGCTGACGTGTTTGCCGGTGGCCCCGAGGTGGTACTTCACATCGCCAGAGCCCTGCACCGAGTCAGGGTCGACGAAGCCCTCGAACTCCCGGAAGATGGCGTCGTAGCTCTTGCCCATGATGTTGGACAGCACGTTGAGCCGACCCCGATGGGCCATGCCGAGCACGCACGACGACAAGCCGGCATCGGCGGCGCCGGAGATGATCTCGTCGAGGATCGGGATGGCCGATTCGGCACCCTCCAACCCGAACCGCTTGGTGCCGACGTACTTGGTGGCGAGGAACTTCTCGAACGCCTCGGCGCCGTTGAGCCGTTCGAGGATCCGCCGCTTGTCCTCCTTGTCGAGCGCGGCGTGATGACTCTCGACCTGCGACTGGATCCAACGCTGCTCCTCGGTGTCGAGGATGTGCATGTACTCGATACCGATCGTGCGGCAGTACGCGTCACGCAGGACCCCGAGCAGCTTGCCCAAGGTCATCTTGGTGGAGCCACCCACCCCACCGGTGAGGAACTCGCGGTCGAGGTCCCAGATGGTCAGGCCGTAAGTCGCCGGGTCGAGCTCCTTGGGCATCGCCGGCTCCTTCCACCGCAGCGGGTCGAGGTCGGCGATGAGGTGCCCGCGAACCCGGTACACGCGGATCAGGGTGGCGACCTGCATCTGCTTGTGCAGCATCGCCTCCTCGTGATCGATCGGGTTGACGTCGGGTCGCCACTTGACCGCCGCGTACGGCAGATCGAGCGACTCGAACACGTGGTCGTAGAACCCGTGCTCACCCAGCAGGAGCTCGTGGATGCGCTTGAGGAACATCCCGGACTCGGCGCCCTGGATGATCCGATGGTCGTAGGTCGAGGTGATCGTGACGACCTTGGAGATGCCGAGCGACGAAAGGTTGGCGCGGTCCGAACCCTCGAACTCGGCGGGGTAGTCGATGTTGCCGACGCCGACGATGACGCCCTGGCCCGGCATCAGGCGCGGGACGCTCTGCACCGTGCCGATCGTGCCCGGGTTGGTCAGGGTGGTGTTGGCGCCCTGAAAGTCATCGACGGTCAGCTTGTTCGACTTGACCTTGCGGATCAGCTCCTCGTAGGCGGCGAGGAAGCCGGCGAAGTCGAGCTGGTCGGCGCCTTTGATCACCGGTACGACCAGCGTGCGCGTCCCGTCGGCCTTGCCGACGTCGACGGCGAGGCCCATGTTGACGCTGTCCATCTTGACCAGCTCGGGTTTGCCCTCGGCGTTGGTCTGGAAGGTGTTGCGCATCACCGGGACCGCGTCGGCGATGGCCCGCACGATCGCGTAGCCGATGATGTGGGTGAAGCTCACCTTTCCCATCCCGCTGCGCTCGCGGTACCCGTTGACCACCTTTCGGTTGACCTCGAGCAGCTTCGCGGGCACGTTGCGGAAGCTGGTCGCCGTCGGCACCTCGAGGCTCTTGGTCATGTTGGCGGCGATCAGCGCCGACGCGCCACGCATGATGGTGCCGTTCTGACCGGTGCCCCCGGCCTGGGGGCCTCCGGCGCGCGCCGGCTGCTCGCTGGCGCTGTGTTGAGTGGCGCCTCCGGCCTGGAGCCCCTCGGGGCGCGCGGGCTGCTCGCTGGCGCTCCCGACGCCGGCCGTGCTGGACCTGTTGTTCGCACGCGGGGCGGGTTCTGTCGGCGAGCCGCTCGTCGGTGCGGGTGTCGGCGACGTGGCGGGGGGTGCGGGGTGGGTGGGGGCGGTGGACTTGTAGCCCTCGAAGAACTCGCGCCACGCCTCACCGACCGACGTCGGGTCCTCGCGGAACTGCTCGTACATCTCCTCCACCAACCAGGAGTTGGTGCCGAAACCGGGGCCCGAGGTCACCGTGTCAGTCACGGGGTCAAGGGTACTGGTCGAGCCGACGGCGGCCGGGTCCGGGCTGGGGCTTCCGCTCCCCTACAGTCGCACCCGACCAGGCAGCTCGCGACCGCTGGGGGGCAGTGATGAGTCAGCCGACCGAACGCATCCGCAACATCGCCCTCGTCGGTCACGGAGGCGTCGGCAAGACGACCCTGGCCGAGGCGCTGCTGGCCAGGGTCGGCGTCGTCACCCGGCCGGGGCGCGTCGAGGACGGGACGACGGTGTGCGACACCGAGCCCGAGGAGACCAAGCGCACGATGTCGCTGTCGTTGGCGGTCGCCCCGTTCGAATGGGTGTGCGAGGACGACGGGCTGACCTATCGGATCAACCTCATCGACACCCCCGGCTTCGCCGACTTCGCGGCCGATGTCGACGCCGCGCTCGACGTCGTCGATCTCGCCGTGGTGGTGGTCAGCGCCGTCGACGGCGTCGAGGTCGGGACCGAGCAGGCGTGGCGCCGGTGCGCCGAACGGAACCTTCCCCGGATGGTGTTCGTGACCAAGGAGGACAAGCCGCGCGCCGACTTCCACCGAGTGCTCGCCCAGCTTGGCGACGTGTTCGGCCCGGGCTTCGTGGCCCTCGAGCTGCCGCTGGGGGAAGAGGAGACGCTGCGCGGCGTCGCCGATGTGCTCAGCGAACAGGGGCTCGAGTACGAGGCCGACGGCCTGCACCACGCCGGGGCCCTCCCCGCCGACATCGCCGTGGAGGAGCACCGGCTCCACGACGAGATCGTCGAGGAGATCGTCGCCGGCGACGATGAGCAGTTGGAGCGCTATCTGTCCGGAGAGGTGCCGAGCACCGCCGAGCTCGAACGGACCCTCGCCCACGAAGTGCTCGACGGTCTCGAGTTCCCGGTGATCCTCGGGTCGGCCACCACCGGGGTCGGTGTCGATCGGCTGGCCGACTTCATCTGCGAGCTCGGCCCCTCACCTGCTGACCGCCCGGTGACGGTCATCGCCGGCCATGACGGCGGTGGCGGCGAGGTCGATGTGCCCTGCGATCCCGACGCCAAGACGCTGGTTCACGTCTTCAAGACCGTGGCCGACCAGTTCGTCGGCCAGGTGTCGTTGTTCAAGGTGGTCTCGGGCACGGTGCACCCCGATGACCGCCTGATCAACCTCGACACCGGCACCGAGGAACGGCTGCATGCCCCGTTCGTCTGGCGTGGCAAAGAGCACGAGCCGGCCGCGGCGTTGGTCGCCGGCGACCTCGGCGCGGTGGCCAAGCTGGCCGGCACCGGCACCGGCGCCACGCTGAGCGCCAAGGACGCACCGGAGCGCGTCCGGGTTCGCAGCATGACGCGTCCGACGTTCGGGCTGGCACTGATCCCGGTCACCCAGTCCGACGACGACAAGCTGTCCGGAGCGCTCGCCCGACTGCTGGCCGAGGACCCCGCCCTGGTCGTCGAGCGCAACGACGAGACGGCGCAGACCGTGCTCCGTGGTGCCGGCGACACCCATCTCGCCGTCGCCCTCGAACGTCTCGCCCGCAAGTTCGGTGTCGAGGTCACCACCGAGGAGGTGCGGGTCCCGTACCGCGAGACGATCACGGCCGCCGCCGAGGCGGAGGGAAAGGTCAAGAAGCAGTCCGGCGGCCACGGCCAGTTCGCCGTCACCCAGCTACGGGTCAGCCCGCGCGCCCGCGGTGCGGGCGCCGAGTTCGTCAACTCGATCGTCGGCGGCACGATCCCCAAGCAGTATCTCCCGGCGGTCCAACGCGGCGTCGAGGAGGCGATGGCCGCCGGCGGTGTCCACGGGTTCCCCGTCGTCGACGTCACCGTCGAGTGCTACGACGGCAAGCACCACTCGGTCGACTCGTCGGACATGGCGTTCCGAACCGCCGCCGCTCATGGACTGCGCGAAGCGCTGGTGCGCGCCGGCACGGCGATCCTGGAACCGATCTCGCTGGTCACGGTCCGCGTGCCCGACGGCCATCAGGGCGAGGTGCTCGGCGATCTCAACGCCCGGCGCGGGCGCGTCATCGGCACCGGCCTGGCCGCCGACGGCGATGTCGAGATCGAAGCCCACGTCCCCGCCGCCGAGATCGGACGCTACGCCGTCGAGCTGCGATCGATGACCGGGGGGCGGGGCAGCTTCGTCGCCGTCGACGCCCACTACGACGTGTTGCCGGCCCACCTGATCGACTCGGTGACGCGCCCCAACGGCGACTGACGCGGGGCCTCGGAGGTCGCGATGCGCCGCTCGACGCGGTGGGTCGTCGGCTCGCCGGGACCGACCCGGCATTGCCACCATTCGTGTCGTCCGGCGTGAAGAGAGAGGCAACGTGGTGCACGACGACGATTCGAAGGTGGCAGGCATCGATCAGCGATCGGTGACGAGGTGGTTCGCCGACCACATCCCGTCGGTGGAGGCCCCACTCGGCTTCGAGCGCGTCGCCGGGGGCCATTCGTGCCTCACGTTCGTCGTCACCGGCGGGGACGGACGCCGCATCGTGCTGCGTCGCCCGCCGCTGGGGCATCTGCTCCACAGCGCCCACGACGTGCTGCGCGAGCACCGGATCATGTCGGCGCTGGCCGACACCGACGTCCCGGTGCCCGTGATGCTCGGCGCCTGTGACGACCCCGACGTCAACGACGCCCCCTTTTACGTGATGAGCCACGTCGAGGGCACCGTGCTCCACGACGCCGCCGACGTTGCCCTGGCGTTTCCCGACGACGACACCCGGCGGCGGGCCGGCGAGCAGCTGGCCGACTCGCTCGCCGCGCTGCATCTGGTCGACCCCGACGAGGTCGGGCTGGGCGATCTCGCCCGCCGCAGCGGCTACCTCGACCGCCAGCTCAAGCGCTGGTCGACCCAATGGGCGGCGTCCAAAACCCGCGAGCTGCCGGCGATGGAGCGGCTGCACGGGTGGCTGGTCGCCAACCGCCCGGCCGACACCCCGGCGCGGATCGTCCACGGCGACTTCCGACTCGGCAACATGTTGATCGGCCCGGACGGGACCCTGCGGGCGATCCTCGATTGGGAGCTGTGCACGCTCGGGGACCCACTCGCCGACGTGTCATACCTGTTGCGCTCGTGGACCGCACCCGACGAGCCGGCCTCGGCCGGGATGGACCCCCCGACACGTGCCGGTGGGTTCCCGACCCGCCACGACATGGCGGCGCGCTACGCCGAGCGCACGGGACGGGACCTCGGCGAGCTCGACTACTACATGGCGTTCAACGCCTGGCGGTCGGCCGCCATCGCCGAGGGGGTCTACCGTCGCTACGTCGACGGCAACATGGGCGAGCGGCCCGGTGACATCGAGCGCTACGCCCGTTCGGTCGAGCAGGGCGCCGCCGCCGGGCTGGCCGCGGCCGGGCTGGCCTGACGCCTCACCGGCCGCCTCGGCCGGGCCCGGCCCGAGTCCCGTAGCCTCGGACGCCGTCATGGCGCACGAGTTCATCTACACCAGTCACAAGCTGACCCGCTTCTACCCGCCCGACCGGACGGTGCTGGAGAACATCTCGATCTCCTTCTATCCGGGGGCCAAGATCGGCGTAATCGGCTCCAACGGTGCCGGCAAGTCGTCGCTGCTGCGGATCATGGCCGGTCTCGACGACGGGTTCTCGGGCACCGCCCGGCTCACCCCCGGCTTCACCGTCGGATACCTCGCCCAGGAACCCCAGCTCGATGTGGCCAAGGACGTCAAGGCCAACGTGATGGATGGCGTCGCCGCCGTGCAGTCGATCATCGACGAGTACAACGAGGTGATGGCCCAGTGGGCCGAGCCCGATGCCGACTACGAGCGCATCGGCGCCCGCCAGGCGCAGCTCGAGGACAAGATCGCGGCGGCCGACGCCTGGAGCCTCGAACGCAACGTCGAGATCGCGATGGACGCGCTGCGCTGCCCGCCCGATGACGCGGAGGTCACCAAGCTCTCGGGTGGTGAGCGTCGCCGCGTCGCCCTGTGCCGGCTGCTGCTGAGCCGTCCCGACCTGCTGCTGCTCGACGAGCCGACCAACCACCTCGATGCCGAGTCGGTCGACTGGTTGGAGCAGTTCCTCGGGGACTACGCCGGCACGGTGGTGGCGATCACCCACGATCGCTACTTCCTCGACAACGTCGCCAAGTGGATCCTCGAGCTCGACCGTGGCCGAGGCATCCCCTTCGAGGGCAACTACAGCTCGTGGCTCGAGCAGAAGCAGGAGCGCCTGGCGCGTGAGGAGCGCTCCAACGAGGCCCGTAAGCGATCGCTGGCGCGCGAGTTGGAGTGGGTGCGGATGGCCCCCAAGGCCCGTCAGGCCAAGGGCAAGGCCCGTCTCGCTGCCTACGACAAGCTCCAGACCGAAGCCGAGGCGATGCGCGGCGACGACCAGCGTTTGGAGATCGCGATCCCCCCGGGGCCGCGTCTGGGCGACACCGTGATCGAGGTGTCGCACCTCAAGAAGGGCTTCGGTGATCGACTGTTGATCGAGGACCTGTCGTTCTCGCTGCCCAAGGCCGGGATCGTCGGGATCATCGGCCCCAACGGCGCCGGCAAGACCACGCTGTTCAAGATGCTGACCGGCGACGAGCCCGCCGACGGCGGCGACATCAAGGTCGGCGACACCGTGCAGCTCAGCTATGTCGACCAGTCACGCGACAGCCTCGACGACGACGCGACCGTGTACCAGGAGATCACCGGCGGGGTCGACCACATGAAGATCGGCAACCGCGAGATCCACGGCCGGGCCTATGTGGCCAGCTTCAACTTCAAGGGTGCCGACCAGCAGAAGCGGGTCGGCGACCTGTCGGGCGGCGAACGCAACCGGGTGCACTTGGCCAAGCTGTTGAAGTCGGGGGGCAACGTGTTGCTGCTCGACGAGCCGACCAACGACTTGGACGTCGACACGTTGCGGGCGCTGGAATCCGGGTTGGAGAGCTTCCCGGGGTGCGCCGTGGTGATCAGCCACGACCGCTGGTTCCTCGACCGCATCGCCACCCACGTGCTGGCGTTCGAAGGCGACAGCCAGGTCCGCTGGTTCGAGGGCAACTTCTCCGAGTACGAGCAGTGGCGTCATCGCGAGCTCGGTGTCGCCGCCGACCAGCCTCATCGCATCAAGTACAAGAAGCTCGCCTGACCCCATCGAGGGTCGGAGCGCGAACGAGGGTCGACCGCACCGCTGTGG
Organism: Desertimonas sp.; assembly: GCA_047972065.1. Classification (GTDB taxonomy): domain Bacteria; phylum Actinomycetota; class Acidimicrobiia; order Acidimicrobiales; family Ilumatobacteraceae; genus JALZMG01. The sequence goes on from JBKEAH010000285.1 coordinate 21,257, forward strand.
TGCCGTCAACCCTCGATGGCGTCGGTTCAGGCAGCGGCGGAGATTCGGTCGCGCAGCTGCTCGCGCGCCGTCCTGGCGGTGCTGTGCATCTTGTCGGCGACCTTCTGAGCCGGCTCGGGGAGCTTCTCGTTGAACGACACGATGGCGGCGTCGATCTGGGCGAGGGCATCGTCGTAACGATCCTGCACGTCGGCGAACCGCAGCTGTAGCTGATCACGCAGGTCCTCGAGGCGAGCCCGGGCCGCCGCGATCGACGTGTCGAACCGCTCGCGCTGCTCGCCGACCGAGCTGGTGGCCTGCTCGACGAACTCCTCGCGCATCGCCGTCGCCCGCTCGGCGGCGACCGCTCGGAGGCCGATGCCCAGGTAGGCCATGTTGCGCGCCGTGTCGACGAGCTTGGCCAGCTCGGCGGTCGGGAGCTCGATCTTGGGGAGCTCGAAGGCAGGCATCTCGATGGAGGGGAGAATAGACATCGCACGCAACGTACCGCAGAACGCTAACTATTGCAAGCACTCTCCGGGTCCTGCGACCCGGGTCACCCCGCCGCGAGTGCCTCGGTGATCACGGCGGCGAGCACGACCGCCTGGTTGTGGCGCACGTCGGCCGACCCGTACACCAACGTCAGCCGACGCCGCCGGGCGATGCCGGCCAGGCGGCCGACATCCGACGCGCCGGCGAGCTCGGCGCGGTAGCGAACCTGGAACTCCTCCCAGCGAGCCGGGTCGTGCCCGAACCACCGGCGCAGCTCGGTGCTTGGCGCGACCACGCGGCACCACTCGTCGAGCCGCAGCACCGCCTTCGAACGCCCGCGGGGCCACACGCGATCCACCAGCACCCGGTAGCCGTCATCGGGGTGCGGCTCGTCGTAGGCCCGCCGGATCCCCACCCCACCGGGCCGCGGCTCGTGCATCGATGTCGAACCTACGCGGCCGCTCGAGCCACCCCGGCGTCGACGGCGGAATCTCCGAGCTCGGGTCGGGCGCGGCCACGCCGAGCGTCCGGAGCGGACGCCCCGGTTGGAGCACTAGCGTCACGGCCGTGAGCTCGCCACCGCCGCCACAACCCGGCATCCTGGCCTTCGGGACCACCCATCACGCCTACGTCGAGCTCGACCTCATCGACGGGACCGAGTGGACCGCGATCGCCGCCGGGCTCGCCGGGCTGACGCACACCATGACGCCCGGCAGCGGCTGCATGATGGTGCTCGGGGTGAGGCCGTCGTTGTGGCGGCGAGTCCGACCCGACGTGTGCCCGTCCGATGTCCACGACTTCGCCGATGCGGTCGTCGGTGACGACGGTTTCACGATGCCGGCCACCCAGCACGATCTGTGCGTGTGGCTCGCCGGCAGCGCCCAAGACGTCGTGTTCGACGAGGTGCTGGCGATCATCGCCGCGCTCGCCCCGTTCGCTGCGGTCGCCACCGAGGAGGTCGGTTGGACCTACCGCTACCACCGCGACCTCACCGGGTTCGTCGACGGCACCGAGAACCCCAAGCAGCAGGAGGTGGGCGAGGTGGCGATCATCCCCGACGGGCCGGCCGCCGGGGCGAGCGTGCTGCTGCTGCAGAAGTGGCCACACGATCCTTCCTGGCAGACGCTGCCCGTCGAGGCGCAGGAGGCGGCGATCGGGCGTACCAAGGCCGACGACATCGAGCTCGATCCCAAGCCCGTCACGTCCCATGCGGCGCGCACCGATCAAGACGAGCTCGGCAAGATCGTGCGCCGCAATCTGGGCTACGGCCGAGCCACCGACCACGGCACGATGTTCGTCGGGATGACCAAAGACCAGTCGATCCTCGAGCGGATGCTCGCTCGCATGGCCGGCTGCGACGGCGAACCGCGCGACGAGCTGACCCGCTACTCGCGCGCCGTCACCGGCGCCTACTACGTGCTCCCGAAGCTGGCCGACGTCGTCGGCTGATCGGCGGTCGGGCGGCGGCGGGCGATCACGACCCACTCGCAACCAGGGCGATCGGGGGCGTCGCGGGTGTCGACGTGGTCGAAGCCGGCCTCGGCGAGGCCGTCGAGGAGCTCGTCATGGGTCCGGAACCGGAGGGTCGAGCGGGAGTCGATCACCACGCCGAGATCATGAAAGGTCGTCGGCGAGTTGAACGTCACCAGCACGCCGCCCCCGGCCAGCTCCTCCACCGTCTCGACCTCGTAGCGATCCGACACCCAACCCACCCCCTCGACCACGGCATCGGCACCGGGACCGTTCCACGCCAGCCAGGCCCGCCGCTGCGGTATCCGCGTCTCGAACACGAGGTGACCCCTGGGACGGACCAGCACGTGAACGGCGCGCAGCGTCTCGTCCCACGTCTCGTCGTCCACGAAGACCTGGGCGACGTTGCCGGTCATCACGGCGAGGTCGGCGCCGAGGCCCGGGCGGGTTCGTGCGAGCGCGGGGGCGTCGCCGTCGACCCACCGCACGGCGTCGGCCCCCGGCTTGGTGCGGGCGATCGCCAGCGACGCCGCCGCCGGGTCGACCCCGGTGACGTCCAAACCCCGCGCCGACAGCAGAGACGCCAGGCTGCCCGTGCCACAGCCCACGTCGAGCACCCGGCGCGCCCCGAGCTCCTCGATGATCGCGACGTAGTGGTCGAGGTCACCGCGGTCGGGGTCGAGCGCGTCGTAGACCGCGGCCAACCGCGGGTCGGCGTAGATCGGATCGGGGGTCGACATCGACCGGCGGTCAGAGCGCGAGGCGAGCGACGGTCTCGCCGTCGTCGATCTCGCCGGTCGGCACGAATCCGACGCCCTCGAAGAACGGCCCTGGGCTCCCGGGACCCTCGCCCCAGCTGGTGACGTCGCCAACCAGCGTGCCGCCGACGTCGGTGGCCAGGTTGAAGCGGCGGCCGGCCCCGAGGTCGTCGTCGGGTTCGAGCCGGGCGATCTGCTCGCGCACCCGATCCAGCGACACCGGTAGCTCCCAGTCCTGCAACGCGGCGACGGCCGGGTCGTTGCGGTATGCGGTGACCGTCTCGGCGTCGTCGGGTGTCATCAGACGAACAGTGGTCCGCGCCGTGCGGATCGGCAGGATCGGCTCGCCCATCACGTCAGCCTGGCAGCCGCAGCACCCACCCTCCACCTCGGTTGGCGTGCACGGCCGAGGAGGCCTGCACGCACCGCCGCGGCGCGCTCGACCCTCGTTGCGCTCGACGTTCGCCGGTTGCGTCCCACACCGGGATCGGAGCCGCCGTCGCCGGCACCCGGGCGGCGTGATCGGCCCACGCCTCGGTGCCGTCGACCGCGGTGACGACGATCCGCGCCAACAGATGGGTGGCGGTCGCCTCGACCTCGTCGAGCGCCGTCAGCGCGTTGTCCAATCGGTCGAGGTCGACAGCGACCGTGGTGGCGGCGCACCGGGGCCGGCCCCAACGTCGCGAGCGGCCAATCCGGCCGGTGCCGTCGCGCGCGCCGGGCACGATCACCCCGCCCCGATGTCCCGGGCGAGCGAGTCAGCCATCGCGGGTCGTCCCGCGATCCCCACGCACCGCCGGTCGTGGCGCCGCGACCCCGGCTCGGATCTGCTCGCGCGCCGGCGGTGGATCCCAGCGTGGGAACACCCGCCACAACCAGTGCGACTCGCTGTGCTCGCGGAAGTAGCGCTCGTGATCCCACTCGACCTCGGCCATGTCGATCAGATCCTCGACGAACTCGTCGCACCCACAGCCGATGGCGAACCGGGCGGCGCGCTCGTACTCGCCGATGTTCTTACGCTCCAACCGGGCTGCCCCGTACATCGGGCCGAACCATCCGCCGACGTGGCAGAACGCGCCGATCAGACGCCCGAGCCGATCGAGACGACGCTCACGACGGCCATCGGGCACGACCCCGAGGGCATCCAACATGGCCCGCACACGATGCCGATGGTCGAGCTCCTGATCCTTGATGGCGTCGATCTCGGCGGCCTGGTCGGGATGTCCCCGGCGCAACGAGTCCGCGTGACCGGTGTAGGCGTGCGCGGCGGCGAGCTCGCCAGAGTGAGCGAGCTGGAGCAGCGCGATCAACCGCTGCCGGTCACGGTCCGCATGCCGTTGAACCCTCGATGCGGGCGGCGGGGTCACAGCGCGAGGCCGACGTACTTGGTCTCGAGGTCCTCGTCGATGCCCTCGAAGCCGCCCTCACGCCCGAAACCGGACTGCTTGACGCCCCCGAAGGGGGCCGCCGGGTTGGAGACGATGCCCTGGTTGACCCCGACCATCCCGTACTCCAGCGCCTCGCTGACCAGCATCGCCCGGCTGAGGTCCCTGGTGAACAGGTAGGCGACGAGCCCATACACGGTGTCGTTGGCCATCGCGACAACCTCGTCGTCGGCGGCGAAGCTGGTGATCGGGGCGACCGGCCCGAAGATCTCTTCGCGCTGGACGCGGGCGTCGAGGGGGACGTCGGCGATCACCGTCGGCCGGAAGAAGTGACCGGCGCCGCCGACCGGCTCGCCGCCGACCAGCACTCGCGCTCCCCGCTTGACCGCGTCATCGAGCAGCTCGGTGACCTTGGCGACCGCGGCGGCGTCGATCAACGGCCCGACGTCGACACCGGCCTTGGTGCCCTTGCCCAGCGTCAGCCCCGCCATCCGCGCCGCCAGGCGGGAACCGAACTCGTCGACCACCGACTCATGGACGTAGAAGCGGTTGGCGGCGGTGCACGCCTCGCCGATGTTGCGCATCTTGGCCAGCATCGCGCCGTCCACGGCGGCGTCGAGGTCGGCGTCGCCGAACACGATGAACGGGGCGTTGCCGCCGAGCTCCATCGAGACCCGCAACAGCGCGTCGGCCGACTGGGCGACGAGCCGTCGACCGACCTCGGTCGAGCCCGTGAACGTCAGCTTGCGCAAGCGTGGGTCGTTGATGATCGGTTCGCTGACGTCACCGGTGCGCCTCGTGGTGATCACGTTGAGCACGCCGGCCGGCACACCACACTCGGCCAACAGCTCGGCCAACAGCAGCATCGTCAGCGGCGTTTGCTGGGCCGGCTTGACGACCATCGTGCACCCCGCGGCGATCGCTGGGCCGATCTTGCGGGTACCCATCGCCAGCGGGAAGTTCCACGGGGTCACCATGAAACACGGCCCCACGGGCTGCTTCATGGTGACGAGCCGGGTCGCTCCGTTGGGGGCGACGGAGTAGCGGCCGTGGATCCGCACCGCCTCCTCGGAGAACCAGCGGAAGAACTCGGCCCCGTACGCGACCTCGCCGCGCGATTCCGCCAGCGGCTTGCCCATCTCGAGCGTCATCGTGAGCGCGAACTCCTCCGCACGAGCCGTGATCGCCTCGTAGGCGGCGCGCAGGATCTCACCCCGGTCGCGCGGCGGCGTGCGCGACCAATCGGCCTGCGCCGCCACGGCGGCATCGAGGGCGGCGATGCCGTCGTAGGCGGTCGCGTCCGCGACCTCGGTCAGAGTGCGGCCGGTGGCGGGGTCTTCGACGCCGAAGCGTCGCCCGTCGGAGGACTCCCGCCACCGGCCATCGATGAACAGGCCGGTCGGGATCTTGGCCAACAACGCCTTCTGCGACAACGCCATCGCTCCATCATGGCGCTCCCCCACGGCCCCGAACCCGCCCACCGGTTCTGTGTGAACATCCGAGCCAACGTTGGCCGCGATCCGGTGTCAGAACCAGGGCTGGGTGGGGGTGGCGGGGGTAGGTTCGTCGGCGCCATGACGACCGGAACATCGCCCGCCGAGACCGATGTCGAGCTGGCGGTCCGTCTCGCCACCCAGACCGGCGAACAGCTCATCGCCGTGCGCCAACGGCTGATCGACGAGCGCGTCCCCACCTGGCAACTGATGGACGCCGGTGACACCGCGGCACAACGGTTCCTCGCCGACGAGCTCGGCCGCCACCGCCCCGACGACGCCGTCCTGTCCGAGGAGGGGCTCGAGGATCCCCGACGCTTCGGCGGCGGACGGGTCTGGATCATCGACCCGCTCGACGGCACCCGCGAGTTCGGCGAGCCGGGACGTCCCGACTGGGCCGTCCACGTGGCGTTGTGGGAGGACGATCACTTCGTCGCCGGTGCCGTGGCCCTGCCGGCGGTCGGGTTGACCTTCGCCACCGATCCGGCACCGGTGCTCCCGCCGACCACCCGCGACCGACCGCGGGTGGTCACGTCGCGCTCGCGGGCGCCCTACGCCACCGTGCTGGTCGCCAACGGCATCGGGGCCGATGCCGTGCGACTCGGTTCGGCCGGCGCCAAGGCGATGTCGGTGGTCATCGGCGAGTCCGATGTGTACGTCCACGACGGTGGGATGTACCAATGGGACTCCGCCGCCCCCGCCGCGGTGGCGCTGGCCGCCGGCCTCCACGTCAGCCGGCTCGACGGGTCACCGATCATCTACAACGATCGTGACCCCTGGCTCCCCGATCTGATCATCTGCCGTCCCGAGCTGGCCGAGGCCGTCCTCGGCGCGCTGTGGGACCGCGAGTGACGTCATGGAGCTGAAGGCCACCCGCGTCGACATCGAGGGGCACGTCGCCACCGTCTGGCTCCACCGGCCGCACCGCCACAACGCCTGGACGGGACGGATGCACGCCGAGTACCGGTGGGTGCTCGCCGAGCTCGAGGCCAACCCCGACGTGCGGGTCGTCGTCGTCACCGGCACGCCCCCGGCGTTCTGCGTCGGCGGCGACAGCGAGGCCCTCGCCGGCCATGCCGAACGCGGGGGCTACGACGCCGGCCTCCCGCCCGAGCCCGCCAACCCCGGTTACGGGGTGCGCCCCGAGTTCGACCATGACCTCGCCCATACCTACGGGCTGCGCTTCCCGGTCATCGCCGCCGTCAACGGTGCCGCCGCCGGGGTCGGCCTGGCCGTCGCCCTGTTCTGCGATCTGCGCTTCGTCAGCGCCACCGCCAAGCTCACGACCGCCGCACCCAAGCTCGGCTTACCCGCCGAGTACGGCATGAGTTGGGTGCTCCCACGGCTCGTCGGCGTCACCCGAGCCGCCGACCTGTTGCTGTCGGGGCGTGTGGTGACCGGCGCCGAGACCGCCGAGTGGGGCCTGTGGAACGACGTGCTCGACGACGGCGACGCCACCTTGCAACGTGCCCACGACTACGCCACGACGCTGGCCACCACCGCCGGGCCCAACGCCGTGGCGATGACCAAACGCCAGCTCTACGACGACCTGCTGCGTCACGACGTCGGAGCAGCCGTCGACGACGCCGGGCGCCTGTTGAACGAGGCGATGGCGACACCCGAGTACCGCGAGGGCGTCGCCGCACTTCGGGAGCGTCGGCCGCCCCACTTCTAGCTGCCTGGCGACCGCCCGCAGGCCGTGCGACGCGGTCGCCACCCCGGCATCCTGGTGACGTGACGACACCGGCGGATCTCGACTGGGGAGCCTTCCACGAGGACGCCCCATGGGTCCTCGACCGCGACGAGCTGGCCTGGTTGGCCGACGCCGAGACGGCACGGGCCCGGGCGCGACGCCAGGTCCCCGAGCTGATCACGCCGGCCCGCCTCCCACCGGGCCGGCGCGGGCTCACCACCGTCGCCCGACTCGGCGGCGCCGTCGTCCCGTGGGTGTGGCGCAAACGCCGGGGGAAGGTGTCGGGCGACGCCAGCATCGCCGAGCTGTCACGGCGTCTTCGCCTGGCCGCCGAGGCCCTCGGCCCCACCTTCATCAAGCTCGGCCAGATCATCTCGTCGGGCGAGGGGCTGTTCCCACCCGAACTCGTCGACGAGTTCAAGCGATGCCGTGATCAGGTACCGGCCGAGACGTGGGAGGACGTGCGCACGACGGTCGAAGACGACCTCGGCGCCCCCATCGAGACCCTCTTCGCCTCCTTCGAGCACACTCCGATCGCCGCCGCCTCGATCGCCCAGGTCCACGCCGCTCGCCTGCACACCGGCGAGGTGGTCGTGGTCAAGGTACAACGCCCCGCCGTCGCCCGGCTCGTCCACGCCGACCTGCGGGCGATGGCCTGGCTCGCCCCGCACCTCGTCGGACGAATCCCGGTCGCTGCGCTGGCCAACCCGCCGGCGTTGGTCGAGTTGTTCGCCGACACGATCGTCGAGGAGCTCGACTTCCGCATCGAGGCGGCCAACATGCTCGACATCGCGCGGGTGCTCCACGACCTCGACCACACCGGATACGTCGTGCCCCGCCCACACCCCACGCTGGTGACTCGACGCGTGCTGGTGATGCAACGGCTGGAGGGATTCCGGTTCGACCAGGTCGAGGACATGCACGCCGCCGGTGTCGACACCGAGCAGGTCGTGCGAACGGCGATGATGGCGTTGTTCGAGGGCGCCACCCTCGACGGCGTGTTCCATGGCGATCTCCACGGTGGCAACCTCCTCGTGATGGCCGATGGGCGTACCGCCCTCCTCGACTTCGGCATCGTCGCCCGGATGGACGACCAGCGCCGACGGGCCTTCCTACGATTGATGGTCGCGGCGACGACCAACGACCTGCGCTCCCAGGTCACGGCCCTGCAGGAGCTGGGAGCGCTCGACCCCGACGCCGACCCGGCCGAGGTGATCACGGGCCTCGGACTCGCCGACGCCCCGGTCGACCCGACGACGCTGAGCGGTGATCAGCTCGTCGCCGAGATGCAGCGGGTCATCAAGGCGCTGCTCGGCTATGGCGCCCGCATGCCCAAGGAGCTGATGCTCTACGTCAAGAACCTGGTGTTCATCGATGGTGCGATCGCCCGGCTGGCCCCGGACCTCGATGTGTTGGCCGAGATCGCCAGCATCTCCACCCGCTTTGCCTTGCGCCACGGCGCCCGCGTCGGCCAAGAGCTCGGGCTCGACGCGCTCGCGCCGGTCGACATGACCTCGGTCAAGGCGAGCTTCGGGCTCGATGCCGATGCACCCGGACTGTCCCATCGTGAGATGCAAGCCCGACGGGCGACGATCCAGCAGCGTCTGCGTACCAGCGGCCCGCGCCGACCCCGCTGACCGACGCCGATCGCGGTGATCGGATTCGGCGCCACGGCTGTCACGAATCCGGGCCGCTCGTTGCCTTGTTGGTCATGAAGCGCCGACTGCTCGCCACCATCACCGTCACCGTCGCCGGATCATTGGCCACCGCCCCCGCGGTCCACGCCGACGCCTCCTCGTTGGACCAGGACTGCCAGTCGCTCTGGGCGCCGCTCGCCGACGAGTCCGGGATGTGGCCGTCGTCATACCTCGTCGTCGGAGCGGACATCGATGTCGACCAGGCTGGCGCGTTCGCGTCGGACGCGACCGAGTTCCGCCAGACCGAGTGGCAGACCCGTGCCGGCCGCCGCGTCGGCCGTCAGCTGGCGCGCTACTTTCAGGTGCTCGCACGGGCCGACCGCTACACGAAGGGCATGCGCAACATGGAGCAGCGCCTGATCGACTCGCGTGAGTTCCAACGCGTCGCGAATGCGTGCGGCGTGGGTTGAGCGGAGGGGCGCGACGTCCGGCGACTTCGCCGCCGAGTGGCTTCGATGAGTTCGCCGCCACGACCGGTCCCCGGCTGCGGGCCGGTCTGGTGGCGGCGTACGGCCCCCACGACGGCGCCGACGCGGCCTCGGCCGCGTTGGAGTACGGCCTGCGGCACTGGGATCGGCTGGCCACCATGGACAACCCCGCCGGGTATCTCTACCGGGTGGGCCAGACCAGCGCCCGGCGGTCGGCGCGCCGCCCGCTCACCCTGCCCGTCCCGAGTCCCAGCGAGCTGCCCGACTTCGAGCCACGGCTCGTCCCGGCCCTCGACGCGCTGTCGCGGCTCCAACGGACCTGCGTCGTGATGGTCCACGGCTACGGGTGGGGACAGACCGAGGTCGCCGAACTGCTCGACGTCAGCCCGTCTTCGGTTCGCACCCACCTGGCCCGAGCGCTGGCCCGGCTGCGCGACGCGCTGGAGGTCGGTCACGATGCCGACTGACCGTCACGACATCGAGCACCTGGTCGCGATGTACGGCGACTGGCTCGAGCACGAGTTCGACCTCGACGTTCGACCCGGCAAGCACGCCGACCACGCCGGCCACGCCGGCCGACGTCCAGGTCGCTCGGTGCGCTGGCGACACCTCGCCGCCGCGACGATCGTGGCCGCGGTCGCCGGGGCCCTCGTCACCGTGGTCGTTCGCAGCGACGATCGAACCTCGATCGCCACCCCGGGGCCGGCGGTCACGGTGGTTCACCGCGCCGCCATCGGGCTCGGCGACGACCAGCTCAACGGAAACCTCTGCGACACATGCGAACCCGTCGTGTACGTAGCGCCGCTCCTGCTCGACAACGGTGACCTCGTGATCCCCGACACGGTCGCTCGCCGCTGGGCGATCGTGCACGAAGGTGTCCCCTCGATCGTGCCCTTCGGCTCGTGGGATCTCGTCGCGCCCCCGATCTCCGACGGGGTGAGCGTGTTCGCGGCGACGCGCGACGGTCGCGGCATCAGCGTGCTCAAGTTCGACGGCGGTGACCTCAGCCGCCCGGCGCAGACCGCGCCCGTCGAGGTCGCCACCTTCTCACCGCTCCAGGCGACCGGTGGCGGCATCACCGCCGCCGGCGCGCCGCTGCCCGGGCTCACCAGCGACACGTCAGCCTCGCCGATCACGGCCACCATCCACCACGACGCCGACGTTGCGAGCGTCGTCGTCGACGACGGTGTGCACACCCGCCGCACCGCGTTCCCCGCCGGCTGGACGCTCGAACCACCCGACCAGCAGACCCTGCGTGTGCTCGATGACGGCACGGTGATCGTGATCGCCCGAACGGACGAGGACACGATGGTGGTGGAGATCCCGCCCGCCGGCGAGGCGATCGCAACGACCCTTCCCGCCCTCGCCCCCCTGCCGCTGTCCACCAGCGAGGCCGGGCTGGTCACCCTGACGGCGACGAACGACCAGATGATCGACATCCTGGTCGTCCCTCTGCCTCGTGACCGCCCCGGTGTCACGCTCCCCGGGGTGGTCACGTCGAGCGATTGAGCCGAACCCGCGGCCCCGCCGCCGTCTTCCCGGCGCCTGCGGTCAGGCCGGTGCGGGGCGACCCATCGACGCCGCGGCGTCCTCGTCGCGCAGGAACAGCGACGCCATCACCACCGCCAACACAGCCATGATCGTGCTCGTGACGAACGCCCAGCGGTAGCCGGTCAGCGCCCGGGCGAAGTCGCTGGGCACCTGACCCAACGGCATGAACGAGATCAGGACCGTCGACACCACCGCGACGCCGATCGACGCCGCCATCTGCCGCTGGGTCGAGAAGATCGCCGAGGCCCGGCCGTTGTCGCTGGGGGCGATGTTGGCGTAGCTCGACGCCTGCACCGGCACGAAGCAGAAGCCCATCCCGAGGCCACGCACCAGCATCAGGATTCGGATCTCCCACAGGCTGGTGTCGAGCGAGAGGGTGGTGAACGACAGGATCGCCACCGCCGCGACCGACATGCCGAAGATGACCAGCCGTCGCGGCCCAATCCGTGCGTAGAGCCGCCCCGCGATCTGCGAGCTGATCAGGATGCCGACCGCCTGGGGGAACGTGGTCAGGCCGCTGTGGAAGGCGTCGAGCCCGCGCAGCGTCTGGAGGTACAGCGGCATCGCGAACGTCACCGCGATGAAGCTCATCATGGCGAAGAACATCGTCAGGTTGGTCGCCCGGAAGATGCGGTCGCCGAGCAGCCGGAGGGCGAGCATCGGGTGCTCGACGTGGGTCTCGACGTAGACCAGGGCGACGACCGCGGCGATCCCGCTGACGATCAGACCGAGCACCAGCGGGCTGGTCCAGCCACGGGTCGGGCCGCTGTCGAGGGCGAAGGCGATGGCCGCCAGGCCGTAGCCCGACAGCACGAACCCCGGGATGTCGAACGGCCCGGCGGTCGGCTCGGTGTGCTCGCGCAGGTAGCGGAACCCGAACACCAAGGCGACGACACCGATCGGCACGTTGACCAAGAAGATCCAACGCCACCCGATCGTGTCGGCGATGAACCCGCCGAGCACCGGACCGGTGGCCGGCGCGACCATCGTCGGGATCATCAGCAGCGTGGACGCCCGCGCTCGCTCGGCGGGCGGGAACGCCCGGAACAGCATCGCGATCCCGATCGGCGTGAGCATCCCGCCGCCGATGCCCTGGAGCACGCGGAACGCGACCAGCTGACCGATCGAGGTGGCCAACCCGCACAACATCGACCCGCCGACGAACAGCACCAGCGCCGTCAGGAACGTCCGCTTGGTCCCAAAGCGGTCGCCGAGCCATCCGCTGGCCGGAATGAAGATCGCCAGCGACAGGGTGTAGCCGAGCACGATCCACTCGATCTCGGTCGTCTCGAACGACTCGGCGATCGTGCGGAGCGCGACGTTGACGATCGTCGTGTCGAGGATGTCGAGGAACAGGGCCGCGATGAAAACCACCGCGACCACGTACTTGTACGCGATCGAACGCCCGAGGATCGTCACCGCCGGGTCGGGTTCGCCCTGGTCGGGCAGCGTCGTGGTGGGGTTGGCCACGGGCTGCGACGGTAGGCGACGACGTCACCGGAACCGCCAGCCGGGCGGCCCTAGAAGATGTGGCTGGACCACTCCGGGTGCGCTTCGGCCCGGCGAACGAGACTGGTCAACACCTCATGGGAGCGCTGCAGCTTGACGTAGGGGTCGCCGCCGTCCTGCCAGCTCAGGAAGCCGATCGGGCCGTCGTAGCCGAGCTTGAGCATCGACGAGACGAGCGCGAAGTTGTCGAGCTCGCCGAGATCGAGGGTGAGGGTGCGTCCGATGCCACCCCAGCCCAACGGGGTGAACTCGAAGCCCGACAGATGGAGCTTGCGGACGTAGGGATGGACCGCCCGCAGGAACGACGCCAGCTCCTCGGGGCGACGCTCGACGTACCAGTGGATGGCGACCAGCACGATGCCGAGGTTGGGATGTCCGACCTGGTCGCACAGCCGGATGCAGTCGGCGTGACGCTCCATCCAGAAGGTCACGTGGGGATACA
>JBKEAH010000075.1:0-3877 GCA_047972065.1 Desertimonas sp.
TCAGCTCTTCGTCGGTCGGGGTCTTGCGCTCCTTGGCCTCGGGTGGGAGCAGGTCGACCAGCGCCGCCATGATCTTCTTCGTGTCGGTGTCGAGGTTGCGATGCTTGAGCGGCACCGCCTCACCGACACGCACCCGCACGGTCGGGCGCTCGTTGAGGTCGAACCGGGGAAGCCGCTGGTTGCGAGGCCACACCTGCTCGGTCCCCCACAGCCCCACCGGGATCACCGGCGCCCCCGTCGCCTGGGCGAGCCGCGCCGCACCCCATCGCCCGCGCAACACGGGCTCGAAGAACGCCGGACCGCGCGGGATGGTGCCCTCGGGGGCCAGCGCCACCGCCTCACCGGCCTTGAGGGCACGGATGGCGTGCTCCAACGGTTCGTTCGAGCCCGAGGCGCGGTTGACCCGAATGCCACCGGCCATCTTCGAGAACCAGCCGATCACCGGGGCGTCGAACACCTCCTTCTTGCCGAGGAAGCGGAACGAGCGCCCGGTCTGACCGAGCACGGCGCCGACGACGGTGGCGTCGAAGTAGCTGCGGTGGTTGAACACCGCGATGACCGGGCCGTCGCGCGGGATCTTGTCGACACCGTCGACGTCGAGCTCGATGTTGGTCAGCAGGCGTGGGTTCTGCAGCGGCCTGGTCCAGTCCTGGAGTTCGCGGCCGGCGATCTTGAGGACGCCCTCGGGCAGGTCGAAGTGACGCAGCTTCCACCCCTTCAGCCGGGCCAGCGCGGCAAGACGGACATCGGCGTTGACGGCGGTGGGGAAGCGTACGGCGTCGAGCAGCGGCGCGTCGTAGTAGCTGTCGCTGTAGAAGTACGACTGGCGGAGATCGACGCCGTTGTCGCCCGCCCACTCGCGAACCGCCTCCAACTTGCCGCGACCCCAGACGATGCCGCCATCGAGCTCGCCGGTGTAGGCCCCGTCGCTGACGGCCCAGCGGGTGGCGACCACGGCGTCGAACCCGAGCCGTTCGGCGAACGGGGTCACCAAGGGTGCCGGGCTGGTCGTCGCCATCACCAACACCCGGCCGGCCGCCCGGTGCTCCTCGAGGATGCCCGGCACGTACGGCTGCACCTCGTCCATCAGCTCGTCGGCGGCCGCCTCGGCGGCGGCGGCGACCGCGTCGACCGGCCACCCGGCCGTCGCCTGGGCGGCAAGCCGGGCCCCCGGCGCGGTGAGCGCCGTCTCGCCGATCGCCCGGTAGGTGGCGGCGACGGCGGCGGCACCGGGCAGCTTGCGCTGGGAGATCCCGGCGGCGTCCAGGTGGTGGCCGAAGGCCGGGCCCGACGCCCCCCCGATCAAGGTTCGGTCGAGATCGAAGATGGCCGCCACGCGGCCGCCACGTCGGCTCATGATGCTCCCTTTCTGCGCGTCCCCCGGCCGGGTCGCGGCGCGAAGGCGGCGGCCAGTTCGGCCAACTCGATCCCCACGGCGTCGACCAGTCCGGTCAGATCGTCGACGGTGTCGCCATCGGCGATGGCACCGAGCCCGAGCGTCGTCGGTCCCGCTTGCAGCCCGAGGTGCAGCGGGGTGATGTCGCTGACCGACAGCACGGGATGGCTCGACAGCAGCGGCCGACCGGCGAGGAACACCGGCCGCTGCGGCCCCGGCACGTTGGTGATCCCGAGGTTGACCGTCGGGCTGATGAACTGGCGGTGCGGCATCGCGTCGTTGATCCGGTTGGCCAGCGCGGCCACCGCCGGCGGCGCGAACATCGCGATGTCCTGGCTCAGCGACACCGGCATCGCGACCTGGCGCTCCTTGGCCCGCTCCAGGTTGAGGGCGGTCTGCTCGAGACGCCGTCGCGGATCGGCGACGTGGGTCGGTAACGAGATCATGATCCCGGCCACCTGTGCGTCACCCTCCCGCTCGCCCTTCACCAGCACCGGCACGACGGCGACGATCGGTGAGGTCGGCAACTCGTCGTTGGCCAGCAGCCAACGACGCAGCGCACCGGCGCAGGCCGCCAGCGCGACGGCGTGGAACGACACCGGGGCCGATCCGTCGTGCGCCGCCGCCCGCACCGCGATGAGCTGATCGATCGGTGCGGTGGCCGCCGCGAAGACCCGCCGCGGGCCGATCGCCTCGTTGAACGACAGGCGCGGGGCGCGGCCGGTCGGGTGCTCGTGGTCGTCGTCACCGTCGGCGTCGCCCGGCAGAAGTCGCGCCAGGCGGTCCATCCCGGGCCAGCGGCGGGCGACCTCGCGCGCCGTCGCGCCCATCCCCGGGAGCTGCTCACCCATCGCCCGGGCCGAACGGCCCGCCAGCCGTCCGGGAAAGCCGGCCGCCCGGCGGACCTGATCAGGCACCGGGCGGACCATCCGGTCGACGAACCGGTTGGCGCTCTCGGGTTGCGCGTCGACGGTGTCCATGGTCGGGTTGCCGGCGGGGTCGTCGTCGAGCAGGGCCGTCATCAACGACACACCGGTCGTGTCATCGATCGCCGCCATGTGCACCTTGGCGTAGACGGCGACCCGGTCGTCGGGAAGGCCATCGATCAGATGCAGCTGCCACAGCGGTCGCTGGCGATCGAGCCGGGTGGCGTGGACCTTGGCGACGACCTCGTCGAGCGCGGCGCGCGGGTCGTCACCGGCCGGCAGGGTGGTGTGCCGCAGGTGGACGTCGAGGTCGACCCGATCCACCGTCCGCCAGCTCGGGCGGGTGAACCCGGTGGTCGACGGGGCGACCACGCGGCGCGCCGTCGGCATCCCCGGCAGCCGAGCCTCCAGCGCCGCCTTGACCGCGGCGCGATCCAGCGGGCCGTCGGCGGAGGGTTCGAAGATCATCAACGACCCGAGATGGCGTGGCTCGTTGCCCCGCTCCATCGCCAAGAAGGCGGCGTCCACACCGCGCATCGATGTCACGTCTCGTCCTTCGCGCCCGTACCGGGCTCGACCCCGCGGGGCCGCCGCCAGGGGCCACGACGCGCCACCAGCCGGGTCCAGTTCCCGGGCTCGAAGGGCTCGTGGACACCATCGGGCTGGGCGAGGCGATCGGCGATCACGTACAGCACCGCTGGGTTGTGGAGCAGCCCGACGTGGCTGCCGGGCACCTCGATGTTCTCGGCGAGCGGCGCCTCCCTGTCGATGCAGGCGAACCACGAGACCACGCCGTCGGTGCGGCTGTAGATGGCGGTGGTCGGCATCGGCAGTGGCTCGTTGAGCCGCTCCATCACCTCGGGCGGGATGCTCTTGATGCGGGTCCCGGTCACCGACTCGTACATCGGCCAGACCACGTTGGACTTGAGATCACCGGCGAACGGGCTCCCCACGGTGATCACCCGCCGCACATAGTCCGGCGCGGCGCGGGCGACCTCGCGGGCGTAGATCCCCCCGAGGCTGTGACCGATCAGGCTGACCTGGCCACCGGCCTCTTCGGCCACCTCGCGCAGGCGGCGCACGGCGATCTTCTGCAGCCGGTGGAAGGCGAGGATCTCGGCCCGCCCCCACTTGTGGACGGTGTAGCCCATCTGCCCGACGTACGAACGCAGCACGGTCGTGAACGCGTCCCCCGCCCCGAACGGCGGGATCATCACGACGTGGTGACCATCGCCCTTGGGCGCTCGCCGCAACGCCGGCCACGCGGCGGCCAGCGCAGCGGCCTCCAGCGGCGCTCGCGCCTCGGCGAGGAGGTAGAGCAAACCCGGGCTTCGGTCGGGACGGTCCACCGGCACGGGGGGCAGCGTAGACAACGCCATGGCGGCCGTTTGGCACGGAGCGTCGCACCGTCGCTTCGCTGCGAGTTGGCCGAGTCGAACCTGCCACGATGCGCGCCAGCGAAAGGGGAATCGCATGCAACAGCTGAGCGGACAGGACGCTTCGTTCATCTACTCGGAGCGTCCGCACGCGCCGACCCACATCACCTCGATCGGCA
>JBKEAH010000208.1:0-47426 GCA_047972065.1 Desertimonas sp.
CACGCGACGAAGATCACCTTCTGCAAGGCGAGGGAAGCGAAGAGCAAAGGAAACGTCGAGCGTCCGTTCCTACAGCTGCAGGAGACGTTCCTGCCCGAATTCGAGCTCGAAGGCGTCCCGCACGATCTGGCTGAGATGAACCGTCGGGCCGAACGTTGGCTCGACACGCTAGTGCACGGGGTGAAGTCGCGCTCGACGGGCGAGCTGCCGGCCGAGCGGCTGATCATCGAGCGGCCGGTCCTGGCGCCGTTGCCGAGGGTGCGGGTCGACACCGACTACGTCGAGACCCGCCGGGTCCACAACATCGTGCCGTTGATCTCAGTCGACGGGGGCCGCTACGGCGTCCCGCCCGAGGTCCTCGGGCAGCTCGTCGAGATCCGCCGACCCGTCGACTCGAACGAGTTCAGCGTCCGCCACGCCGGCCGGCTCGGTGTCACTCACGTGCTGCACCCCGATCCAGGGTCGGACATCATCTGGCTCCCCGAACACCGCGCCGCCACCGAAGCCATCGCTCTCGCCGGCCGCCCGACCCATGACGGCCGGCACCTGCGCCTCGTCACCCCGCCCGCCGCCGAGACCGAGCAGTTGAGGCTGGGTGACGGCGACTACAACGTCGACCCACCCGACTTGGCCGAGCGCTACGGCATCGGTGGTGAACTCGGATGAGCGCCGGGCTCTACGAACAGATCAAGGCCGATCTCGGCTACCTCAACCTCGACGCCGCCGCCGGCTCGTTCGCGCTGCTGGCCGAAGAGGCCAGAACGAACGACTGGTCGCACGTGGAGTTCCTCGCCCGGCTCGTCGGCGAACAGGCCACCGCCGACCGCAACCGGCGCCTCGCCGCCCGGCTGCGCTACGCCCGGTTCCGGGGGTTCCTCAAGATTCGTGCAGGATCGGGTCTGTCCGACGGGTTGTGTAAGCGGCGTGATCTGAAGGTCCGCGGTGAGGAGCCGTGGGCCGGAGAGGATCACTCCGATGACTACAACCATCACTTCTACTTCTGATTCGCCGTCGGCGATCGAGCGTTCGGCCAGGCCGCGTAGCGTGCCGTTGGTGGGTGACCAGCCGGCGATGCGCGATCTCGCGGCCGAGCTGGTTGAGCGTGCCCGCACCGAGGGTGTGGAGTTGACCGGCGACAACGGTCTGTTGACGGCGTTGGTGCGTCAGGTGCTCCAGACTGGCTTGGAGGTCGAGATGACCGATCACGTCGGCTACGAACGCCACGCTGTCGAGGGCCGCAATACCGGTAACTCGCGCAACGGGTCGTATCCGAAGACGGTCACGACCGAGATCGGCCAGGTCCGCCTCGACGTGCCACGCGACCGCAACAGCACGTTCGAGCCGGTCACGATCCCGAAAGGTCAGCGTCGTCTCGACGGCCTGTCGGACAACGTGATCTCGTTGTACGCGAAAGGGATGACGACCGGCGACATCCAACAACACCTGTTGGAGATCTACGGGACCGAGATCTCTCGTGACACGATCAGCAGGATCACCGACGCCGTCGTCGACGACATGGTGTCGTGGCAGAACCGGCCGCTCGATGCGGTCTACCCGGTGTTGCTGATCGACGCGATCTACGTGAAGATCCGCGACGGCCACGTCGCCAACCGGCCGGTCTACGTCGTCATGGGCGTCAACTTGGACGGCGAACGCGACGTGCTGGGGATGTGGGTCGGCCCGACCGGCGGCGAGGGCGCCAAGTTCTGGACGACTGTGCTCACCGAGCTGCGCAACCGCGGGGTCCGCGACACGTTCATCGTGTGCTGCGACGGGTTGAAGGGCCTGCCGGACGCGATCCGCGCCGCATGGCCGGCCGCTGATGTCCAGCTGTGCGTCGTGCACCTGGTCCGGTCGGCTCTGCGTTACACGTCCAAGAAGCACTGGTCGCAGGTGTGCTGCGAGATGCGCGAGATCTACACCGCACCCACCCTCGCCGCGGCCGAGGCCCGCTTCGCCGAGTTCGCCGAGCAGTGGCGCGAGAAGTACCCGGCGTTGATCGAGGTGTGGGAACGCGCCTGGCATGACTTCGTGCCGTTCTTGGACTTCCCGATCGAGTTGCGCCAGATCGTGTATACGACAAACGCCATCGAGTCGTTGAACGCCCGGTTCCGCAAGGCTGTCCGCCACCGCGGTCACTTCCCGACCGAGCAAGCCGCGCTCAAGGTCCTGTTCCTCGTCGCCACCGAAAGGAGACCCAACCGCTCGAACCCGACCGGCCGGATCAACGGCTGGAAACAGATCCTGAACACTCTGACCATCCACTACGGCGACCGCATCCAGGCCGCCCACTGAACATGCCCACCACGCCGCTTACACAACCCGTCTGACACGCCTTAGCAGCAGATGTCACGTCCTTCTCGTCTCGCAGATCGACGAACCGTGACGTGACTCACATGAGGACTCCTCGGTGACGTGGGCGGTCGTGCCGGAACCACCGGCCGACCACACGCGCTCCTCGCCGATCGAGGAGGTTTCGCCGGCCGACCAGCCGTCTTCGCTGCCCTGCGGTGGGATCACCCGCTGACGACGGCGTCCACGGCGCCTCGCCTGCGCCCCGGCCGACAGGCGGTGATAAGAACACGGGCGTGGTGGCGCATCCCCCCGCCGACACCTGGGGCCGATCCGGTGTCAGCGTCGCGAAGGCGCGGCGATGGTTCGTCGAGGCTACGCGCATGCTCGTCAGCACCGCCCACGACGACCGAGAGACAGCGGGGAGTCGCCGACTTGCGGTCGCGCTGGCGCTGGCGACCCTCGACGATTCGCCCGCCAGCGTGCTCGATGTCGGATGCGGAGACGGAGCGATCCTCACGGTGCTCGCCGAGCGCTGCCCAGCCGCCGCGCTGACGGGCATCGACCCGTCAGCGCCGGCGTTGGCGATCGCCGCCGAACGGCTCACCCCTTTCGGCGAACGCGTCCGACTCGTGGCGTGCGGTGCGGAAGAGCTGGCGGTCACCTCGGTGGCGCCCGGCGCCGATCGCGTCGACCTGGCGCTCGTGCACCTCAACCTCGGGTTGTGGGAGGACCCGCTCGCGGGGCTCGAGGCGGCGGCGGGGCGACTCGGTCCCGGTGGGCTGTTGTACGTCGTCGACCTGCTCCGACCCGAGACATCCGACGAGGCCACAGCGTTCGTCGAGCTCGGCCAGACCAGCGACGAGCAGGAGTACCTGCGTGACCAGCTCGCCGCATCGTTCAGCCGTGCCGAAGCGGTCGAGCTGGCCGCCGCCTTGTCGACGGGTTCGATCGTCGCCGAAGCCCGTTTCGGTGGGCTCGGCGGTCACCCGTTCGGGAGTCGCGCGGCGCGCGAGCTCTGGGCCGACGCTGCGGTGCGCGGGGCGATCGCCGGTCTTGGGCCGCCGACGCCCGGTGACCGGGTGCGGGCCGAACAGGTTCTCCATCTCTGGGTGAGACGGGATCGGTAGCCGTGGCGTTGCGTGATCTGGCGGCACGCTCCGCAGGGGAGACGGTGGAGGTCGCTCCGCGGTTTCAGGAGTGGTGGCGGCACATCGCGTTCGCAGCGATCGTGTCGTTCGTCGCCGTGGCCGGCGCGACCTCGGCCACCCGGTCGATCCTGGCCGTCGGTGCGTTGGTGGGAGCCGGTCTGCTCGTGGGGGGCTACCTGCGCTGGGGGATCGCGGCCATCGCCACAGGGAATTACACCGGCCGTTACTGCATCGCCGCGATCGCTGGGACCATCCTGCTCGCACTGGCGACGGATGCGGCCATCCTGCTCGCCGCCGTCGTGGTCCCCCAGCTCTTCTGGCTGCTCCCGATCGGCACGGCGTTCGCCGCCTCGGCGGTGGTCTTCGTGGCCCTCGGCATCTCCTACGTCGCGCACCGATCCTGGGATGCCGGCGCGTGGGGGATCGGTGCCGCGTTGACCGTGGGTGGGTTCGTGTCGAGCGGCGTGCTGGCGATCTGGCTGTCGCGGGTACTCAGCCAGAACGAGGTGCGCGCCCGTCTGATCACCGAGCTCGAGACCACGCGCGACGAACTCGCCCAGCTCCACCACGACACCGGCGTGCTCGAGGAGCGGGCGCGTCTCGCCGGGGAGATCCACGACAGCCTGACGCAGGGCTTTGTCAGTATCCACCTCTTGCTCGCCACCGTCGAGCGAGATCTCACCGCCGGACGTCTCGACCGGGCGCTGGAACGCACACGACTGGCCCGCGACCAGGCATCTCATCAATTGCACGAGTCCCGATCGATCGTCGCGGCGCTGGGTCCCGTCGATCTCGCCAGCGGCCAGTTCGCTGCCGGCATCCGCACCGTGGCGGAACGGTTCGGGCGGGAGCTGGGGGTGGCGGTGGAGATGTGCATCGACGTCGACGAGGCGATCATCGACGATCGGGTCTCGGCCGTGCTGCTGCGCACCCTGCAGGAGAGCCTCTCCAACGTCCGCAAGCACGCGCAGGCCCAAACGGTGTCGATCGACGTGTCCCTCGGGGCCGCGTCGTCGGTCGTGCATTTCGTCGTCGAGGACGACGGTCGCGGGTTCGACCACGACGATGTCGACGGCGGCTTCGGGCTGTCGGGGCTCGATCGTCGGCTGCGCACGGCCGGAGGAACGTTGCAGGTGACGTCGACACCGGAGGTGGGGACGACCGTCACCGCCGACGTGCCCATCAGGCCGGCCGACCCCAACAAGGGGGCCGGGGAGGTCTTGCCGTCATGAAAACCGTCCGTGTTCTCCTCGCCGATGATCACCCTGTCGTCCTCACCGGATTGGTGGCGTTGCTCGAAGACGACGACGACCTCGAGGTGGTCGGGACGGCGTCGGACGGCGATGAGGCGGTGGATCTGGCGGTGCGGCTCCAGCCCGACGTCGTCCTGATGGACCTCCGGATGCCTCGCCTCAACGGGGTCGAGGCGACGGCGTGCATCGTCGAGCAGGCGCCGTCAACCGCGGTCGTGGTGGTGACCACCTCGGATGATCGCGAGGACGTGGTCGCGGCGATCGAGGCTGGTGCCCGCGGGTACGTGTTGAAGCAGGCGGCCCCGTCGGCGCTGATCGACGCCATCCGGTCGGCGGCGGCAGGTGAGATGGTCATGTCGCCGGCGGCGACGGCCGCGTTGGCCGACCGGCTCCGTCAGGGGCCAGCGGGCCCCGTCGAGGCGCTCACCGACCGTGAACTGGAGGTGCTCGGCTGCGCGGCCCGTGGACAGAGCAATCTGCAGATCGCTCGCGAGCTGTTCATCGCCGAAGCCACGGTGAAGACCCATCTGCAGCGGGTGTTCGACAAGCTCGGCGTGCGCGACCGGACGGGGGCCGTCACGACCGCGATCCGACTCGGGCTGATCTCGGCTGGCGGCTGAGACCGCCGGTCACCACATGATGGCTGGACGCAGGCCCGCGTCGACGGGCTGACGGGATGGCCGTGTCCGGCGCCGGCGATCACGGTGCTCGACGACGAGGTTGTGTGCGGCGTGGGCGGTGGCGCTGGCGGTCACACCACCGGCGCGCGCCGCGGCCTCGAACACCGCCCCGCTGGCAAGGTGATAGCGCGCGGCGACCGGTCCGACATGAGGGACATGGAGGGCGGCGAACGCCGTGATGCGCGTCATCGTTCCGAGCGTGGACGGTGCGTCACGACGCCAGATCGCCTCCTCGGCGACGGCGACGGCGATCGTTCGCAGTCGCCGAGCGAACCGGCGAACCGCCGGCGCGGACCGAACGCTCCCCACCCCCCGCCCGGAGGCCGAACCGGCCACCAGCGTCGGCAAGGCGGCGCCGGCCGCGGCGCCGACCAGCGCCCGAACCACGAGGTTGCGGTGCCGTGGGGCGGGTGCGGCCATGGCGTTGGCGGCGGCGAAGGCACCGAGGGTGAGCGTGGCGCCGTCGTAGACGTCGCCCACCCGGCGCGGTGCCAGCCGTCCACGGCCGACCAGCCGGGAGAGCAGCGGCGGCACCGCCAGGTGTGCGGCGGCCCACGACCACGAACGACGCCTGGTGGCGCGGCGAGCGGACATCAGCCGCGTGGCCCGACGAGTACCAACGACACGGCGAACTCGTCGACACCCTGGAGACCCAGCACGGCGTTGACCTCGTCATCGCAGAATCCGCCGATGGTCCGCGCGGCAAGTCCGTACGACTCGGCGATCAGCAGCATGTTCTGCACCGCGTGGCCTGCTTCCATGAGGGCGAAGCGCAAGGCGCGGGGCCCGTACTTGACCCTGCTGCGCCAGATGCTCGCGGCGACGACGATCACGGCGGCGGCGTCGTGGGCCATGTCGGGCTGCATGCTCGCCGCGCCGAGCGATTCGAGGTCGATGTCGTGCAGACCGGCGAGCGCGTCGGCTGCGGTATCGGCGTGATAGAGGCCGGCATCGATCCCCTCGACGCGGCGGGCGGCGACGAAGAGATCGAGCGGATAGAGCGCCCCTGCGGACGGGGTGGGCCGCATGGGCGGCAGGTCGGTGCCGTCGCCGGTGCCGGGGGCGACGCCGTAGGTGAGACGGAGCACCCCGGCGAGCTCGCCGAAGGTGATCGGGTTCGGAGCGAAGTCGAACGCGCTGCGCCGGGCCTGGAGCGCCGCCTCGATCGAGTGGTCGGCGCTCGGATGGGGTGGCATCGGGAGCTGCGGACGTGAGGCGTAGCGGCGTCCCGCGCGGGCGACGATGGGATACAGCTCGGGGGTGCGCTGCATCATCTGCACCCCGGGGGCCTCCCACCCGATCAGCTCGCGGTGCAGCTTGGACGCTTCGATGTAGTCCTCGGCGGGATCGCCGGTGTCGGGGACGTCGCCGCCATAGACGATGTCGACGAGGTTGGCCCCGTGGATCGATTCTCCGATCATGATGGTCTCCGTTTAGTTCGTGCGGGATGGCGTGGGCCGGGTCAGGGGAACGGGTGCGGCCACGGGTTGAGGTCGGCATCCGTCAGCGGTTCCGGGATGAGGCCGAGCTGCGCCGGGCGGTGACGCAGACGGTCGCCGCCCAGGTACCGGCCGAGGTAGCCGGCGTCGAGCGGGTGCAGCCGAGGGGCGATCGTCTTGGCGACGACCAGGCCGCCCTCGACCACGTCGGGACTCGTGACGTCGACGGTCGCCGCTTCCACGCCTTGCGTCGCGAGCCGGCCGACCAGGTCGTCGATGGCCTCGGCCGGTGTGGCATCGGCGACCGCGGGCACGCTGCGCAGTGGTCGACGATCGCTCGACGCGTCGAGGAAGCGGCAGGCGGCAATCGTCGCCGGGTGCAGCGACATGCGGACGTGGTCGTCGAAGTCCCGCACCTGCTCGAACCCGTCCGCGGGCGACAGGATCGCACCTTCGCGCTGTTCGGCCTTGGCCCACGTCCGCGTCTGGAAGGCCTCGACGACCGCTTTGCGGACGGCGCGTGTGGGGTCGGTCGCTGCCGCAGCGCCGAGCGCCAACGGCGCAACGTCGGTGTGGGGGTTGCGGATCACGGCAAGGACGACGGGTGCATCGACCAGCACCGACAGGTCCACGAGGTTGACGTCCAGCCCCGTTGGCACGACGTGCTTGCGGAACCAGGAGGCGGTGTCGGCGTCGGACTCGGGGTCGAGGAGCGGCAGGCTCAGGCGGCTGTACCAGGCGGTGGTGAACGCGTCGCGCTCGACGATCTCGAGCAGGCCACCGAGGACGGCTTCCTCCCACGTGCTGGCACACGCCAGACCGTTGCTCGTGGCGTAGCCGACCTGGGTGTCGTCATGGCCGAGGTCACCGGTGATGTAGACGAGCTGTGCGGGTACGAGCACCGGTGCCGCCGTGCCTCCGAGCCGACGGCCCTGAGTCCACAGGACCGGGGTGTCCTCGGTGAAACGGGCGAAAGGGAAGCCAGCGCTCGCGTACTGCGTGTCGGAGAACAATGCGAACGCCGCGGGATCGAGGACGTCGAGGCCGGTGGCCCGTAGCTCGGAGGCGGTTGTGAGTCGCAGCCGGTCGGGGTCGACCCAGGCGGCGCTGTAGCGCTCGACGGTCTCGCCGATGGCGGCGGCGGTGGCCACCGATGACAGCGGCGCACCGCCACCGTTCAGCTCGTTGCAGACCTCACCGATCAACGGACCGGAGTGGCATGCCTGTGCGCCGACTCCCACGACGTTGATGTCGTCGACGTCGTGCAGCTGCTCGAAGAGCCGATGGACGATGCCGACGTACGGCGAGGAGAACGCCGCCAGCCGCGCCGCGCCGTGGCGAGGGTCGGACCAGGTGAGTGTGTGGTCGATCACCGGGGGAGCGAGCGTGCTCATCGCGCCACCGCCTCCCCGTGGTACCAGACCTGGGGCAGACCGCGGCCGGCGGCCGGTGAGCAGACGGGGCACCGGGGTACCCGCAGGACGCGGTGACCGGTGACGTGTACGCCGCTGCCGTCGACCTCCACCAGGTTGACCGCACCCGGGGTCGCCGCGCCGGAGAGTTCCGCGAGTCCGAACCGGTCCAGCGCCTGCTCGACGAGGATGCCGGTCTGGACCTGCTCCACGCCGGGTGTCGCCGCTGGCAGCGTGTCCGGCGACGAGCCGGACGCGCCGGCGAGGTCGTCGACCAGCGTCCGGTCGGGGAAGTTCGCCGCACGGCGTAGGACGAAGCAGCGCCAGCACGCCGACGCCCCAGGGATGACGAACGGTCCGACGGTTGCCCGGAGCCCGTCGTGAGGCAGTACCGCCCACCATGGGGTGCCGGTCTCCAGCGCCTGCTTGTTCCAGCGGTCGAACAACGGGTCGTCCTCGCCGCGGCCGACGACGACGGCGGCGGTCCACCCGTCGGTCGGTCGGTCGCTTGGCTCGATCGTGTCCAGATCCGCGGCGCGGGTGACGGCGATCGCCGAGCGTGACAGCGTGGCCGCCAACCGGGCAGCCAGCGGGTCACGGCCGAGCACCAGCACGTTGGCGGCCGACAGGCGGTCGTCGATGGTGGACGCGGACACGGCTCGACCACAGCGATTCCACAGCGCCCGCGCCGTCGGCGTCGCCGTGCGGACCGCGTCGCCGACCTCCGGATCGAGCACGAGGTCGGCCTTGGTGAGCTCGTCGAGCATCGTGCGGATCGCCGCGGCCTGTGGCGCGGGAACCGACCCGAGCGTGCCGAGCGGCACGGTGCCGTTCTCGGACATCTGCAGCAACGCGAGTACGAAGTCGATCACGCCCTCACCGCGCAGACGGGTCACACGGTCGCCGCGACGCACGAGCAGCGCCGGGTCCGGCCCGCGCTCGACGCGCAGCACGCGCACGCCGGGCGTGACGACGACGTCGGCCACATCCTCCACGCTGGCGACGTCGATGGTGGCGTCGGGCGGGTCGGGGGCGGTGGTCGTCGGGGACGCTGTGATCTGAGCGGCTGGGTTGTTCATGGGTCCACTCCCTGTGGTTGGAATCGGTCGTTGAGGTGGTGCTGTACGACGGTCACGCGGGTGGTCACGGTCGTCGCGGTTGCTGGTCGCCACCGGTCGCATCGACGTCGTTGTCGGTGCGACCGGCGATGGCCAGATAGATGGCGGTGCCGACGGCGGTGCCGACGACGGAGACGGTGAGGGCCTGTCCGATGTCTCGCGTCCACGCCAACGCCGCCGTGCCGCCCAGCGCGCCCGCGGCGGCGGCCACCAGCACGGCCTGGCCAGCGGCCTTCATCGGTGGCCCCGAGCGAGCGTCGTCAGTGGGTCGGACGGTGGTCGATCGAGCGCTCGGAGCACGGTTGGGCTCGCGTCGAGTGCCAAACCGGCCCACTCCTGGTGGGCCAGCACGACGTCGACGGCGGCGGTCGGATGACCGCTGGCGACCAGTGAGGAGCGCAGCTCGGTGGCCTCCAGCCCGATCGGGGTGACCCCCATGGCCGTGAGCAGTTCCTCGGCGCCGCAGGGCTGTGCGCCCGTCACCACCAGGGCGTGGCCGCAGCGCCGGGTGTCACCGGCGACGATGTCGGCTGATGCGGAGTCGGCGACCGCGGCGACATCGTCGGCGACCACCCACGGCGTCGAGGCTGAGCCAAACGCGTGGTAGGCGGCGCCGCCGGCCGCGTCGGCGTAGATCTCGAGATCCTCGGCGACGGGGGCGGTGCGCAGCGTGACGGCGTCGGGTAGCAGGTCCTGAACGGCGCGCTCGCGTGGCCCGATGATCCGTGTGTACGCGGTCGTCGCGTCGTCGGTCCCAGCGGCGCTGATGACGATCGCGGGCCGCTCGATGGCGAGGGCCAGGGTGAGCGCATCGATCACCGGTGCCCTCAGGCCGCAGACGTCGACCACCACCATCGGCGTGTCGACGGCGGTGAAGGCGACCAACACGGAGGTCCGGGCGCCGCCGACGACGTGCACCGCACGTGAGTCGATCGTGACGGTCATCGCCGGCTCCTCGGGGTCCAGGTGAACCACGCACGGGTCACGGCCACCGAGACGACGAGCCAGATCGTGGTGACCACCAACAGGTGGACGATGGCGTCGGCGGTCGGACCGTCGGCATACGCAGCGGCGGCGACGTCGACGACGGGCTCGGCGGGCAACCAGCGGGCCAGTTGCTGCACCCAGGATGGGGCGGCGTCGAGCGAGAAGAAGGCGCCGGAGAGGACGAGCAGCGGCAACGTGACGGCGTTCGCCAGTGGTGTGGCGGCGACCTCGCTGCGAACGAGGGCGGTGAGTGCGACGCCCATCGCGCTGCCCACCAGCGTGCCGGCAACGAGGGCGAGCAGCAGTGGCCCGGCGTCGCGGGGCCACGCGCCGAACAGTGCCCCGCCGGTGACGGCGATCAGCGCGGTCGAGACGACGGCGAGCACGCCCGCAGCCGCGACGCGACTGCCGAGGTAGGACAGCCGGGGCAGCGGTGTGACGAGCACGTGGCGCAACATCCCGTACTCGCGGAGGTAGGCGAGGGTGATGGTCAGGTTGGTCGTCGTGCCGGAGAGGAGGCCGATCACCATCGTGGCGGGGACGTAGCGCTTGGCGTTGTCGGCTGCGTCGCCCCCGGCGAGACCGGTGAACATCAGCAGGAACGCCAGCGGCAAGACGACCGTGAAGCAGACGGCCACGGGGTTGCGGACCTGCATCTTGAGGTCGTAGCGCAGCTGATGGAAGAACCCGGCGACGACCCCCGGCACTGCGGTGTCGATGTCCTGGCGGGGGAGGGGGTGGGTCGCGGTAGGACGTGGTGCGGTGTCGACGGTCATGCCGAGACCTCCGTCGGTTGGGGATCGGATGGGGTGTGGGCCGTCGCCGGATCGGCGCGGCCGACGAGCTGGAGGTAGACGTCTTCGAGCGAGGGGGTTCGCACGTCGAGGTCGCGCAGATCGATGCCGTGCGCACCGAGCTCGGCGATCGCCGCGGCGGGGTCGCTCGTGCGCACCTCCCAACGCGTCGCCCCGATCTGCGTCGCATCGGGGATGCCGGGGTCGACGAGTGCGGAGAAGCGCACCGCGGTGGTCAGGCCGGCGGTGGCGCGGATCCCCTCGACCGTGCCGTCACGGACGATCCGGCCGTGGTCGATCACGACGACACGGTCGGCCAGGGCCTCGGCCTCGTCGAGTTGGTGTGTGGTCAGCACGACGGTCCGGCCTGTCGATCGGAGGCCGGCGATCACGCGCCACAGGTCTCGGCGCGCCTCGGGGTCCAGCCCGCTGGTCGGTTCGTCGAGGAACACGACGTCGGGCCGTCCGACGAGGGCGACGGCCAGCTCGACGCGGCGACGTTGTCCGCCCGACAGCTTGTGGACGCGCTGTCCGAGCTGGTCGTCGAGGCGGGTGGCACGTGCCGCGTCGGCGGCGTCGGCGCGGGGTCCGTAGTACCCGGCGACCATGTCGAGGTACTCGCGCACGGTCAGGTCTGCGTCGGTGCGGCTGTCTTGTAGGACGACGCCGACACGGGCACGCCAGCGGGAGTCGGCACGCCACGGATCGGTCCCGAGGACACGCACCCGGCCGCTGTCGGGACGGCGGTAGCCGATGAGGCACTCGATAAGGCTCGACTTGCCCGCCCCGTTCGGTCCGAGTACTCCGAGCACCGTCCCCGCTCCGATGTGGAGGTCGAGAGAGTCGAGGGCGACGACATCGCCGTAGTGAACGCTGATCCGCTCGACGGCGATGGTGCCGTCGACAGCGCGATGGCCCGGATCGGGGGTGGGCGTCTGCTGGGATCGCATGTACCGATGGTGCGCCCGATGCCTGGGTCGACGGCACCCCCGGTCGGTCGTTCCGGTGTCCACCGATCGGTTGACGCCGGCGGATGGCACCGGGTGGCGCGGGATGAGCGACGCGCCGACGCGAACGTGGCCGACCCCCGGCGGGGGTCGGCCACGTTCGCTCGGTGCCCGTTGCGGGCACGGACGTGATCAGACCTCGAGCTTGACGCAGAGGATGCAGCAGGTGCTCGACGAGGACGAGCAGCGAGCAGCGGTCGGCTCGAACAGGACCGTCGCCTGGCCGTGCGTCGTGGACGCCACGTTGGCGGCGGCCCGCTCGGCGTGTGACAGAAGGTTGGTCATGATGTTGGCTCCTTGGTGATGGATTCCGTTGGTTGGTGCTGGCCAGCAGTTCGATGATGGGAACGGTGGACTCGGGAGGGCAAGACCTCGGGCGTCCTTTCAACCGCAGGTCCGTCGTCCGGTTGACACGTGGGCTCGGTCGTTCGGGGCGGGCCCGTCGACCGAACGCCCGAATCGACCTGGTGCCGGCGGTGGCCGGTGCGGCTACGTCGATCGCCGACGGGCTCCTCGAACCGGTGATGGCGAGCGGGTTGAGCGTCCGTCTCGGCTGGGATGGGTTCGTCGTGTCGGTCAGCGATCACGGTGATGAAGGGACGGCGGCCGTTCGGGCAAGGCCACGAGCGCAACCGCGGAGGACCAGGGAGTTGAGTACCGGGGAGTGGTGTTCAGCGGGCGGTGACCTGGTGGGGGGAATGGGCTGGGTCGCGGCGACGGTCGGTCGTCGGAGCCATCACTCCGTTGACGAAGGATCATCACGATGCCCAGACCGTTCCCTGTCGAGTTCCGCGACACCGTCGTCGCGGCGGCGCTCGCGTCCGACCACCGCGCGCCGGGATCGCTGCCGAGTTCGGGATCTCGGAGTCGTGCCTGCATCGCTGGCTCCAGCTCCACAGCGTTGACAACGGCGGCGTGGACGCTGCGACCGGGGCTGATGCCGGCGAGGCCCGCGAGTTGCGTCGGCGTGTCAAGGTGCTGGAAGAGGAGAACCTGATCCTCTGAGGCGCCGCCGCGTTCTTCGCCCGAGAGATCACACCGCGCTGAGATGGCGTGGCGATGCCGGGTTGCCGATCGACGCCGCGGCCAGCGACGTCAAGGCTCCCAGCGACCGTTCAAGGCTCCACAGCCCAACTGTCGCCGCGACCCGGCCCATTCTCCGCTCGCGGATGTGCGCGGTATCGCGCGGCGCCGCGTTCGAGCCGACACTGCTCGACGACGACCGGACTGACGTGCCGGATCCCGAGCACGACATCCGGCCCTTCTTGGCCGATGATCTGGTTGGTGAGCTCGCTGGAGGGGACTCCCAGGCGGATTGTCATCCTCCCGTTCCTGGCCTAACGTAGAGATGTAACTACATGCCAGGGAGGGTGTGATGACGACGCAGATGAGCAGCCGAGAGTTCAACCAGGACACCAGCGGCGCGAAGAAGGCCGCCGAGCGCGGCCCGGTCTACATCACCGACCGGGGCCGACCAGCGCACGTGCTCCTCACCTTCGACGCCTACGAGGAACTCGTCGGCCCGCATCGCACACTCGACCTGCTCGCCGCGCCCGCAGGTGTCGCGGACATCGACTTCGTCGCCCCGACCCACGAAGACGTCGCGCGGACCGCCCGGTTTGACTGATGTTCGTGCTCGACACCAACGTCGTGTCCGAGCTACGCAAGGTACGTGCCGGCAGAGCGAACCCGGGTGTTGCCACGTGGGCCGAGAACGTGCCATCGGCCGAGCTCTTCATCTCAGCGATCACGATGCACGAGCTCGAACACGGCGTACTGCTCGTGGAGCGCTCCGACCCCGACCAGGGCGCGCTGCTACGTGCGTGGCTCGACCAGAGCGTCACCGCGGCGTTCAAGAGTCGCGTCCTCGTTGTCGACGAACGGGTGGCGCGGCGTTCCGCGGCGTTGCACGTACCGGATCCGGCACCGTTCCGTGACGCCCTCATCGGGGCGACTGCGCTCGAACACGACATGTCCGTCGTGACCAGGAACCTGACGGATTTCGAGCGCTTCGACGGCCTCGACGTGCTCAACCCCTGGACCTGACCCATCCCACGGACCCAAGCGATCACGGTCGGCCGGTCGCCGCCTAGGCGTCGCAACCGACGCACCGGTCGAGTGCCCGGTTGTCGTGCTGTGTCGAGCCTCTAGCCCGGATCTTTCATAGGGCTGCCTGAGCGGCGTGGGTGCTGGTGTCCCGTGTCAAGGTTCCTGAGACAGGCCAAAGTTGGGCCTGACGACAAGGAGAACCAATGGCACGACCCCCGTCGAGATCGGCGGAGGACAAGGTCCGACTCGTGCTCGCCGTGTTGCGCGGTGAGCTGACGATCGCCGCGGCCGCCCGCCGGGAGGGTGTCTCGCAGACCTCGATCGCGAACTGGCGTGACCAGTTCCTTGACGGCGGCCAGCAGGCGGTGGCCGCCGGCGGACCGTCCAAGCCGACCAGCCGTGAGCACCAGCTCACCGCAGAGAACGAACAGCTCGCCGCCGCCTTTGGGCGAAGCGCACATGGAGCTTCGCCTGTGGCGTAAAGGGGGGCGCTTTACCCGGCTTCGACGAGCTCGACCAGGAACGGCGCACGGTCGGCATGACCGTGGTCGCGTTCTGCGCCCGGCTCGGGATCCCGCGCCCGACCTGGTACCGCTGGAAGGCAGCGAGTTCGTCATCGAAGGGTCCGTGGCCGACACCGGCTCAGGACGCGCTCGAGGCCGACGCCAAGGCGCGCGCAGCGGGCTGGGACGCCTGGGGGCACCGCAAGCTCGCCGAGCTCAAACGGGTCGGGATCGACGACGTCGAAGCCGGGCCCGTGAGCGACTCGACGATGTATCGGGTTCTCAAGCGCAACGGGCCGTGCTTCAAGAGCGGCGGCTTCGCTGCGTGGGTGGCGTCGGAGCGGCACATCGTGCACATCCGCACCCGCAAGCAGGCGCCATGGACCAACGGCGTGATCGAACGGTTCTTCGGAGCCCTCAAGTACGAGCGTCTCTACCGTCGCGACATCGCCGACGGCGTCTGCCTCGCACGCCACGCCCTCGACTTCCAGACGATCTACAACTCGATCCGACCGCACGAGACCATCGCCATGGCCCGGCCACTCGAGCGCTACCGACAGACCCCCACATCCAACAATCCCGACCCCGGATCTGTCTCGGATGCCTGACACGGGACAATCCGCTGCGTCAAGCGCTTCCTCGCCCGACGGGTCTGGCGACTCCTCGAGCACCCGCCGATCAGCACTTGACAGACATAGAAGCATCGCTCGGGCCTGCGGCGAGCACCGGCTGGTATCAGGCAGGGTCCATGGACCTCGATGGCGTCTCACCTTTCCGGCGCTTAGTATCGGAATGATTCTCAGTAGGCTCCGTTCCGTGACGAACACGATCGACCTCGACGACAACGCGGTCGGAGGCGGCCGCCTGACGGCTCCCGACCTGTTCGAGCTGTACGGCGGTGCCGATGCCGTCGAGCACACGTGGACCCGGCTCGACACGTGGCACCGAGTCGAGCGGACCGTCCTGGCCCGCTTGCTCGATCGGTGGCTGCCCGAGCCGCCCGCTCGCATCGCCGACATCGGCGGCGGCAACGGACGCTGGGCGGTGGAACTGGCCCGACTCGGCCATCGGGTCGGGCTCGCCGATCTGTCGTCCGCGCTCATTGACGATGCCGCCGATCGAGCGACCGCTGCGGGCGTCGAGTTCGCCGACCGCATCGTCGCCGATGCGCGGGCCTTGCCGTGGGCGGCGGCGTCCTTCGACTCCGCTCTGCTGCTCGGACCGCTGTACCACCTCCCCGAGCGCGACGAGCGCCTGGCGGTGCTGGAGGAAGCACGGCGGGTGGTCCGCCCGGGCGGCCGGATCCTCGTGCAGGTCCTGCACCGCGTCGGTGCGCTCCGGCAGGTGGTCACGTTCTTCGGGGCCGATGCCGGACCGATCGACTGGCAGCACGTGTGGCGGACGGGCACGTTCGCGGAGCGGAAGGCCCCGCCGTGGTACCGGTCGACCTACTGGCACCTGCCCGAGGGTGCGATCGCCGAGGTGGAGGCGGCCGGACTCCACGTGCTCGGCGTCCAAGGGCTCGACGGTCCGGCACCCGAGGGGCAAGCGGTGCTGCTCGGGGCCGACGACGGCGTCGTCGAGCACTGGGCCGACCAGGCGATGGCGCTCGGGGCGATCCCCGAGCTGTGGTCGACCTGCAACCACCTCCTCCTCGTCGCCGAGGTCCCGGTCTGAGCCGACGGGGCCGGGGGGCGGTCCCCCTCAGCGTCCGTGCTCGAGGGTCGGCGGCAGGCCGAACACCATCGACCGGCGACCGGTGTGCGGGTCGTCGAGGAAGCGCACCTCGACGCCGAACACCGTGCGCACCGCGTCGATGGTGATCGTCGAACGAGGTTCGCCGGCGCCCACCACCGCACCTCGCGCGAGCAGCACCACCTGATCCGCGTAGCGCTCGGCGAGGCCGAGGTCGTGGAGCGCGCTGACCACCGTCACGTCGAGGGTCCGCACGAGCTCGAGTACTTCGAGCTGGTGGCGGATGTCGAGGTGGTTCGTCGGTTCGTCGAGCACGAGGACCTTCGCCTGCTGGGCCAGGGCGCGAGCGATCATCATCCGCTGCCGCTCGCCACCCGACAGGGTCGCGACCTGTCGCGATCCGAACCCGGCCATGCCCACTCGCTCGAGCGACTCGGCGACGAGGTCCCAGTCCGAGCCCTCGAGGCGCTGCCAGCCACGGTGGTGCGGGATCCGACCGAGGGCGACGAGCTCCTCCACCGTCATGTCGAAGCCGGCGGACGGTTCCTGCACGACGGCGGCGATGCGCTGACCGGCATCGCGCCCGGCGAGGCGCCACACGTCGTCACCGGCGACCTCCGCCACGCCGCCCGTCGGTCGCAGCGCCCGGTAGAGGCACCGCAGCAGCGTCGACTTGCCGGCCCCGTTCGCCCCGACGAGCACGGTCATCGAGCCCGTCGCCACGTCGATGGTGACGTCGTCGCACGCTCGCCACCCGGCGATCTCGACGGTCACCCCACGGAACGAGACGTGCATCGAGATCAGAGCTGCCTGGTCGGCCGGCGCACGAGGAGGCAGAAGAGCGGCGCGCCCACGAGTGCGGTCACGACCCCGATCGGGAGCTCCTGAGGTTCGATGACGAGACGCGCGGCGACGTCGACGACGACGAGGAACACGGCGCCGGACAGCGCGGCGATCGGGAGCAGGCGGGCGTGGTCGGTACCGATCAGCAACCGCACGGCGTGCGGCACGACCAGGCCCACGAACGCGATCGTGCCCGTGAGCGCGACGGCGGCGGCCGTGAGCATCGCCACGAGCACGATCAGCTCGCGGCGGATCCGGTCCGGTCGCAGGCCGAGGCTGGCGGCGGTCTCGTCCCCGGCGACCAGGGCGTTCAACGCGCGGGCGCGGAGCATCGTGACGCCGACCCCGACGGCGAGCAGCGTCGCCGGGATCGTCACCGTGCGCCACTGCGCGCTCGCCAACGAGCCGAGCTGCCAGAACAGCACCGATCGCACGCGGTTCGGGTTGTCGCTCAGCGCGACGAGCAGGCTGCCGACGGCCGACAGCAGGTAGCTCACCGCCACACCGGCGAGCACGAGTCGCACGGGCGAGAGCTGACCCGCCCGCGAGGCCAGGGCCAGCGTGAGCGCGTAGCCGGCGAGGCTGCCGACGAACGCCGACCCGATCAGCGACCACGTGCCGAACGGCGTGAACCCGACGAGCAGGACGACGATCGCGCCGAGCGACGCGCCGGCCGACCCGCCGAGGATCGCCGGGTCGGCCAGTGGGTTGCGCATGATCGCCTGGAGCGTCGCACCGACCACGGCGAGCGTCGCGCCGACGGTGGCCGCGAGTGCGGCACGAGGGAGTCGGATGCCCCAGACGATGCTGTCGAAGGACGGATCGATGCGGTCGTCGAGCGGCGCGCCCCACGGGAGGTGGCTGCGCACGACGCGCAGCACGTCGCCGGGCCCGATGTCGGTCGAGCCGAGCATCGCGGCGAGCACGAACGCGACGGCGAGTGCGGCGCCGAGCGCGGCCAGCCCGGTCGCGACCGTCGCCCGTCGGGGCGCCGGAGGCGCCGAGCTCATCCGGCGGCGGTGCCGATCGCCGCGCTGATCTTCTCGAGCCCGTTGAACATCTGCGGCCCGGGCACGCCTTCCTCGTAGGACAGCCCGGCGTACTGGCCGGCCTCGACGGCGGCCATCGCGGCGAGCGCAGGGTTCGCCTCGAGGTACGCGCGCACCGCGGCGAGGGCCTCCTCGCCACCGCCCGAGGACTCGATGATCAGCTCGGGGTCGCGAGCGACGACCTCCTCCCACGTCGGGGTCAGGTACGCCGCGTCCTCGTCGGAGAACACATCGGTACCACCGGCGATGCGGATCAGGTCGTTGGCGACGGCACGTCCGGCGCTGACGAACGGGGCGGCGGGGTCACCGCTGCCGGTGTTGAGCACCCGGATCGGCTCGCCGGTCGGCGCCGCCTCCTCCACCGCGGCGACGCGCGCCTCCCAGTCGGCGATGAGCGTCTCGGCCTCGTCGGACACGTCGAGGATCTGCGCCAGCGTGCGCACGTCCTCGTAGAACGACTCGACCGTGGTGGCACCCTCGGCGTCCGCGCAGCCCTCGGTCACGGTGAAGTTGCCGATGCCCTCCTCCTGCAGGCGTTCGGGCGTGAAGCCGGCCTCGGCGTTGTAGCCGTAGCTGAGCACGAGGTCCGGGCTGCCCGCGAGCACCGCCTCCAAGGTCGGGTAGGGCCAGTTGCTCCCGAGGTGCTCGAGGGAGGCGGCGGCGTCCTGCACGCTCGGGTCGAGCTGCTCGGCGGCACCGAAGTACCCCGCGATGCGGTCCTCGACGCCCAGCATCAACGCCAGGTCGAGCATCGGTGTGTCGGTCGTGACGATCCGCTCCGGCGGTGCGTCGAACGTCCAGTCGAGCCCGCAGATCTCCACCGTCATCGGGTACGCCGACGATCCTCCGTCCGCTGCACCCGTCGTCCCGGTCGCGCCGTCCGTCGTGGCCGGTGCGTCCTCGGTCGCGGCCGCCGTGGTGTCCGACGCGTCGGACGACGAGTCGTCGCCGCCGCACGCGACGACGGACGTGACGGTGAGCGCGGCGATCGCGGCGATGACGAGACGACGGTTCAGCACCAGGTTCCTCCGGCAGGTTCGGCCCAGGCGACGTGCCCAGGTTGCATCAGCGACGGGCGACACTATAAGAGTGGTTCTCAATCCGACAACTCGAGGAGGTTCGATGGTGGCGCAGCGATGATGGTGCAACGACGGCTGGCCGGACTCGTGCGCGAGGCGCCGGGTCGAGTGGCGGCGACGTTCGCCGTCGGGCTGGCCGCCTCGGCGTGTGCCATCGGCCAGGGCCTGCTCACCGGTCTGGCCGTGCGGGACGTGCTGACTGGACGGCCGCTCGGCGAGCTGACCCCGATGCTCGTCGGGATCGGCGCCTTCGTGATCGCCCGCAGCGCGTGCATCTGGCTGCGCGACGTGACGGCGCACTGGTGCGCCGCGAAGGTCAAGGCGCGCCTGCGCCACCGGCTGTCGGCGCAGCTGCTCCGACTGGGCCCCGGATACGTGGCCACGCGCGGCACCGGCAAGGTGCAGGCGACGGTCGTCGACGGCGTCGAGGCGCTGCAGGCCTACATCGGCTTCTACCTCCCGCAGGTCGCGGTGTCGATCGTGTCACCGCTTGCGCTCGGCGGGTTCCTGCTCGCGCTCGATCCCGTGGTCGGCACCGTCGTCGTCATCTCGTGCGCACTCGTCCCGCTGGCCAAGCCGTTCTGGACGAAGATCCTCGGACGGACCGGCCAGCGCCACTGGGACGCCTACGAGCACCTCGCAGCGCGGATGCTGGACGCGCTCCAGGGCGTCGCCACCCTGAAGCTGCTCAACGCCAGCGAGCGCCGGGCCCGCGCGCTGCAGCGCGACTCCGCATCGCTCTACGAGGCGACCATCGCCAACCTCCGCTCCTCGCTCGGGATCTACGTCATCACGGCCACCGTGTTCGGCGTCGGCACGGCGATGGCCGCCGCGATCGGCGCGCTGCGGTTCACGGGCGGCGAGCTCACGCCGGGCGAGCTGCTGCTCGTGCTGTTCCTCGCGGCCGAGTGCTTCCGGCCGCTCCTCGAGCTGCAGAACTACTGGCACGAGGGGTTCTACGGGATGGCGGCGTCCGGCGGCATCTTCGAGCTCCTCGATGCCGAGCCCCTGGTCGACGAACCATCCCGGCCGGCGCCTGCTCCGACCGGCCCGATCGGGCTCGAGCTCGACGACGTGACGTTCCGGTACCCGGGCGCCGACCGGCCGGCGCTCGACGGTGTGTCGGCGCTGCTGCCGGCCGGGACGACGACCGCCATCGTCGGACGGTCCGGCGCCGGCAAGAGCACCGTCGTCAGCCTGATCCTCCGGCTGTTCGATCCCCAGTCGGGCAGTGTCCGGATCGGCGGCTCCGACGTGCGCACGCTGACGACCACCGACCTGCGGCGGTTGACGTCCGTCGTGTCGCAGGACATCTACCTCTTCCACGGCTCCATCCGCGACAACCTCCTCGTGGCCGATCCGAGCGCCGACGCCGCTGCGCTGGAGCGGGCGGCCCGCATCGCCGGCGCCGACGAGCTGATCGCCTCCCTGCCGAACGGCTGGGACACCGAGGTGGGCGAGCGGGGCGCCCGGTTGTCGGGCGGCGAGCGCCAACGCATCGCGATCGCCCGCGCCGTCCTGCGCGACGCGCCCGTGCTGGTGCTCGACGAGGCGACCTCGAGCGTGGACGGCGAGCACGAGGCCCGGATCCAGACCGCGCTTGCGGAGGTGAGCGCGGGACGCACCGTCGTCGTGATCGCCCACCGCCTGTCGACCATCGCCAACGCCGGTCAGGTCCTGGTCCTGGAACGAGGACGGATCGTCGAGCGCGGCCGTGGACGTGAGCTCATCGACGCCGGCGGCGAGTACGCGACCCTCGTGGCCGCGCAGAGGTCGGCATGAGCGCCGGGACCTGGGAGCCGGGCGTCGTCGACCTCGACGATGCCGCCGGTCGCGGCCGTCGCGGCATGGTCAGCATCCTCGGCGCGTACCGCCGACCCTTCGTGGCGTCGGTGTCGTTCGGGTTCGCGAACCAGGGGTTGCAGATCCTCGGCGGGGCCCTCGCCGCCTACGTCGTCGCCGCCGCGATCGACGGGCGGGAGGCCGCCGCGCTGTGGCCGTGGATCGGGGTGCTGGCCGGGGTGGTGCTGCTGCGCGCGGTCGCCTCGTGGCTGGAGGCGTGGATCTCCCACGAGCTGGCGTTCCGGATCCTCGCCGAGGTCCGGCACTGGGTCTTCAAGGCCTTCGACCGGATCGCGCCCGCCGGCACCATGCGGCGACGCTCCGGCGACCTGATCGCCCGCGCGATGGCCGACAGCGAGGGCATGGAGATGTTCTACGCCCACACGCTCATCTACCTCGTCGTCGCCGTCACCCTGCCGCCCGTCGTGCTCGTGGCGCTGGCCATCGTGTCCTGGCCCGTGGCGATGGTCGTCACGCCGTGGATCCTCGCTGCGGCCACGGTGCCGTTCTGGCTGCGCCGGCGGGCGGCGGCACAGGGCGCCGAGCTGCGCGCGGCGACCGCCGAGGTGAACACGGACGTCATCGACACGGTGCAGGGACTGCGCGACGTCGTCGCCTTCGGTCGGGGGCCCGCCCGTCTGGCGGGCATCGACGCCGGCTCCGAGCGACTGGCGTCCGCCCAGCTCCGCCAGGGCCGTCGTGCGGCGAGCGAGGCCGCCGCCGCGAGCATCCTCACGACCGGCGGTGTCCTCGCCGCGCTCGTCGTGGCCGCTCGGCTCGTGGAGCGCGACGAGCTGTCGCCGGTCTGGTTCCCCGTCGCCGTCGTGCTGGCCGGCGGCGTCTTCGCACCCGTGATCACGCTGCTCGGCGCGACCCGCCTGTGGGGCGTGACGACCGCCGCCGCCGATCGCGTCTTCGAGATCCTCGGCCAGCCGACCGCCGTCGCCGACGACGGCCGGCTCGGCCAGGACGCCGTGACGACGCCACGCGTCGAGTTCCACGACGTCGCCTTTCGCTACGACGACGACCGGCCCCTCGCCGTCGACGGCGTGAGCTTCGTCATCGAGCCCGGCGAGACCGTCGCGCTCGTCGGCCGGTCCGGCGCAGGCAAGTCGACCTGCGCCCACCTGCTGACCCGGTTCTGGGATCCCGAGGCCGGCCACGTCGAGATCGACGGGTGCGACATCCGTTCGCTGCGCCTCGAGGCGCTGCGCGAGCTGGTCGCCTACGTGCCACAGGACACCTTCCTCTTCCACGAGTCGATCGACGACAACCTCCGGCTCGGCGCCCCCGACGCCAACGACGCCCAGCTCGCCGCCGCGCTCGCCACCGCGCAGGCGGGGTTCATCGACGAGCTCGACGACGGTGGTGCCACCATCGTCGGCGAGCGCGGCGCACGGCTGTCGGGCGGCGAGCGGCAGCGCCTGGCGATCGCCCGGGCCCTGCTGCGGGACGCGCCGATCCTCGTCCTCGACGAATCGGCGTCGATGCTCGACTCCGTCGGCGAGCAGGCGCTGCGTCGCGCGTTGCTCGAAGCCCGAGCCGGACGCACCTCGCTCGTGATCGCGCACCGGCTGTCGACCATCCGCAGCGCCGACCGGATCGTCGTCCTCGACGGCGGGCGGATCGTCGAGACCGGGACCCACGACGAGCTGCTGGACCGCTCGCCGACCTACCGCGCCCTCGTCGAGCACCAGCTCGTCGCGTGACGCCCGCACGGCTCGCCACGCGCACCCGTTCGCCCGACGAATCCCCGGAAGGAGGTGAGACATGTCCACCCAGCAGACCAAGGAGAGCCCCAAGGAGGAGGCTCCCGTGGCGGTGAAGCTCCAGGCCCGGAGCGCCACCATCGCTGCCCACAGCAGCAACCACGCCACGATCCGCAACCCAGGCTTCGCCTGGAAGTGATCCGGCCGCCGTCCGGGCCCCTCGGGGCCCGGTCGGCTTCGCCGACCACCGCACCCACCCCCGCCCGGAAGTCCTGATGCCCACCGATCACCTCCGCCTCGATCCTCCCGACGCGCTGGCCGCCGGCGTGTCGTTGATCGACACCCCCGACGGCCGCCACCTCGTGGCCGCGCCCGACGGCACCTTCACCGAGCTCCGACTCGACGACGAGCAGTGGCGCGCGCTGCGACATCGACTCGGCCGGCCGGGCGAGGGGTCCGCACCGGACGCGGCCGACGACGCCGTGCACCAGCGAGTCCAGGTCGCCGTCGAGCACCTGCGGCGCGAGGGCCTGCTCGACGACGACCGACTCGGCGCGTCGCCGCCCCGATCGGTCGAGGTCGTGGCGTGGCCGGGCGCGACCGTCGTCGCCGACGCGATCGCCACACTGCTGACGCTGGAAGGCGTCACCGCCCGGATCGCCGCCGCCCCGGATCGCCCGGTCCCGCCGGGCCCAGCCGACGTGGTCGTCGCGTGCGCAGCACACCTCCCCGATGAGGCGTGGCTCGAGCTCGACGACGAGCTGCAGGTCGCCGGGACGCCGTCGCACCGCTGCTGGATCGAGGGCACCGCCGCCCGCATCGGCCCGCTGTCGGTACCGGGACGCTCGGCGTCCTACAGCGACCTCCGCGCCCGCCGGCTCGCCGCGTCGAGCTGGCCCGACGAGCTGCTCGCCACGTGGCGCACCCCGCCGATCTCACCGTGTCCGTGGACCCACGCCGCCGCGGCCTCCGCCGCGGCGGCCGTCGTCGGCGATCTGCTCGCATCGCGCCGCGGGCAGGTCCCCGACGCGGTCGCGGCGTCGTGGCGCGAGCGCGACCTCCCGACGCGCCGATGGTCCGCACATCCGGTCCTCCCGCTCCCGATCGGCATCCTCCGATGATCGACCTCGGCCCCGACGCTCTGGTCGATCCGACGACGGGCATCATCACGTGGGTCCGACCGATGGCGCCCGACCCCGCGGCACCGCCCGGGCTGCACCTATGGGCCAGCCACACCGCCGACGTCCACCGGTTGTTCGGCTGGCCCGCGGATCGCTACGGCACCGGCATGTCGTTCCAGAGCGCCACCCGCGCTCGCGGCGCGGCGATCGGCGAGGCGATCGAGCGCTACTGCGGCAACCACATCGCCGAGGGTCTCGTGGTCGCGTCGGCGGCCGACCTGCGCGCCGGTGGCCGACGCACCATCCCCCTGGAGCGGCTCGCCCTGTACAGCGAGGCGCAGTACCGCGACCCGACGTTCCCGTTCGTCCCGCTGAGCGACGACCTGGTCGTCGCCTGGACGGCGGGCCGCGAGCTCGGCGACGGCTCGACGAGGTGGGTGCCGGCCTCGCTGGTGTGGGTCAACTACTTCCTCCCGCCGCGCGACGTCGAACCGCCCACGAACTTCGCCGTGTTCGCCGGCATCGCCGCTGGTCGATCGCTCGAGGAGGCGTGCGGCGCGGCGCTCGAGGAGCTGATCGAGCGCGACGCGACGATGGTCTGGTGGCACTCGGGCGGCGATCCGCTCGGCGTCGACCTCGACGATCGCCGGCTCGCGGCGCGGCTCGCACCGCCGCCGGGCAGCCCGGTCGAGATGCACTACGTGTCGATCCCCAACCGCAGCGGTGTGCCCGTGATCGGCGCGCTGCTCCACGACACCGTCTCGTCGTACCTCACGTTCGGCGTCGCCGCCCGCCTGGACCCGAACGAGGCCGTGGCGAAGGCTGCCGCCGAGGCGTGGTCGCTGCGGGCGTACGCAGCCGGTCTGGCCGAGACCGACGGGATGATCTGGCAGGCGGCGGATGCCGATCTCATCGATGGCACCCCGCTCAAGCCGCACCGCGCCGATCGCCGCTACGCCGACTCCTACCGCGCCGACTTCCGCGACGTGACGGACCTCGCGTGCCAGGCGCAGATCTACCTCGACCCGCGCATGCACCGGCACGCCGAGCGCATCCGGCGCCCCGCTCGCCGTGTCGCGCTGAGCGAGCTCGCCCGCTGGGACGGCCGGCCCGCCGACCGCTACCGACGGTGCCTGGAGGACGTCGGCGTCGACCCGGTCGTGGTCGAGCTGACCACCCCCGATGTCGCCGCCTGCGGGCTCCACGTCGTGCGGGTCGTCGCGCCGGGGCTCTACTCGAACCCGCCGGCCGCCTTTCCGTTCCTGGGCGGCTCCCGGCTCCTCGACGAGCCTCGGACGCTCGGGCTGACCGCTCGGACCCTCGACGAGCACGAGCTCGTGCTCACTCCCCTCCCGCACACGTGAGCGCCATCGGGGATCCCGCCGCCGTGCGCCCGTCGCTGACCTCCGTGGTCGACGCGAGCTGCGGCATCGTGACGCGAGCGTGGTCGGAGGAGCTGCCGACGTTCGGCCCCCCGGCGCTGCGGATGTTTCTCGCCCAGCTCGCTCCCACGGACCGGCTGGGTCCGCCGCTCGGCTCCGACACGACGGCCGGCACGGCGTGGTGGAGCGACGAGGCCGCCCGTTGGGCGGCGATCGGTGAAGCGGTCGAGTGGTACTGCGCGAGCCTCGTGCCCGAGGACCTGGCCGACGTCGCGAGCACCGATCTCGACCCGGCCCGGCGACTGGACCTCGCCGACGTCGCGCTGTACTCGCACGAGCAGCTCTCGACACCGGGCTTCCCGTTCGAGCCGCTGTCGGCCGATCGGACCCGCCGATGGGCGTGGGGAGCACGGCTCGACGCCAGCCCGGTCGCGGTTCCTGCCTCGCTCGTGTACCTGGGCTACGGCAGCGGGCCGACCCGGACGGCGTCGTTGGCCAACCTGCCCGTGAACGCCGGACTCGGCGCCCACTACGACCGCGACCGGGCGGTCGCCGCCGCAGTCGCCGAGGCGATCGAGCGCGACGCCCTGGCCGAGGCGTGGACGTTCGGCGCGGCGCTCGAGCCGCTCGCGCTTCCCGACTGGTTCGAGGTCGAACTCGCGGCCGACGGCTCGACGCGCTGGCAGCTCTTCCGACTCCCCACGTGCGTCGACGCCGCCGGCGTGATGGCAGTGGTGCACCACCCCGAACAGGGAGCGTTCGGGGTCGGCGCTGCGGTGCGCGACCACGGCGTGGCGGCCGCCCGCAAGGCGGTGGCCGAGGCGATGGTGTCGGCGAACGGCGGGCTCGAGATCCAACGGGCGAACAGCCGGCAGTGCGCCCGTCTGCTCGACGACGGCGGGCCGCTGTCGCCCTGGCGAGCTGACCGGCAGTACCGGCGGAGCTACCGCGAGGACTGGCGTGACGTCGTCGACATCGCCTGCCACGCCCAGTTGTACGTCGATCCGGCGATGCAGCAGGGGGCGCTCGACCGGTTCGCCGCGCTGACCGCCGGGCGGCCCGCGGTGCCGCTCGAATCCGTGATCGGTGCGCCGCTCGATGCGCTCGCGGAGGAGCTCGTGCGGGGCGGCTTCGACCCGATCGTCGTCGACGTCACC
Source organism: Desertimonas sp. (assembly GCA_047972065.1). Classification (GTDB taxonomy): domain Bacteria; phylum Actinomycetota; class Acidimicrobiia; order Acidimicrobiales; family Ilumatobacteraceae; genus JALZMG01. The sequence continues at coordinate 26,563 of JBKEAH010000208.1, forward strand.
ACCACGGACGTGGCCGTCGCCGGGTGGACGGTGGTCCGCGTGGTCGTACCGGGCCTCCGCGCGACGGCACCGGCTGCCTTCCCCGCGCTCGGCGAGACCCGGCGCAGCCGGCTCCACCCAGGCTCGCCGCATCTGGACCCGGTCCCTCATGTCTGACCTGCACCAGGCGGTGGCGTGCTGGCTCGGCCCCGACACCGCGAAGGAGGTCGGCGACGAGCACCAGCGCACGCCCGAGGACGTGGTCGAGTGGGTCCGGCCGCACTGGCGCCGGCTCGGCATTACGCGCCTCGCCGACATCACCGGACTGGACGTGGTCGGCTGCCCCGTCGCCACGTGCTTCCGCCCGAACGCCCGCACCCTGTCGGTGGCGCAGGGCAAGGGGACGACCGTGATGGCGGCCAAGGCGTCGGCGGTGATGGAGGCCGTGGAGTTCGCCCACGCCGAGCGAGCCCACCACGACCTCACGGTGGCGTCGATCGACGAGCTCCGCACCGACCGCCGACGGCTCGTGCACCCGGACCGCCTCCCTCGCTACGGCGGGACCCGGACGCGCTCGGAGGTGCCGCTCTCGTGGACCGGCGGGACGGACCTGGTGGACGGGTCGTCGACGCTCGTGCCGTGGGACGCCGTCCACCTCGACCACGTCCGGCGACGGCGCGGCCCTGGTGCTGCGCTGACGTCGTCGTCGAACGGGCTGGCCGCGGGCGCCGATCGCGCCGAGGCCGTGACCCACGCGCTGTGCGAGCTGATCGAACGCGATGCGCTCGTCCGCCTCGAGCGGGGCACCGATGTCGACGGCGCGTGGATCGATCCGGCGAGCGTGCAGGATCCGACGTGTCGCTCCCTGCTCGATCGGCTCGCGGCCGCGGAGCTGATCGTGGAGATCGTCGCCCTCAGCACGCCGGCCGCCGTCCCCGTGCTCGTCGCCGAGGTGCGACCCCGGGTGGACGATCCGTTCCGTCCCCTCGCCCCGGCTGGCGGGGCCGGCTGCCACCTCGACCCGGCCACGGCGCTGCGCCGCGCCCTCACCGAGGCCGCGCAGACTCGCCTGATCGACATCGCCGGTGTGCGCGACGACCTCGCCGACGAGCACTACGAGCGCCTCCGAGCGACGCCGACGACGGCCGCTCGTCCCGACGAGCCACCCCGGACCGTCCCGTTCCACGAGGTCGACGACATCGAGTCCGCCAGCACCCACGATGACGTGGCGACGCTCGTCGGTGCACTCGGCCGACTCGGGGCCGCACCGGTGGCCGTGGATCTCACCGATCCCGAGCTCGGCATCCCCGTGGTGAAGGTGCTGGCGACCGGCGTCGGCGACCTGCCGGCGATGATGACCGGACGCTCGTGGTGACGACGCAGCCGGTCGTGTTCGTCGGGCCCAGCCTGCCCGTCGATCGCGTCCGCTCGATCCTCGACGCCGACGTGCGCGGGCCGGCGCGCCGCGGCGACGTCGCCGCCGCGGCGCGTGGACGTCCACCGACGATCGTGCTGCTCGACGGTCTGTACGAGCGGGAGCCGGCGGTGACCCACAAGGAGCTGCTGTGGGCGATGCAGCTCGGCATCACGGTCGTCGGCGCTGCCAGCATGGGCGCGCTGCGCGCCGCCGAGCTCGACGACTTCGGCATGGTCGGTTGCGGTGAGGTCTACGGCTGGTTCCGCGACGGCATCGTCGACGCCGACGCCGACGTCGCGATCGCCCACCTCCCCGCCGAGTACGACCACCGTCCGCTGACCGTCGCGGTCGTCGAGGTGATGGCCGGCGCGGCGCAGGCGGTGGCCGACGGAGTCGTGGACCGGGCCACTGCCACCGAGCTGGTCGCGCGAGCGCGCGACCTCCACTACACCGAACGCACGTGGCCGGCGGTCTGCGACGGACTCCCCGACGGCCGAGCCATCGCCCGGCACCTCGCGCACGGCATCCGGTCCGTGAAGTCGCGCGATGCCGAGCGTGCGCTGCAGCTGGTGGCCGACGGGCAGCCGCAGCCGGCCCAGCCCGACTGGTCGCTCGCCCCCACGATCCACTGGCGCCGGCTCTGCCAGCGGATGGGGGCCCACGATCTGGCTCGCGACCCACCCGCCACGATCGTCGAGCGGGTCGCGGACGACGGGCGCGCCGCCGAGCACTACTTCCGCGCCCTCGCCGGCGAGCTCGCCGCGGAGCTCGCGCTCGTGTGGGGCATCGACTTCGACGGCGCGCACACGCGCGACCTGCTCACGAGCGGACTGCAGCTCGGCAGCCGGGCCGAGCTGGACGCGTGGGCGCGCGAGCACGACCTCGGGCCGGCGGGGGTCGAGCGGCTCGCGCATCGGCAGGCGGCGCTCGACTGGGCGATCGGCACCTTCCACGACGACACCGAGGCGGGCATCGTCGACGTCCTCCGGGTCCTCGGCGCCTACCCCCGCCCGGGCGCGGCCGGAGGAGCCGTGCTCCCGTGACCCACCGCCGGCGCACGGCCGCCGAGGTGTTCGCCGCCGACGGGTTCGACAGCGTCCACCTCGCCCCCGACGGCCGGATGCTGTCGTGGACGTCGCGCGCCGATCGCCACCGGATCGTCGTCGCACCGCTCGGCGACGACGACGGCGCGGCCCGCGCTGCGGTCACGTCGGACACGGCGATCTCGTTCCACACCTGGGCACCAGACGGTCGCCACCTGCTGCACGTGCACGACCCCGACGGGTCCGACGTGTGGCAGCTCCAGATCACGTCGATCGCCGACGGACGCACGCGACGACTCACCCCGGCCGACCGTCACGCCGACCTCCTCGCCCTCTCCCCGTCACGGCCCCACGAGCTGCTCGTCACCGTCGACGACCCCGTGCACGGGCTCCCGCACGTCGAGCTCGTCGACGTGCGCAGCGGACGGTCCGAACGGCTGGTCACGAACCCCGGGACCGTCGACGGCTGGTTCGCCGACCCGGACCTCGTGGTGCGCGCCGCCACCGCACCGACGCCCGACGGCGGGTTCGACCTGTGGCACCGTGCGAGCGCATCGGCGCCCTGGCGCCCGGTCGGCCACGTGCCGGCCGAGCACGCCCTCGGCACGCTCGTGACCTCGCTCCCGTCAGCCCACGAGCTCGTGCTCGTGACCGCCCTCGACGGGGACACGACGTCGCTCGTGTCGCTCGATGCGAGGTCGGGCGATCGACGCACGATGGCCAGCCGGGCAGGCGTCGACCTGGACCGCGTGCTCCTCGATCGTCGGACGGGGCAGCCGCAGGCGGTCAGCTGGTACGCCGACCGGCGGACGTGGCAGGCGCTGGATCCGGCGGTCGCCGCTGACCTCTGCCGACTCGCCGACCTCGGCCTCGACGTCCGCATCGTGGACCGCAGCGACGACGACCGGCGTTGGCTCGTCGCGCTCGACGACGCCGTGCACCCGACGTCGTTCGCCGTGTGGGACCGCCACGACGGCAACCTCGTCGATGCCGACGCCGTGTCCCCCGACCGACGCGCAACGGCCACGCACGCCGTGCATGCCGTCGAGATCCACGCCCGCGACGGACTGCGCCTCGACGGCTACTGGTCGCCGCCGGTGACTGGAACCGGCCCGCACCCCACGGTGCTGCTGGTCCACGGCGGACCGTGGTGGCGCGACAGCTGGGAGCACGATCCGTGGCGCGAGTGGATCAACGAGCTGGGCCTCGCCTGCCTCCAGGTCAACTTCCGCGGGTCGAGCGGACGCGGCAGCGCCTTCGCCGCCGCCGGCGTGCGCGCCTGGGGTGACGCCGTCATCGACGACCTCGAGGACGCGCTGGACCACGCCGTGCGCCACGGCTGGAGCGACCCGCAGCGGCTCACCGCCTTCGGCAGCTCGTTCGGGGGCTACGCCGCCCTCGTGCTCGCGGCCCGAGGACGGCTGGCGGCCGTGGCCGCCCACGCCGCACCGACGGACCTCGTCGAGTTCCTCGAGGCGTTCCCGCCGTCGCATCCCACGATGGACCTCCTGTGGCGGTCGCGGTTCGGCGACGTCGACGACCCGGACGACCGAGCGCGCCTGGCGAGGACGTCACCGATCGCGCTGGCCGATCGCATCGACTGCCCCGTCCTGCTCGCGCACGGACGCCACGATGCCCGCATCCCCGCGGACCATGCCCGCCGGATGCACGCCGCACTGGTCGACCACGGCAGACGATCGACGCTGCTCGTGCTCGACGGCGAGGGTCACGAACTGCGCCAGACCGCGACGACGGTGCGACTCGCCGACGCCCTGGCGCTCCTGCTCGCCGATCGGTAACGCCGGCGGGCCACCGGGCCGAGGACGAGCCGGTGTCAGCTCGTCGTGCGGCGAGCGCGCAGAATCACGTCGTCGACGCGATAGCTGGACGCCGCACCGGGCGGACGGGGCCGGGTCTCGGGCCGCTCGATCGCCCAGTCGGGATCGTCGGCGAGCGGCGCAGCGATGGCGTCGAGGCCGACGTAGGCGTCGGAGCCGAACGTCCACGTCCGCACCGCCCCGTCGATCGTCCTTGGCAGCGGCGCCGTATCGTGGCCGACCACGAGCGGTCAGCTGCGTCCCTATCAGGCCCGCGGCGTCGGGTGGTTGCGGTTCCTCGGCCAGCTTGGCCTCGGCGCCTGCCTGGCCGACGACATGGGGCTCGGCAAGACCGCCCAGCTGATCGGCACGGTACTCGCCGACCGGATCGACGAGCCGACGCTCGTGGTGTGTCCGACGTCGGTGATCGGCAACTGGGAGCGCGAACTGGCCCGCTTCGCCCCCGACCTCGGGGTGGTCGTCCACCACGGTTCGTCGCGCGCTCGCACCCCGCGGTCGCTCGGCGCCAAACGCCGCCGCCACGATGTGTTCGTGACCTCCTACGGGCTGCTGGCGCGCGACATCGAACTGCTCGAGCGGACCGTCTGGGGGCGGCTGGTGCTCGACGAGGCCCAGCAGGTGAAGAACCCCCACACCGCCCAGGCCAAGGCGGTGCAGCGGCTGCGGGCAGGGCGGCGGATCGCCATGACGGGAACTCCGGTGGAGAACCGTCTGAGCGAGCTGTGGGCGGTGATGCAGGCGGTCAACCCGGGTCTGCTCGGCTCGCTGCGCTCGTTCAGCCAGCGGTTTGCCATCCCCGTCGAGCGCGACGGCGACGATGAGGCCGCCGCCCGCCTCCAACGGCTGACCGGGCCGTTCGTGCTGAGCACCGGGACCGTCGAGGAGCGGATCGACGCGATGATCACCCGGAAGCGGGAGCTGGCGGGCAAGGTGGTGGCGGCGGGGGAGACGTGGATCACCGAGCTCGCCGACGATGACTTGCGCGACCTGCTCACCTACAACCCCTTGGGCGAGGAGGGCTGATGGCAACACGACGGCGAAGCTGGGACGACTCGTGGCGGACGTACCCGGCCTCGAAGCCCCGCCCGACCGACGCCGGCATCGCCACTCGACGCCAGCGCGGAGCGATGGCCGAGTCGTGGTGGTCCCGGCGGCTCGTCGACCTGCTCGACTCCTACGGGCTCGGCGCCCGCATGCAACGCGGCCGCCGGTACGCCCGGGCCGGCCAGCTCCTGTCGTTCGACGTCCAACCCGGACTTGTTCTCGGACAGGTGCAGGGATCGCGCCGGGCCCCGTACGTCGCCAGCGTCCAGTTCACGCCGCTGACCGACGAGCAGTGGGCCGACGTCCAGCATGAGATCGAGTCGACCTTGCAGTTCTCGGCCCGCCTGCTGGCGGGCGAGGTGCCCGCCGAGTTGGAGGAGGTGTTCGACCGGGCGGGCGTGTCGCTGTTGCCGCGACGCTGGGACGACCTCCGGGCCTCGTGCTCGTGCCCCGACTGGGAGGTCCCGTGCAAACACCTCGCTGCGGTGCTGTACGTGCTGGCCGACCACCTCGACGACGATCCGTGGCTCCTGCTGACCTGGCGGGGACGCACCCGCGACCAGCTGCTCGGGTACCTTGCGGGCGGCACCGAGACCGCCGACCGGGTCGCTCCGTGGTGGCCGCTCAAGCCGGGCGCGCCGCTGCCGCTCGACGTCGAGGAGTTCGCGGCCCCGCCCCCGACCGACGCCGCGGCGAGCCTGACCCGTCTCGGACCGCTCGACGTCGAGGTCCGCGGCCGGCCGGTGGCCGAGCTGCTGGCGGCCGCCTACGAGGCGACCTCGGATCCGACCTGAACCCTGGGTGTGGGAACGGTCGGTGCGGTGGACCGGGGTCGATCCGACGCTCTGAGCTATCGCGCTGGCGACGACGGGATCGTGCTGTTGAGGTCGGAGGGGGACGGCGCCCGGCGTCGGCGCCGTACGACGTCGACGTGACGCGGTGACGCGTGGGGCGCGACCCGGGGCCACCCTCTACGGTGTCGGCTCGTGGTCGGGCGGGGTGTCGGCGGGGTGCGGGCATCGGCCTTCGATACCCGTTCGCGCGCCGTGGTGGCCCGGGCGGGTCAGGGGTTGGCCGCCACCGTCGCCCACGTCAGCGGCATCGCCGGCACGTTCCTGGCCGCCGGCATGCTGGTCTCGGCGGCGATCGGATGGTGCACCGACGACCCCGACGCCGCCGAACTGGTGCTGGCCGGGTTGGTGCTCGGGGCGCTCAGCCTGACGATGTGGCGGGGCACCCGCCCGGCGCCCGATCTCACCCGCACCGCGGCGTTCACCGTCGTCGCCGCCGCCTGGCTCTACGTCTTCGTCGCCGGCACGCTGCCCTACGTGCTGGCGGGCACCTTCGACACCTACGTCCAAGCCCTCTACGAATCGGTGTCGGGCCTGACCACCGCCGGTTCCAGCGTGCTCGACGACATCGAGGGACACGGCCGCGGCCTGCTGATGTACCGCCAGTACACCCAGTGGTTCGGCGGCGGCGGGATCGTGCTGTTGGCGATCGCCATCCTCCCGGGCTTCGGTGTCGGTGGGCTCGAGCTGGCCGGCGCCGAGATCGCCGGGCCGACCACCGAGCAGATCGCCCACCGCGTCGCCACCACGGCGCGCTGGCTGTGGACCATCTACGTATCGCTGACGCTCGCCGTGACGGGGGCGTTGATGGCGGTGGGCGTCGGACTCTACGACGCCGTCGCCCACGCCATGGCGACCGTCCCGACCGGTGGGTTCTCGACGTTCGACGACTCGGTCGCCCACTTCGACTCCGCCGCCGTCGAGGCGGTGCTGATCGTGGGGATGCTGTTCGGCGCCACCAGCTTCGCCCTCCAGTTCCGGGTGTTCACGCGCGGCCCACGACGGCTGATCGAGTCACCGGAGTGGCGCACCTACATCACCATCTTCGGGGTTGGCGCCGCCGCCTGTACCGCGATCGTGTGGGCATCGGGCACCACGCTGGCCACCTCGCTGCGCGACGCCGCCTTCGACGTCGCCACCGTCCTCACCACGACCGGCTTCTCGACCAACGACTACACCACCTGGCGCCCGGGTGCCCAGCTGGTGCTGATCGTGGCGATGCTCATCGGGGGCATGACCGGCTCGACCGCCGGGGGCATCAAGGTGCTGCGGGCGCGGATCGTGCTCGGCCACGTGTGGCGCGACCTGCGCCAGGCCCGCCAGCCGCATGGGGTGTTCCCGGTGCGGCTGGGGCGAGTCACCGTCCCCGACGACACCGTCGCCAGGATCGGGGCGTTCGTCACGCTGTACCTGTTGACGATCCTCGTGGGCACCACGGCGCTGGCGGTGTTGGGTGAGGACCTGCTCACCGCCTTCAGCGCCGTGGTCTCCAACATCGGCATGGTCGGTCTGGCGATGGGCGAGGCCGGACCGCACACCAACTTCGGGGTGTTCGGCGACGGCTCGAAGCTGGTCTTGATCGTGATGATGTTCCTCGGACGCATGGAGCTGTACGTGGCGCTGTTGATGTTCGTGGCGCCGGTCAACGCGGTCCGCAGGGCCCGCCGGAAGGGGACACGATGAGGGTGATCGTGGTCGGGGCGGGCGAGGTCGGCTCGTACGTCACCGAACGGCTCAGTCGCGAGGGACACGACGTCGCGCTGATCGAGCGGTCGGCGGCCCGCTCCGGCGAGCTCGAGCCCGAGCTCGACGCGCTCGTGATCCGTGGCAGCGGCACCGACCCGCAGGTGCTGGCCGACGCCGGCGTCGGCCGGGCCGACCTGTTCGTCGCCGTCACCAGCGATGACGAGACCAACATCGTCAGCGCCATGCTGGCCCGCCATGCCGGTGCCGCCCGGCGGATCGTGCGGGTGCAGGAACGCCGGTTGCGGGCCGCCGTCGCCGGCCAGCTGGCCGCCGACGTCGGGATCGATCTGCTCATCGACCCCGACGAGGAGACCGCCAACGCCGTGCTCCATCTGGTCGAGAACCCGGGGGTGATCGAGCTCGAGTCGTTGGCCGGGGACGAGGTCGTGGTGGTCGGGGTGCGGCTGACGGCCGGGTCGCCGCTGGTCGGTCACACGCTGGCCGAGATCGGCCGCCGCTACGAGCCCGAGTGGCCGTTCCTGTTCGGTGTCATCTCGCGGGGTGCCGAGACGATCATCCCGCGGGGCGCACATCGGCTCGAAGCCGGCGATCTGCTGCGGGTGGTCTGCACCCGCCACACCCGCGACGAGCTGATGACGGTCCTCGGCCTGCGGCGGGGCTCGCTGCGCCGGGTGGTGCTGCTCGGCGGGGGCCGCACCGCCGAGCTGGTGGCCGAGCGGTTGGTGCGTCGCGTCGCCCATGTCACCGTCATCGAGGGCGGCGCCCGTCGCGCCGCGCAGCTGGCCGATCGGCTGGCCGGGGTCGAGGTCCTGCGCGGCGACTTCACCGACACCGACTTCCTCACCGAGGTCGACATCGGGCTCGCCGACCTGGTGGTGGCGCTCACCGGTGACGACGACGCCAACATCCTCGGGTGTCTGTTCGCCAAGTCGGCCGGGGTGGGCGAGACCATCACCACGGCCCACCGGCTGTCGCTGTTGCCGTTGCTCGGCGAGATCGGTGTCGACGGGGCGCTGTCGCCGCGCACGGCGACGGCGAACGCGGTGCTGCGGGTGGCACGCGGCGACGTGGCCAAGGTGGTGACGTTCCTCCACGGCGACGTCGAGATCGTCGAGCTCGAGATCCCGGCCGGGGCACGCGCCGCCGGCCGCGCCATCGCCGACCTGCAACTGTCCAAGGACATGCTGATCGGAGCCGTGCTGTCGGAGGGCCGGGCCCGGATCGGGCGCGGCTCGACGGTCATCCGGGCCGGTGACCGCGTCGTGGTGTTGACCAAGCCTTCGGCGCTGGCCGAGGTGCGTCGCCGGTTGATCTGATCCCGCCGCCAACCCCGCGACCGCCGCGGGACCGGTCACATGGTGGGCCGGCGCTCCCAACGCACGACGTCGAAGCCGTCGTGGTGCCGGCGTTCGGCCTCGTGCCAGACGCTTGGGTCGATCGGGGGGAAGAACGTGTCGGCCGGTGGGCAGAGCGGGATCTCGCTGATCACCAGCACATCGGAATGGGGCATCGCGGCCGCGTACACCGCCGCGCCGCCGGCGATGTAGACCTCGTCGTCGAGCTCGACCGCCCGCGCCAGCGCCTCGTCGATCGACCCGGCGACCCAGACCCCCACCGGTGGCGACCACCGCGGATTGCGGGTCAGCACGATCGTCGTACGATCCGGAAGCGGTCGCCCAATCGACTCGAACGTCGCCCGACCCATCACCAGCACGTGGCCCAGGGTCGTCCGCTTGAAATGCTCGAAGTCCTCGGGAAGGTGCCACGGCAGCCCGCCGTCGGCGCCGATCGCGCCATTGGTGGCGACCGCCGCGATCTGGATGATCGTCATGTCAGACGGCGATCGGTGCCTTGATCGCCGGGTGCGGGTCGTACCCCTCGACGACGATCGCCTCGGTGGTGAAGCCGTCGATCGACGTCACCCGCGGATCGAGCACGAGGCGGGGGAGCGGTCGCGGGTCGCGGGTGAGCTGCTCGCGGGCCTGGTCGAGGTGGTTCGCATAGAGGTGGGCGTCGCCGAGGGTGTGGACGAAGTCGCCGACGGCGAGCCCGGTGACCTGGGCGATCATGTGGGTCAGCAGTGCGTAGGAGGCGATGTTGAACGGCACGCCGAGGAACACGTCGGCCGATCGTTGGTAGAGCTGGCATGACAGCCGGCCGTCGGCGACGTAGAACTGGAACAGTGCGTGGCACGGCGCCAGCGCCATCGCGTCGAGGTCGGCGACGTTCCAGGCGCTGATGACGTGGCGGCGCGAGTCGGGATCGCTCCGGATCTGCTCGATCACCTGGGCGAGCTGATCGACGTGACCGCCATCGGCGGTCGGCCACGATCGCCATTGCGACCCGTAGATCGGGCCGAGGTCGCCGCGCTCGTCGGCCCACTCGTCCCAGATCGTGACCCCGTGGTCGCGCAGGTAGGCGGTGTTGGTGTCCCCGCGTAGGAACCACAACAGCTCGGTGACCACCGACGGGGTGTGCACCCGCTTGGTCGTCACCAACGGGAATCCCGCCGCCAGATCGAAGCGCATCTGGTGCCCGAACACGCTGAGGGTTCCGGTGCCGGTGCGGTCGCGCTTGGCGGCCCCGTCGTCCAGGATCCGCTGCATCAGATCGAGGTACGCACGCACGAAACCCGACGCTACCCGCCACGACGGAGGCGCCTCGAAGGGCCGGGCGGCGCCCATTCGTGTCGGCCCTTCGTCGGCATCGCCATCGACGAGGATGGAGATGGTCAGCGGCCGGTGAAGCGGGCCGGGCGGCGTTCGATGAACGAGGCGATGCCCTCGCCGAAGTCGGCGGTGGCCTCGACCTCGCGCTGCATCGCCGGGATGGCGGCGATGGCCGCGGGCTCGTCCTCGTCGAGGGCGAGGCGGGCGTTGGTGATCGTGTGGCGCAGGGCGGAGGGCGAGCACTGGAGCAGCTCGCGGGCCAACTCGATCGCCCGTTCGCGCTGCGCACCGGGGTCGACGACCTCCTGTACCAGCCCGATCCGGTACGCCTCGTGCGCATCGAACTCGTCGGCCCGCAGCAGGTGGTACATGGCGTTGCCCCAGCCGGCGCGCTGGACATAGCGGACGGTGGCCCCGCCGAGTGGTGCCAGGCCGCGTTTGGGTTCGAGCTGGCACAGCCGGGCGTCGGCGGCGGCGACGACGATGTCGCCGGCGAGGGCGATCTCGATGCCGATCGTGAAGGTGATGCCCTGCAGCGACGTGATCCGGGGCTTGGACAGCCGGCGGCCGAGCCCGAACGGGTCGACCGGCTCGCTCGCTTGCCGGGCGCGGCGCTCGGCGGCCGCCTGGCGCGCCTCGGGCGAGAAGAACAGCGGCATCTCCAGCCCGGCGGTGGTGTGGTCGCCGGCGAAGGTGAGGACGCCGACGAACAGGTCCGGATCCTCCTCGAGCCGGGTCAGTCCGTCCTGGAGCTCGTTCATGAGCTTCGGCGTGAAGGCGTTCTTCTTCTCCACCCGGTCGACGGTGAGCACGAGGATGTGGTCGTCGACCACCGCAGTGTGCACCTGACCGTGTGGGTGGCGTTCGATCGGACGAACCGTCGTGGATTGCGTCATGAAACTCACTGTAGATCGCCGTTGCCGGCCGCGCCGACACGCCCGCGCGCGTCGCGCCCGTCCGCTACGAACTCGGACACGTCCGAACGGTCAGCCGTCGTGGCGCCAGTAGCCGACGAGGGACACCGCCGCCCGTTCCAGACCGCGCTCGTCGCGCACGTGGCGGCGCACCGCCGTCATGGCGCGGGACTCACCGCCGCCCCACACGTAGGGCGCCCCGCTGCGCCAGTCCATCGCTCGAACCGCATCCACCAACAGCGTCGTGGTGCCGGCATCCGCCCCGTCGCGGTGGAGCCAGGTCACCTCGATGTCGGATCGGGTCGGCAACGGGTGGTGCTCGTCGGCATCGGCGACCTCGGCCACCACCAGCGCCGGCGTTCCCTCCGGCAGGTCCTTGAGGATGCGGGCGACGGCGGGCAAGCCGGTCTCGTCGGCGACGAGCAGCTGCCAGTCGGTGCCCTCGGGCGGGTGGTAGCCGGAGCGTGGTCCCCACAGCGCGACCGGGTCGCCTGGCCCGGCCCGGGTGGCCCAGCCCGACGCGTTGCCCTCGCCGTGGAGCACGAAGAGCATGTCGACCTCGGCGTCGGCGGGGCGCCAGTCGTACACGGTGTAGTAGCCACCCACGGGTTGCTCGGAGGGCGGCATTTGGCCGAACTGCTCCCAGGTGAACGACCGGTCGACCGTCAGCCGGTCCCGGCCGGGCGGCGGCAGGAGCACGTACACGAAGGTGTCGGGCCCCAGCGGTACGAACGACGTCAGGTCACCGCCGGCGAGCGTGACCTTGCGCAGGTGGGGGTGGATGTCCTCGACCGCCGTCACCGAGGTGAGAAAGGTGCCGATGCCGGCCATCTCGGCGAGCGTCCGTTCGGCGCTGGTCTGGCCGCGCTCATCGGACTGTTCGCGAGCCTGCACGGCGAGGCCCAGCAGGGAAGCCGTGAGCGCCATCGGGTCGGTCACCTCGTGGGCGAAGTCGACCCGGACGGCGTGGGTCCCGTCGTCGTCGGTGATCTGCGCATCGAGGCCGCGGCCATCGATGCGCTCGACGATGACCCTTGTCGCGGTCGGCCGCTTTCCGAGGACGCGCCCGATGAAGGTCAGCGAGTCCTCGTGCTCGTCGTGGAGATGCTGGATGATCTCGGCGCCCACCAGCGTCATGTAGTCGGCGATCGGGTCGGTGCGCGGCTCGCCCTGATCGACCGGTGTGTCCTGGGTCATGAGCCACCGTCCGCGAGCGCTCGGATCGCCGTCCGATATTTATTCGGCATACCTAACACATATCGGAAGGTTGGCATCTAGGTCAATACCTCGGATGGCCCGACCCGGCGGCGCAGCCCCGCGAACTCGTCGTGCACGACCTCCTCGGCCACGTGCGCATGATGACTTGACGCGCGAGGGGGCGATCCGGTTCGGCGCGTCAGGGGCGATGCGGTTCGGGTCGAAGGCCGCGCACAGGTGACGATGGGCCGATGAGACTGACCTGCGCGTTGGCGACGTCGATGGAGACGCCCGAGCACATCCGCATCGCCGAGTCGATCGGCTACGAGCGGGCGTGGTGCTACGACTCGCCGGCGCTCTATCCCGACGTGTGGGTCCAGCTGTGCCGCGCCGCCGAGCGGACCTCGACCATCGGGCTGGGGCCTGGTGTGCTGATTCCGAGCCTTCGTCACCCGATGGTGACCGCGGCGGCGATCGGGACGCTGGTCGAGATTGCCGGGTCGGGGCGGGTGGCGGTCGCCGTCGGTAGCGGGTTCACGGGTCGGTTCTGCATGGGTCAGCGACCGCTGAAGTGGGCCGATGTCGGTGCCTACGTGCGCACGGTGCGGGCGCTGTTGGCCGGTGAGATCGTCGAGTGGGAGGGCGGGAAGATGCAGATGATGCAGCCGCCCGGGTTCGGTGCCGCTCGCCCGATCGAGGTGCCGTTCGTCCTCGGCGCGGCCGGCCCGAAGGGTCTCGCCGTGGCCGCCGAGATCGCCGATGGGGTGTTCCTGTCCGGTCCGACCCCGGGCGTCACGCTGGACTGGCAGACGGCCTTGTTCTTCGGCACCGTGCTGCGCGACGGCGAGCCGGTGGGCTCGCCGCGGGTGGTGGAGGCGGCTGGTCATGCGGCGAGCGTGGGCTACCACTTCGTCGCCGAGCACGACCTGCCCCAGTCGTCGATCCCAGGGCTCGACGACTGGCTCCACGCCTACGACGACGTCCCCGCCGACGAACGCCATTTGGCCATGCACGACCTGCACCTGATCGGGGTCAATGAGCGCGATCGCCCCTTCGTCACCGGCGAGCTCATCCAGGCGGCGGGGTACGCGTGGTCGCCCGACGAGTTGCGTGAGCGGCTCGCCCGGCTGGAAGCCGCGGGCGTGACCGACATCGCCTACCAGCCCGCCGGGGACGTCCCCGCCGAGCTCGAAGCGTTCGCCGTGGCTGCACTCGGGTGACGGTCAGGCGTCGGTGTGCCGACGCCGCGGGCGAGCCCCCGGAGGTTCTCTGTGAAGATCGAGGCCAACGATGACTCGAATCCGGTGTCAGAACCGGGTCGCCCGGGGTCAGCCGTCGGCACCGGCCGAGGTTCCGGGACCGCCAGGAGCTGCACCACTCGTTCGGGATGATGAGCGAGTTCCCGAAGGGCATGCCGGTCTCGTCGCGTGGCGAGTGGTTCCAGGGATGGCCGCTGATCCCGTGGCTCGCCAATTCATCACACCCGGGCGCCGGGGCCGATCGTGGCGCGGACGTCGCGCACATCGACCGGTTGCCGACAGTGGTCGCACACCACGACCGCCCGCATGTCGTGCCCGCATGCCGTGTGATGCAGCACCAGCGGCGAGCCTTCCTCGCCGACCAGCCAGCGATCACCCCACGCCGCCATGGCGGCGAGGATCGGGTACGCGTCGCGCCCCTTCTCGGTGAGGCGGTACTCGTAGCGGGTGGGGCGGTGCTGGTACTCGACCCGGCGCAGCACGTCCTCGTCGACCAGCATGTTGAGCCGTCGGGTGAGGATGTTGCGGCCGATGCCGAGCCGCTCCTGGAAGTCGTCGAAGCGGCGGGTGCCGAGGCAGGCCTCGCGGATCAACAACAGGTTCCAATGGTCACCGAGCACCGCCGCGCTGCGGGCGATCGTGCACGGCCAGTCGGACGTGTCGGTTCGCTTCACGGCCACCATCGTAGGACGCCTCGTCGCACGATGGGATCGTCATCGGCCCCCGAATGGCGGTCCAACGTCGGGTGACGTCTACCGTCACGGGCCATGAAGGCCGTGGTGTGCAAGGAGTTTGGTCCCCCCGAGAACCTGGTGGTCGAGGAGGTCCCTGATCCGGTGCCGGCACCCGGTCAGCTGCTGATCGAGGTCAAGGCGTCGGCGGTGACGTTCCCCGACACCTTGATGCTCGAGGACAAGTACCAGTTCAAGACCGGTGTGCCCTACACCCCGGGCACCGAGGGCGCCGGCATCGTGGTGGCGCTTGGCGACGGGGTTGAGGGATGGGCGATCGGCGATCGTGCCGTCGGTGGGCTCGGTACCACCGGTGGTTTCGCCGAGCGGATGCTGATCCCCGCGGCCGCGGCTCGTCGTCTGCCCGAGGCGGCCGCGTTCGAGGCCGTCACCGGGCTCAACTATGCCTACGGCACGACGCTCTACGGGTTGCGCGACCGCGCCGGCCTGCGGCCGGGGGAGACCCTGCTCGTCACCGGTGCCGGTGGTGCCGTCGGGCTGTCGGCGGTCGAGATCGGCCGGCTGATGGGTGCCCGCGTGATCGCCGCCGCGTCGAGCGACGACAAGCTCGCCCTGTGCCGCGAGCGAGGCGCCGACGAGACGATCAACTACTCGACCGAGAGCCTCAAGGATCGGGCCAAGGAGCTGACCGGCGGCACCGGGGTCGACGTCGTCTACGACTGCGTCGGCGGCGACAAGGCCGAGCAGGCGCTCCGGGCGATCGCATGGGAAGGTCGGTTCCTCGTGATCGGTTTCACCGCCGGCATCCCGTCGATCCCGCTCAACCTCGCCTTGCTCAAGAGCTGCCAGATCGTCGGGGTGTTCTACGGGGCGATGACGGCCCGCGAGCCGGCCCGGAGTGCCGAGATCAGCAATCAGCTCATCGAATGGGTCGCCGACGGCAGCCTCGATCCGCTGGTGTCGGACCGCTACCCGCTCGAGCGGGCCGGTGAGGCGCTGCGGGCGCTGATGGACCGCCAGGCGGCCGGCAAGCTCGTCATCACACCGTGATGCGAGCTCGCCGACCGCGCTGATCGAACGTCAGCCGCAGTTGCCCCCATCGCACCAGAGCTGGGCGATCTGGTGGCGGCCACCGAAGTACACGCCCGGGCCGACGCCGCCGCCGGGTAGCACGTTGTTCACGACACCGTTGACCTGTGGTTGGGTGATGACACCCCAGATCGCCCAGTTCGTCCAGATGTTGTACACCTGCTCGCCGAACCGGCGGTTGATCTCCTCGGCGGCCTCGCGGCGGGCATCGGGGTCGCCGTTGGTGCGGATGATGTCGAGGTTCTCGGTGATCACGTCGTCGACGAAGCGCCCGAAGTTCGTGGCCACCTCACCGATCGGACGGGCCGTGCTCGGGTGCCACCAGCGGCGCTGCTGATCGGGGTCCGAGCCGCTGTGGCTCCGCCAGCCGAGGATCTCGAAGTCACCGGCGAGGGCGAGACCGATGTACTGGCCCTGCTCGATCGGCTCGATCGTGGCGCTGATCTGACCACCGAAGGCCTCCTGCCACATCGACAGGATCAACGTGTTGGTCTCCACGTTGAAGGCGTCGTTGGTGGTGTTGAAGCTCACCGTGATCGAGTCCTGGCCGTACTCTTCGAGACAGGTGGCGAACTCGGCCTGGGCGGCGTCGAGATCGAACGTCGGGTACCCGGTGTCGTCGAGATAACCGATCGAACCGGGTGGGAAGGGTCCGTTGGCGACGGTGGCGAGACCGGCGTTTCGCTCCTCGTTGAGGCGGTCGTAGTCGACGGCGTGGGCGAGGGCCCGACGACACGATGCGAGCAGCATCGGGCTGTCGGCGTTGGCCCCGTCCGGGTCGATCTCCACGCCGAGCACGTCGTTGGTGCCCTGGGCCACGTTGATCATCAGGTAGTTGGTCTCGATGAAGGCGTTGCCGATGTGGGTCTCGAAGCCGTCGTCTTGCAGGAAGGCCGCGACCTCGTCGACGTTCGACGTGTGGATGATGTGGAACTGGCCCGACTGCAACGAGCTCGATCGGCTCTCGATGTCGACGGCGACGACGATCTCGATCCGGTCGAGATACGGCAGGCCCTCGCCGGTGCTGTTGTCCCCGTCGCCGCGCCAGTAGTCCTCGTTGCGGGTGGCGATGAAGGCGTTCCCGTTGCCCGGGGTGTAGCTCTCGAAGACGAAGGCGCCCAGGCCGACCGGGGCGGCCGGGTTGCCCGACGGCTCGATCGCCTCGATCTCGGGGTCGTAGACCGGGCTGGCCGGGTCACGCTGCGGGAGGTCAGGCAACGTCTTGAGCCACTCGCCCGACAGCATGTAGCTGCAGCCGTGGTTGGTGGCGAAGTAGGCGGGCAGCGACACCCACGGTCCGTCGGTGGTGATGGTGACCACCTGCCCGTCGGCCTGGACGTCGGTGATCGGCGAGAAGCCCGAACTCGACAACGGCGCGGCCCGGCAGGCGTCCATGTTGACCTTGACCGCGGCGGCGTCGAAAGGCGTCCCGTCGTGGAACGTGATGCCCTCGCGCAGCGTGAAGGTCCACTGGGTGTAGTCCTCGTTCGCCTCGGCCGTCTCGACCAGGTGAGGAATCGTCTCGCCGGCCTCATTGGGCAGGAACAACGGGTCGGTCACGGCGCTGATGACGACGTACCCCGCCGGGGCGAACGACGCCCGGTAGCCGGGCCAGGCATTGGCCGTGTCGGCCTCGACGCCGTAGACGAGGGTGCCGCCGTACTCGGGCTCGCCCTCCTCCTCGAGCGACGGGGCGTTGCTCAGGTCGCTGGTGCTCCCGTCGCCGCTCCCCGCCGTCTCCTCGCCGGTGGCCCCGGTCGTGTCCTCGGTACCGGCTTCGACCGAGGCGGTCGTCGCCGCCACCCCCGCGAGCGCCAGCAACCCGGCTGCCGCGCTCGTCCATACCCTTCGTACGATCATGATTGAACCCCCCAGTTCATGAGTCCGCGTCGCCGTAACGTAGCCGCGACGAGCACGGGGATCGGGCCGGAGGGTGTCGGCCCGGCCCGGAGGGTCAGGCCGGGCGGCGCGCTCGCTGGTGGTCGTAGGCCTCGGCGCGGGCGATCAGCGTGCCGGCGCCCGACGGGATGCGGAACGGCCGCCACTCGCCTTCGCGCTGGCGGATCCGGTCGGCGAGGACGAGGTGAACACCCGGATGGACGATCAACCCGACGTGGCTGGCGCCGCGCACCTCGATGTTCTCGCTGAGCTCGCCCGGCTCGTCGAGGCTGCGTACCCACGGCACCACACCGTCGAGACGGGAGTGGATCGACGTCGCCGGCACCGTCAACGGCGCCTTGGTCTCCTCACGCTGCTGAAGCTCCTCCATCGCCGCCGGGTCGAAACGCGATGCGCTGCGGTTCCACATCGCGGTCACCAGGCGGGAGCCGCCGCGCTGGTCGTCATCGAAGCGGATCGGGGAGCCGATGGTGACGACCTGGCGGACCAGTTCGGGGTACCGGCGCGCCAGCCGCCGGGCGAACACACCCCCGAGGCTGACGCCGACCACGCTGACCCGGCGCCCCGACACCTCGGCGAGGTGTTCGAGGCGCTGGTCCAGCCGACGCAACACGCGCTCGCTCGGGCCTTCGTTGCGCGGCAGTCCGCTCTTGGCCGGTCGACAGCCGTTGGTGCGGATCACCGCGGCGAGTGGGAAGTTCGAGTTGTCCCCGGCGCTGAAGCCGGGGATGCACAGCACGCGATGTCCGTCACCTCGTCGAGGGCGAGGCTGGACCTGGTTCTCCTTGGCCACCACACATGCATAGCAAGAGCAAGCACTCTGCTCGCGATCGGCGCGGGACCGGTTGCCGGTTCGGGTGCACCGGCTGGCGGGCACGCGGTGGAAGACTGCCGACGTGTCGAACGTCTGGACGCCCGACGATCACGCCGCCGCGCGGGCGTTCCTGCAGCGCTGCGAGGTGCGCCTCAGCACGCTCCACCGCGTCGCCACCGCCCTGTTGTCGGGGGCCGGGCTGATGGTGTTGCTGCCGGCGGTGATGCGCGACCAGATAGCGGCGGTGGTCGGCACGCTGCTCGATGTCGATCGGTCGGCCCCCCACGTGCTGCTGGCCGTCGTCGCCGCCATCGTCCTCGCCGTCCCGCTGGCCGTGTTCTTCGTCCTGCTCGGCGATCTCACCCGCTTCTACTTCCATGCCCACCACGTGCAGGGCTCGACCGGCATGGTGTTTGTGCCGCGTTTCACCCTCACCGGGCTGCAGATCCCGGCCGATGAGCTGTCGGCCGGGGCGGCCGCGCAGGTCGACACGGCCCGGGCGGCGCCGGCCACCATCGAACTGGTCGTGCCGCCGAACTCGGCGGGTCGCCAGCGGATCGACCGCCGGCTCGTCGCCTACGGTCTCGATCGACCCGCCGCCGAGCACGACGATCCGGCCCGCGCCGCAGGGGTGTTCGAGCTGGTCGCGTCGCGCTCGCGCTCGCTGGCCGACGAGGTCGCCAAGGTGGAATACGGCATGGCCCGACACCTGATCCGCCTGCAGGTGATCGTGATCCGCTACGTCAAGGCGCTGCTCGTGTTCCTCGTGACGGCCCTCACGGTCTTCGCCGCCGCCGCCGTGGTGGCGCGCGACGAGCGGGTCGGTGCCGGCGGGCAGCTGTGGCTGGCGGGGATCTTCGCCGCCTGGGCGCCGGTGGCGACGATCGCGGTGTCGGCCCCGGTGCGCTGGGTGGAGGAGATGCTGCGGGCCGAGGGAGCGACCTCCAACTCGGTGGCCGCCGATCCCGAGTACACGCGCTTCGAGCGGGTCGTCATCGTCGTCGGGGCCGTCGTGCTGACCATGTCGGCGGTGGTGCTGCTCATCGGGGTTGCCGACGGGGTGCCGGCGGCGCAGGCCACCGGCGCCTTGGCGGCGCTGGGCGGCGCGGTGGCGGTGTTCGTGTTTGCCGCCAACCGCTCGGTGGTCTCGACGGGTACGACCCATCGCCGGAGGTCGGCATGACCGGCGCCACCGAGCCGCGCCGGATCCTCGTCACCAACGACGACGGCATCGGCTCGGACGGCCTGCACGTCCTCGCCCGGGCGCTGGTGTCGCTGGGCGAGGTGATCGTCGTGGCTCCCGACGGCGAGTACTCCGGGTCGAGCGCATCGCTGGGTGCGCTCGTGGACATGGACCCGGTCGTGCGTCACCATGAGATCGACGACCGGTACCAGTCGTGGTCGGTGGCCGGACCGCCGGCGCTGTGTGTGCTGTTCGGCCGCCTGGGCGTCTTCGGCGGTCGATTCGATCTCGTGGTGTCGGGCATCAACCCCGGGGCCAACGTCGGTCGGGCGATCTATCACTCGGGCACCGTCGGTGCCGCGACCACCGCCCGGCTCGGCCGGATCAGCGCGATCGCCATCTCCCAGGAGGTCAGCGGGGCGGTCGAGGGCCAGGCGCTGCCGGGCACCGTCGTCGATCAGCACTGGTCCGCGGCGGCGGACATCGCGCTCGCCGCCGCCACCGGGCTGCTTGCCGACCCCCCGCCCGAGGCCGTACTGGTCAACATCAACGTGCCCAACCGGCCGCTCGGCGAGATCGTCGGGTGGCGACGGACCACGATCGCCGCGGCGCCCAGCCGGGCGCTCCGATCGGCCCGTCTCGAGCCGATCGACGGCGCCCCCGGCACCTACCGCAGCGTCGCCGTGTGGGGCGACGTCGCCGTCCTCCCCGCCGACACCGACGGCGGCACGGTCGCGCGCGGTGAGGTTTCAGTGTCCTGGCTGACCCCGTTTCTCACCGAGGTGCCCGAGGGCGCCGACCCCGTCGAGTCGGGCATCGGCGACCTGCTGCTCGGTCGGAGCTGAGTTCGCCGCGGCGGCGAGACTGAACCGATGAGCGACGAGCTGCTCGACTTCCGCGTCCACCTCGACCGCGCCGGGCGCGGGTCGGCCGGCCATCCGACACGCGACGACATCGCGCTGTTGTCGCCGGAGCTCTACGCCGACCCCGACGAGCGGTTCGCCTGGATGCGTGCCAACGCTCCGGTCTACTGGGACGATGCCACCGGCATCTGGGGGTTGGCGTCACACCAGGCGGTGAGCATCGCGGCCAAGCAGTGGCAGACGTTCTGTTCCGGTCAGGGCTCCCGGCCCGACAGCTCGGTGCCGAGCATGATCAACATGGACGGACCGCCGCACTCGTTCCGCCGTGGGATCGTCAAGAACGGGTTCACCGTTCGCCGGGTCGTCGACTACGAGCCCTATCTACGGACCAAGGTCGGCGAGCTGC
>JBKEAH010000210.1:0-8820 GCA_047972065.1 Desertimonas sp.
GGCTGCCACGGCGCCGTCTATCCTCCGGCGCCATGGCAGGCGAACTCCCGGACTGGGCCAGCTACCAGGCCGTGCTGTTCGATCTCGACGGTGTGCTGACGCCGACCGCCGACATCCATCAGGCGGCGTGGTCGCAGATGTTCAACGAGTACCTCAGCGTCCATCACCCCGACCAGCCCGCCTACACCGGCGACGACTACCACGCCTACGTCGACGGCAAGCCCCGCTTCGACGGGGTCCGGTCGTTCCTCGCCTCCCGGGGTCTCCAGCTCCCCGATGGCGCCGCCGCGTCGCCGCCGGATGAGGAGTCCGTCGGTGGGCTCGGCAACCGCAAGAACCAACTGTTCCAACAGGTGTTGCGCGACGACGGGATCCGTGCCTATCCCGGTTCGCTGCTCCTGCTCGATCATCTCGAAGGCCTTGGTGTACCGATGGCCGTGGTGTCGTCGTCGCGCAACGCCCGCGAGGTCCTCGCCGCCGCCCGTCTCGCCGACCGCCTCCCCGACGTGGTCGACGGTCTCACCGTTGCCGAACGACACCTCGCCGGCAAGCCCGCGCCCGACATGTACCGCACGGCGGCCGCCGACCTCGGCGTCGATGTCACCCGCTCGGTAGTCGTCGAGGATGCGCTGTCGGGGGTCGAATCGGGCGCCGCCGCCCCAGCCGACCTGGTGATCGGCGTCGACCGCGGCGCCGGGCCGGCGGCGCTGACCGCCGCCGGCGCCGACCTGGTGGTCGACGACCTCGGTGAGCTGGTCCCCGGCGGGGTGACGGCATGAGGAACCCGGCTCCCCGCGAGTTGCCGCAGTGGCGCTTCCCGGTCGATCCCTGGCGTCTCGTCGAGCGTCACTACGACGCCGCCGACCTGGGTACGACCGAGACGCTGTTCGCCGTCGGCAACGGCTACCTCGGGATGCGCGCCAACCCCGAGGAGGGCCGCGACGCGGCACAGCACGGCACCTACATCAACGGCTTCCACGAGACCTGGAACATCGAGCACGCCGAGGACGCCTTCGGGTTCGCCACCACCGGCCAGACGATCGTCAACGTCCCCGATGCCAAGGTGATGAAGCTCTACGTCGACGACGAGCCGCTGCTGTTGGCGAGCGCCGAGCTCGAGCAGTACGAACGGGTGCTCGATCTGCGTTCCGGGACGTTGACCCGTGACCTGATCTGGCGGACGCCGGGCGGCAAGCGGGTACGGGTACGTTCGCAGCGCCTGGTCAGCCTCGTGCACCGCCATCTCGCCGTGCTCACCTTCGAGGTCACGATGCTCGACGGCTCGGCCCCGGTCGTGATCTCCTCGCAGCTGCTCAACCGCCAGGACGGCGAGGACGAGTACCACGTCACCGCCCACGCGCTCGGCGCCACCGCCGATCCCCGCCGGATGCGTGGCTTCGCCCACCGTGTCCTCGTCCCGCAGGGCCACGAGAGCAGCGACGGCCGACTGACGTTGGGCTATCGCTGCGCCAACAGCGCGATGACCCTCGCCGCCAGCGTCCGACATCACGTCGAGACCGCCGCCGACTACGGCATCGACTCGACGGCCGACGAGGACCTGGCGAAGGCGGTGATCACGTCGCGGCTTCATGCCGGTCAGCACCTGCGCATCGTCAAGCTGGTCAGCTATCACACCTCGACGGGGGTGCCGGTTCCCGAGCTGCTCGATCGATGCGGGCGCACCCTCGATCGGGCCGAGACCGACGGGGTGGCGACGATCGCCGCCGAGCAGCGCGAATGGCTCGACACGTTCTGGGACGGGGCCGACGTCGAGTTGATCGGCGACAACCCGGCGCAGCAGGCGCTCCGCTGGAACCTGTTCCAGCTCGCCCAGGCCAGCGCCCAGAACCAGGAGCAGGGGATCGCCGCCAAGGGCGTGACCGGCGGTGGCTATGAGGGCCACTACTTCTGGGACACCGAGACCTACGTGGTGCCGTTCCTCGCCTACACCTCACCCGACACCGCCCGCAAGCTGCTGCGTTGGCGATGGCACACGTTGCCGACCGCCCGACAGCGGGCGATCACGCTGAGCCAGAAGGGGGCGCTGTACCCGTGGCGCACGATCAACGGGGAGGAGGCGTCGGCCTACTACGCCGCCGGGACCGCCCAGTACCACATCAACGCCGCCGTGGCGTTCGCGCTCAAGCGCTATCTCGATGCCACCGGCGACATCGCGTTCCTCGCCGGCGAGGGGGCCGAGGTCCTCGTCGAGACGGCGCGGCTGTGGGCCGATCTCGGCTTCTACGGGTCCAACGGCTCGCCGCAGTTCCGGATCCACGGGGTGACCGGGCCCGACGAGTACACGACGGTCGTCAACGACAACCTCTACACGAACGTGATGGCCCGCTTCAACATGCGGTACGCGGCACGAGTCGTCGAGTTGCTCGAGGAATGGAACCAGGAGGCCTACGACGATCTGGCTCGCCGCGTGCAACTCGATCCCGACGAGCCGCGGCGCTGGACCGAGGCGGCCCACAGCATGTACCTGCCCTTCGACGAGGAGTTGGGCATCCACCCCCAAGACGACACGTTCCTCGAACTCGAACCGTGGGACTTCGACGGCACGCCGCCCGAGAAGTACCCGTTGCTGTTGCACTTCCATCCGCTGGTCATCTACCGCCACCAGGTGCTCAAGCAGGCCGACGTCGTGCTGGCCATGGCGTTGCGCAGCGACCAGTTCTCGTTGGACCAGAAGCGACGCAACTTCGACTACTACGACCCGATCACCACCGGTGACTCGTCGCTGTCGGCGTGTGTGCAGGCGATGGCGGCCGCCCAGATCGGCTACGACGACCTCGCCGTGGAGTACTTCCGTGAGGCCTTGTTCATCGACCTCGCCAACCTTCACGGCAACACCCCCGACGGGGTGCACGTGGCGTCGGCGGGTGGGGTCTGGAGCACGATCGCGTTCGGGTTCGCCGGGCTGTTCGACAGCGGGATGGCGATTCGGTTCACGCCCAGCCTGCCCGAGGGGTGGCGACGTCTGGCGTTCCACCTGCAACGGCACGGTTCCCGGCTACGGGTCGAGATCGACCTCGGTGGGTGCACCGTCGAGGTGCTCTCGGGCAACCCGGTGCCGATCGAACCGCACGCCGTCGAGCCGTCCAACCCCGTCCTGGTGGGGCCGGGCGAGTCCATACGTATCGAGTCCGTGCCAGTCCCCTGAGCGATTGATTTAGGCAAACAATAGGTCTTCGTTGGGGACCGCAGCTGACGTGTGTGACCTCGATATCGAATCCTCCCGACGGGTCGTTCTCATCGATGTCGCCGGAGCGATCGGCGACGACGAGACAGCGGGGGTGCTCGCCGATGTGGCCGCCGGGCACCCATGTGGCCGAACCAGGGGCGCGGCGGTGAGGGCGGCGGCTCGGATCGACTCCGGCATCGCCGACCGCCTCAGTTCCAGCGTCCGTGACGACAAGTCGGTTCACGTCCGTACGGCACTCGAGGCGATCGGCTGACCGTTCCCGCTCGAAGCGGTGCGGCGCAACGTCGTACGGTCCGAGGATGACCTCGGTCAGCACGTTTCCCGACGCCCTGACCGCCACGATCGCCTCGGCCCGTCGGCACGGGCTGGGCGATCTGCTCGCTCGGACGGCGGCGCGCACACCGGACCGCACCGCGCTGATCTGGCGCGAACGGACCGAGACCTTCGCGGAGCTCGACGCCGCCGTCAACCGTACGGCCAACGCACTCGTCTCCGCCGGGGTGGCGCGCAACGATCGCATCGCGCTGCTCTCCCACAACTGCCGCGAGTTCGTCGTCGTCTACTTCGCCCTCGCCAAGCTCGGGGCGATCTCGGTCCCGATCAACTTCATGCTCAACGCCGAGGAGGTCGCCTTCATCCTCGACCACTCCGGCGCCACCGGCGTCATCGTCGAGGATGCCCTGGGGCCCGTGATGGTCGACGCCCTCGGCGACCGGGAGGTGGGGGTGCGCGGGTGGATCGGTCTCACCGGCGAGTCGGCACCGGACGGCTGGGACGACGTCGGGGTATGGGAGCGTCATGACGACGACACCCCACCGGACGTGCTGGTCGGCGATGACGACCCGATCCAGCTGATGTACACCAGCGGCACCGAGTCACGCCCCAAGGGTGCGATCATGACCAGCCGCATGCTGATCCAGCAGTACGTCGGCTGCATCGTCGACGGGAACATGACCGCTGATGACGTCGAGGCCCACTCGCTGCCCTTCTACCATTGCGCCCAGCTCCACTGCTTCCTCACCGTCGACGTGTACCTCGGCGCAACCAGCATCGTCTTGCCCGGCCCCGAACCCGGCGAGCTGCTGCGCACGATCGAGCGCCACCGCGTCACCAAGCTGTTCTGCCCGCCGACGGTGTGGATCTCGTTGCTCCGTCACCCCGACTTCGACACCACCGACCTGTCGTCGCTCCGCAAGGGGTACTACGGCGCCTCGGCGATGCCCGTCGAGGTGTTGAAGGAGCTGTCCGAGCGGCTGCCCGACGTATCGCTGTGGAACTTCTACGGACAGACCGAGATGGCGCCGCTGGCGACCATCCTGCCGCCCAGCGAGCAGCTCACCCGGCTCGGCTCGGCCGGCCGAGCAAGCCTCAACGTCGAGACCCGCATCGTCGACGACGACGGGAACGACGTTCCGCGCGGGACGGTTGGCGAGATCGTCCACCGCAGCCCACAGGCGACGCTCGGCTACTGGAACGACCCCGAGAAGACGGCGATGGCGTACCAGGGCGGGTGGTTTCACTCCGGCGACCTCGGGGTGATGGACGAGGACGGCTATCTCGCCGTCGTCGACCGGAAGAAGGACATGATCAAGACGGGCGGGGAGAACGTCGCCAGCCGAGAGGTCGAGGAGGCGCTGTTCGGCCACCCCGCGGTCGCCGAGGTGGCGGTGTTCGGCGTGCCCCACCCGCGATGGATCGAGGCCGTCGCCGCGGTCGTTGTCGCCAAGCCGGGCAGCGACGTCACCGAGGAGGCGTTGCTGGCTCACGCCCGCGACCGTCTCGCCGGCTACAAGGCGCCGAAGTACGTCGCGCTGGTCGACGCGCTCCCGAAGAACCCCAGCGGCAAGATTCTCAAGCGTGATCTGCGCGACCGGTTCAAGGACCTCGCGGGCGAGGGCTGAGCACGCCGATCCCACACGACAACCTGAGTGGTATCGTGAGTTCGTGAGTGGGACTCACCAGACCGTGATGGGAGATCGCGGCCGTCTCGTCGTGCCCGCCGCCGCCCGCGAGCGAGCCGGGCTGGAGCCGGGCACGCCGGTGGTCATCGTCGAGACCGAAGGTGGTCTGATCCTGATGACGCGCGGGCAGCTGCGCGATCGGGTGCGCCGAGAGATGAGCGGCCTCGCCCTCGTCGACGAGCTCTTGGCCGAGCGGCGTGTGGCGGCGGCCTCCGAGGACCGGCCGTGACCGTGCTCGACGCTTCCGCGGCGCTCGCGTTCGTGCTCGGCGAGCCGGGTGCTGATCGGGTCGAGGACGCGTTGTCCGCGGGGGCGCGCTGTGGTGCTGCCAACTGGTCGGAGATCGGCCAGAAGGTCTTGATGCACGGCCGCGACTGGACGCTCGTGCAGGCGCTGTTCGACGGCTACGACCTGACGGTCGACCCGGTGACCCGTGCCGATGCCGGGTGGGCGGCCGCCCGCTGGCGGCGCGGCGAAGGCATCTCGCTCGCCGACCGGCTGTGTCTCGCGCTGGGTGCTCGCACCGGCGAGTCGGTGCTCACCGCCGATCGCGAGTGGGCCGGCTTCGAGGGCGTGACGCTGATCCGCTGACGCGTCGACGATGCGCACGTCGGCATCGGCAAACCGTTGGGCCAGCGCGGCGCGCCGCCCGTGGTGCGGCTCGAGCGCAATGACCGAGGCGCCTGCTCGCGCGCGATTCATCACGCTGCGCACGTTCGGAAACAGCGCCGAAACATCTCGCCGTCAAGTTGCTGCCTGTTCTGGTCGCCGATCACAGAGGGTGTGCGTGTTGGAAGGCAATCTTGCATGGGTCATGACGGGGGCCGCGCTGGTGCTGTTCATGATCCCCGGGCTCGCCCTGTTCTACGGCGGGATGGATCGCAGCCGCAGCGTGCTCAACATGCTGCTGATGAACCTCTACTGCGTGTTGGTCGTCCCCGTGATCTGGGTGGCGTTCGGCTACTCGCTGGCCCAGGTGCCCTTTGACAACGCGTTCATCGGTGGCTTCGACTCGTTCTTCCTCAACGACATCGCCACCGCCGGTGACGGATCGGCGCTGGCCGGGGTGGCGTTCCTCGGCATGTTCGCCTCGATCACGCCCGCGCTGATCTCGGGTGCCGTCGCCGACCGGATGATGTTCAAGGCCTGGGCGATCTTCGTGCCGGTCTGGGTGGTTCTCGTCTACCTCCCGGTCTTCAAGTGGGTGTACGGCGGCTGGTTGTTCGACCGCGGCTCGATCGACTTCGCCGGCGGCACGGCGATCCACGTCAACGCCGGCATCGCCGCGTTGGCCGCGGTGCTCGTGCTCGGCGCCCGCCGCGGCGACCGCGAGCCGCCGCACAACCTTCCGCTCGTCATGATCGGCACCGGCATCTTGTGGTTTGGGTGGTTCGGGTTCAACGCCGGCTCGGCCCTGGCCGCCAACGGCCAGGCCGCCCAGGCGTTCCTCAACACGTTCGTCGCCGCGGCCGCCGCCGGGCTCGCTTGGGTGCTGATCGAGTGGGTGCGCGACGGGCACCCGACCACCCTCGGGGCGGCGTCGGGGGTCGTCGCCGGTCTCGTCGCGATCACCCCGGCGGCGGGTTACGTGTCGGGCGCGGCGCCGGCGCTGATCGGCGCGCTGGCCGGCGCCGTGTGCTGCTATGCGGTGCGGCTCAAGGACCGCTTCGGCTACGACGACGCCCTCGACGTCGTCGGCGTCCACTTCATGGGCGGTTTGGTCGGGTCGCTGGCCACCGGGTTGTTCGCCAACCCCGACTTCTTCGCCGGCGTCGTCAACCCGGCCGGCGATCCGGTGAACACCTTCGACGCGGGTCTCTTCTACGGCGGCGGGCTCGGGCTGTTCGCCGAGCAGGCGTTGGCCAACGGGGCGGCGATCGGGTGGTCGTTCGTGCTGACGCTGGGGATCATGCTGGCGCTGAAACGCACCATCGGCGTGCGGGTCAGCGACCGAGATGAGAGCGCCGGCCTCGATCTCGCCCTTCACGGCGAGCGGGCATATCACCCCGGTCTGTACGGCTGACGGGCGGGACTCGACGGGCGGTGTGACCGGGCCCACCGTCCGTCACTTGACGGGGGGACGCAGAGGAGTACATTGCGCTCCGCTCACGCTGCCATGAGAGCTTCCTGCGGGTTGGCTCGGGTGCGGTCGGGAGCGCCCACACAACTCACTCACAGCCCTTGGAGGCACGTTGAGAACTGCGCTGCTCGGAGCCGAAGGCGGGTGGCAGGACTTCACCCTCAGAGGTGGGGAATGGGCGGTGCTGGGGCTGTCGGCCGCAGCCTCGCTGCTTGCCCTCGGCGTCGGCTTCCACCTCGTGCGATCGGTCATGGCCGCCGACGACGGGACACCACGCATGCGCGAGATCGCCCTCGCCATCCAGGAAGGCGCGTGGGCCTATCTGAAACGTCAGTTCCGCACGATCGGGTTCATCCTCATCCCCGTCGCTGCGATCGTGTTCTTCACGTCGACCGAGATCCTCCGGCCCGACGAGTCGACGGCGCTGAGCTTTGCCTCGTCGGGTCTCTTCCGGACCCTCGCCTTCCTCCTCGGCTGCGCGGCGTCCGGTCTCACCGGGTACATCGGCATGACGTTGGCGACACGCGGCAACGTCCGCACCGCCGCCGCCGCGCTGACCAACAGCCTGCCCCGGGCGCTCACCGTGGCGTTTCGCACCGGCGGGGTGGCGGGCATGTTCACCGTCGGGCTCGGCCTCCTCGGCGCGACCCTCATCATCGTCGTGTTCCAGAACACCAGCTCGGCGATCCTGGTCGGCTTTGGCTTCGGTGGTTCGCTGTTGGCACTGTTCCTGCGCGTCGGCGGCGGCATCTTCACCAAGGCGGCCGACGTCGGTGCCGATCTCGTCGGCAAGGTCGAAGCAGGCATCCCCGAAGACGACCCGCGCAACCCGGCGACGATCGCCGACAACGTCGGCGACAACGTCGGTGACTGCGCCGGCATGGCCGCCGACCTCTTCGAGAGCTACGAGGTCACGCTGGTCGCCTCGATCATCCTCGGCGTGGCCGCCTTCAACTCGGTCGGAATGAACCCCGCGCTCGGCGTGATGTTCCCGCTGGCGGCCCGCGCCATCGGCGTCGTCGCCTCGATCGCGGGGGTCTTTGCCGTCAAGGCCCGAGACGGCGAGACGAACGCGCTGCGGCCGATCAACCAGGGCTTCCTGGTCGCCGGCACCTTGACGCTCGTCGGCACGCTGCTGGTGGCGCTGCTCTATGTCGGCAACGACCAGGCCAATGCGGGGTGGAAGTGCTTCGGGGCCGTGGCCATCGGCCTGGTGCTGGCCCAGCTCATCAGCCGGCTCACCGAGTACTACACCGGCACCGAGTACGGGCCGGTGCGCGAGATCGCCGAGTCGGCCGAGACCGGTCCCGCCACCGTGGTGTTGTCGGGCACCGCGAGCGGTCTCGAAAGCTCGGTCTACGCCGTCATCGCCATCGCCATCGCCATCGCCGTGTCGCTGGCCCTCGGCGGCGGCAACCTCACGTTCTCGCTCTACCTGATCGCCCTCACCGGCATGGGCATGCTCGCCACCACCGGGGTGATCGTCTCCGAGGACACGTTCGGGCCGGTCTCGGACAACGCGGCGGGCATCGCCGAGATGTCCGGCGAGTTCCACGGGGAGCCCGAGCGGA